>URKY01000012.1 GCA_900548465.1 uncultured Eubacterium sp.
TTTTGTTCTTTTGAATACATAAAAAGGCTCCTTTCGAAGCCCTATAGTAGTCCAGAATTTTGTCCGCACCCTCGTCTGTGAAATACAGTCTGTAAATAGACATTCTCTTTTCTACAAATTGGAATTTATCTACATCTTAATCAAACCAAAACTTGGTTATCAATTATTTTGCTTTACATGGTATTTTATAGACATCTAATCTAAAAACAGCAACTGCTTCAAGTTATCTACATTGCCAAGAAATTCATAACTAACTTTACCATTATCTCTTTCTCCTCTGCTCTGGATTCTGCAATCATAAGTGTAATTGCCACCAATGCTCCATCACTGATAATTTTTACTCCATCTTTATAAAGAGCATTGTTGCGTGCTAAAAATTCGAGGAAAAGAGATGCAGCTATTCTCTTACACCCATCAGCATAAGGATGGTCCTTTATTATAAAGTAAAGTAAATTTGCAGCTTTTTCTTCCAATGATGGATACACATCTCCTCCAAACACATTTTGATAAACAGCTGCTAATATTCCTTCAACCTTACCTTTCTCTTTCTCAACGCCGAATACATCTGATTTAAATGAATCTTCCATTTCATCAACCATCCTTCGACATTCTTCATAAGTAATTCTATAAATTGGTTCATTTCCCTCAGGTTTTTGTAAAGACTGGTGATCATATTGATCCAAGAGAAGCAAAGCTTCAGTGTATTGATTTACTGCCTTTAATATTTCTTTTTCCTCCAAATCTAAGGAATATGCTAACATTTTTGTCTGAATATTAACCGTTTTTTGAAGTGCAAACATCCTTTTTTCGTTTATTGCATATCCTTCCATTATGTATTGTTTCAACACACCATTAGCCCAACGTCTAAACGCAATACCTTTTTTTGAATTAACTCTATATCCTACTGACAATATCATATCAAGGTTGTATATTTTTGGTTTTCTGCCTCCGGTACTTTTGTCGGAAAAACCGACAGAAGTATCATCCAGCTCACCTGACTTCAAAATATTAGATATATGTTCACTTACTGTTGCATGACTAACTCCAAACAATGTTTCTATCTGTTTTTGAGTAAGCCATACCGTTTCCTGTTCCGGATTTATTTGAACCTCTATGTTAACATTACCATCATTAAATAATACGATTTCATTTGTCATTATATATAATATCCTTCTTCTAGCTTATTATTTATTAAATAAAATATTTTCGTTATACTTATTACTATAACTAAAATCACGATTTGTTAAGTTCTTTCTATATCCCATCTTCTTGCCCTTCGGACAAGAAGCATCCCTCGCTCAAAGAGCTCGGTCAATTCCGATTTGTTAAATTCATATCCGCATTATAGCATAAAAATAACGACACTGTATATCACTTTCGTAACATACAATGCCGTTACTTTTATTTTCTTCGATACACCAAACAAAACATATTCCTGTATACGATAATATCATATACAGAGTTCGACTTGTTCAGCTTTAGTGGACTAGATGGGAGTCGAACCCATGTCCAAAAATCTTTCCACCGTTCTTCTACTATCATAGTCAGTTATTTGAATTTCCCTCAAGTTAACGGGAACTAACACCCTTTAACCCTTAGTAGCTTCATGTTGCTCCTATATGCTCAAAGCTTTGCAAATAGGGTTCCCTACGAAAGTCGATGCCAACCGCCAGGCTGTAGGAGACCTACCGGTGACAGCTGCAACTAGGCAACGTAAGCTAAATTATCTTCAGCGTTTAATTTTAAGTTTGTGATTTAACGCATCACCTGCGAATAGCTTCACCAGCTTCCAAATCCCTGTCGAAACCAGTACTAGCCCTTACTGGATTAATTTACTGCAAAAATTATGATAACTTCTTTATAATAAAAAGTCAATTATTTTCGCCTAATAAACATAATTTGTTTTTCATACTCAATAATTTTCACTTTTACCCCCTTCCTAAAGTTTCTTCATACTTAACCTAGTATTCGTTTTATGTTTTATTTTTCCAGTCATATAATACAACGCATATTGTGTGTATATGGGAACAAATATAATAAGTTTTATGCATGCTTTTGCTTAATTATTTTAACTTTTTAATTAATAAACTTAAGCTTGCATATTTTTTACCAATTTTTCACCTGATAATCTCTTTTTTCATACCAATAGATTTAGTAACTAAGAATAATTATCATTCATTTTTCCTATAATATATTTATAAACATTTAAGGAGTATATTATGCATAAATCATTTAATAAATATATTATTATAGGCATTATTTTCACTTTAGTATTTGGTTCTCTCCAGCATTTTTTCTATGAATGGTCTGGAAAAAATGCTCTTGTTGGCATTTTTTCTCCTGTTAACGAAAGTGTTTTTGAGCATCTTAAGCTTTTATATTTTCCTATGACTATATGGATTATCATAGGATATTTTCTTTATGGCAAAAAAAACCGCAATTACTTTTTTTCAGCAATTTGCGGTTTATCTGTTGGTATGATTACAATACCTATTCTATTTTATTTATACACTTTCTTTACAAAAACAAATTATTTGGTTATTGACCTTATCATTTATTTTGTCAGTGTATGTCTTAGTTTTCTGCTCTTTGGCTATATTTACAAAAACTATAATTTTAGAATTCTTTCCGTAAAAGGTGGAATTCTTGTTTGGGAACTTGTTTTTACAATGTTTGTTATTTCGTTTTTCTTCCGGTAAACCAATAATATGTTCCTGTGGCAAGACCTCCCACAATATTACCAAGGGTAACAGGAATAAGGTTTGCAAATATAAAGTTAAACCATGTAAGTCCTGTAATATCTACACCCACATGTCCATATAAGCTGTTTGCAACTAATCCACTGCTGATATAGCCCATATTTGCAATACTATGCTCGAATCCACAGGCTACAAATAATGCAATTGGTAAATACAAAGCAGCAATCTTTCCTGCTGATGTTTCTGCTGTCATTGCCATCATTACGGCTACACATACTAAAATATTACAGAATATTGCTCTTACAAAAGCATCTTCAAATCCTAAATTACATTTTGCAGTAGCTGTAATCAATGCACTTTTAGCCGCCCGCTTATCAAAAGCTGCATATACATGGCTCATTGTTCCTAACACTGACACGAAAAGTGAGCCGGCAAAATTTCCTATGTATACTACGCCCCAGTTTCTAAGCATTCCCCAAAAAGAAATTCGTTTATCAAGTACGGAAATTATCATAAGATTGTTTCCTGTAAATAACTCAGTACTGTTAATTATTACCATTGCAAGTCCTGCCGGGAAAACTAAAGCTGAAATCAACTTTTGTAATGAGTGGTTGTCCACTGTTGCAGAGGCAATCGCTGAAAACATTCCTGCTAAAGATATAAACATACCTGCCATAAATGCTAAAATAAACATTTTTCCTATTTTCATTTTTGCCTTGCCAATCCCCGCTTCAGAGTATTTGACTGTTGCATCACTAATATTAATCATCTATTATCTCCTAAATCTAACGTAATTATTGCAAATGCTCTTCCTTAATGCCGACATATTTCGACGTTTTCCAAAAGCACCGCCATTTAATTTATCACATATGGTCCGGAGTTTGCAATAGATTTTTAAAAATAATGACCTATTTTTCTTTTGGTATTTCAATATAGAAATTCACACCTTTTTCTAAATTGCTATATCCATATTTTCCATTATGTAATTCTACAATACTCCTTACAAGATACAGCCCAAGTCCACTTCCTTTTTGTCCATTTAAAGTTTCATTATCATTTCCCTGATAGAACATATCCCAAATAGAATTTCGGTTATTTTCAGGAATGTTAGGTCCTTCATTTTGTACTTCAATTCTGACTGACTCCTCCTGATTAATAACCCTTACGTAAACATTTCCGTTTTCAGTACTATGCTTTACAGCATTACTTATGTAATTGCTTACTGCCTGAGTCAAAAACTTTTCATTAACTTTTGCAAAGCAGTTTGTATCATATTCTTCATGGAGTTTAATTCTATTAGCATCAAATAACTTGTCATAGTCTCTACACGTAAATTCCACTAATTTACAAATATCTGCTTTTGTGACTCTTAAAGTTTCTTCATCACTTTGCATTGAATAAATAAATATCATGTCATTAATCATTTCTGACATATTATTTGTTTCTTCGATAATTGATTGGCAATATTCCTTCTTTTTTTCTTCATCTTTTAATAATTCAAGCATTTCCACCTGATTTGAAATTATGGCAAGTGGAGTTTTCATTTCATGGGACACATTATTAACAAACTGTCGCCTGAGATTTTCAGTTTTAGTCTTCCTTTCCAATTCATATTCTAATGCAGAAAATTGTGTCCGGATTTCTTCCATCATAGTATTGATGCTCTCTGCAAGACCCGTCAGTTCCTTGAATTCCTGATTTGTTCTTATGTTTATCTTGTACCCGCTCTTTACGGCATCTCTCGTGTTTTCCTCAATCTGCTTTATTGGTTTACTGATTTTTCCTGAAACTATAATTGCTACCACAAATCCAACAAGGGATGCAAAAATCAAAACAAAAAGAAAAAATATATTAAAATAAGACATTTTAATTTTTGCTGCAGCCTTTAGTTCATACATGTAGACATAATACTTATGTCCATTCTGCTGTATTATCCCTCTTCCTGCAACTCTCTGGTCTCCATTTCTTGTTTTAAAATCAGTACTGTATCTGTCCAATTTAGTTACAATTCTATTAGTTACCTTTTTTCCATAAAGTTTATTTAAATCTTCCTGTGTCATTTTATATTGTCTTTTAGTCTCATCTTTGCTGTCCTTATTATTTTCAGTTTTATTATATGTTCTTGTTGCATATATAACATTAAACTTTTCGTCTGTAATTAAAAACTTAATTTTCAATTCCTGATAAGTCTCAATAAAATTTGTATTATTTATATCCCGTTCTATGTTAATATTTTCTAACTTTTTAAAAGCCTCCTCCATAAGATCTTCTTTTCTGTTAAAGTAATACTTATCATATGATGACATAAAAATAATAAACAGAATTCCCAACACTATTAATATACTTATGGTTTGCAGAAGAACCATTTTACTTTTTATTGTTTTTAACATTCTACACCTCAAATATGTATCCCACACCGTATATTGATTTAATATACTGACATTCTTCTCCCAATTTAATTCTAAGTTGTTTTATTATTGTATCAACGGTTCTGTATGTACCATCATATTCTGCTCCCCAGACAGCATCCAGAATCTGTTCCCTCTTTAATGTCACATTCTGATTTTGTGCCAGATAACAGAGAAGTTCAAATTCCTTAGGAGTCGTAACAATATATTCTCCATTTATATATAATTTTCTTGAACTGCATTCAAGCCTTATTTTGCCTACCGTTATTTCCTCAAGTCTTTCATTTTTTCCAACCCTTTTTAGCACAGCCTCTATTCTCGCCTTTAAAACTGCCAGCATAAAAGGTTTCTTAATGTAATCGTCAACACCGTTTCCAAAACTTTTTATCTGCTCGTAATCCCCGGATTTTGCAGTCATCATAATAACCGGTACTTCAGATACCTCACGTATTTGCTTTAAAACCTCCTGACCATCTGTTACAGGCAGCATTATATCCAACAAAATCAAATCAATTTCATTAATGTATTTCTCAAATTGTGAAATTGCCACCTCTCCATCCTTAGCTTCTATTACGTTGTATTCATATAGAGCCAGAAAATCAGCTACTGTTTTTCTTAATTTTTCTTCATCTTCAACAACCAAAATTGTTTTCTTATTTTCCTGTTCCATAGTTTTCTCCACATCATCTGTAATTTTCATCTATAAATGAGCAGGCATTAATTGCCGCAACAGCTCCATCACTTGCCGCAGTAGCCAGCTGTCTTATATTTTTCTCTCTGCAGTCTCCTGCTGTAAAAATTCCCTCTATATTTGTTTTGCAGTCCTCATTAGCAACAATATATCCTGAAGGGTCAGTTTTCAGTAAGTCCTTAAATATATCACTGTCAGGAATCTGCCCTATTGCCACAAAGACACCATCAACGTCAATTTTTGTCACTTCACTGTTAGTAACATTTTTTATTTCCATTCCCTCTAATACATCATCATATATAAGTCTTACGGGAATGCTGTTATAAATAACTTTAATGTTGTCCTTTTCTTTTACATTTTCGACATTTTTGCCTTCACCACGGAAAGTATCCCTTCTGTGAATAAGATAAACCCTGTTGCAATAATTTGACAAAAACATAGCATCTTCAAGTGCTGTATTTCCTCCACCGACAACTGCAACATTTCTTCCTCTAAAGAAAGCACCGTCACAGGTAGCGCAGTAAGAAATACCTCTTCCTATAAGTTCTTCCTCGTGTTCAAGGCCTAATGGTCTTTTCTTTACGCCAGTGGCAACTATAACAGATTTTGCTTCATATTCACCATGATTTGTTACAATCCTTTTGCTTTTAGGACCATCTTCAACCTTTATAACCTTTTCATTTATATATTCAGCTCCAAGGCTAACTGCCTGATTGTAAAGATTCATTGCAAATTCCGCCCCGGAAATTCTTTCTATTCCCGGATAATTTTCAATTTCAGGAGTATTAATTATCTGTCCCCCAAAACTTTTACCCTCAAAGACCGCAACACTTCTTCCTGCCCTTGTTCCATATATTGCAGCTGAAAGTCCCGCCGGACCTGCTCCTATAATTGCAATGTCATATTTCTTTACCATATCATTCTCCATTTTCTTATTCTACATACTAAAATTGATAAAAATGTAATGTCTACTTTACAAGATCTAATATTTCATCTTTTGACACTAAGCCAATTGATTTTTTATAGAGAACTCCATCTTTAAAAGAAATTAATGTCGGAATACTCATAATTTTATATTCAAATGCCAATACCGGTTCAGTGTCTGTATTAATCTTACAAACCTTTATATTCTCGTTTTCATTTGCAACCTGTTCTATAATTGGACTAAGCATTTTGCATGGTCCACACCAGTCTGCAAAGAAATCTACTAATATAATTTTATCTGACTTAAGTACCTCTTCCTCAAAATTATCTTTATTTACTTCAATAACTGACATACTAAAACCTCCTTTGTTTTTCTGTAATTATAGTATAACCAATTTTTCATCCTTAACCAATATTTATTTTTTATGTTCTTTTATAAGTCTGCAGGTTTGAATAATTACTGAAGGAATTATTGCAAACAGAATTATCAACATGAAATTTTCTTTATTTAATGGTGCAATTTCAAATAATCTTCTGCCTATGGAAAGAAAACTTACCAGGGCTATAAATAAAATTCCCAAAACAAACGCTCCTATACTATACATATTTGTATTAAGCTTAAGTTTAAATATTGAGAATTTTCCACGGCAGTTGAATCCATGAAATAAACGTGCAATTGTCAATGTTTCAAAAGCAAATGTTGTTGCAAACATACTATTTGTACTTAATCCCACAGAATAAGCTACCAATGTTGTAATCGCAATCAGCCCACCCTGTGCCAAAACATTAGTTATGAAATCCTTTGATAATATATTTTGCTTACTGCTTCTTGGCTTTTCCATTAAAAGACTGGAATCAGCCCTTTCAAGTCCAATTGCAATAGCGGGAAGCGAGTCCGTAAGCAGATTCATAAACAACAGGTGTACAGCCGTAAACGGTATAGGTAACCCCAGTAATGATGTAATCAGAACAACCATAATTCCTGCCATATTACCTGATAACAGGAATAATATTGCATTTTTTATGTTTCTATATACATTTCTTCCGTTAGCTACTGCCTTTATAATTGTAGCAAAATTATCATCTGCCAAAATCATGTCACCGGCTTCTTTAGCAACTTCCGTTCCCGTTATTCCCATAGCAACCCCTATGTCTGCTCTTTTTAGTGCAGGACCGTCATTTACTCCATCACCGGTCATAGCGGTTATATGCCCCTTTGACTGCCACGCCTTTACAACTCTGATTTTATTTTCCGGTGAAACTCTGGCATATACGGTAGTATCTTCAACTACATTTTCCAGTTCTTCATCACTCATATTATCAATGTCTTCTCTGGTCAGGGCATTATCTCCCTCTTTATAGATTCCAATTTTCTTTGCAATGGCTTTTGCCGTCAATATATGGTCTCCGGTAATCATAACAGTTTTAATACCTGCCATCTTTGCATCTGCAACAGCCTTTATTGTCTCTTCTCTTGGTGGGTCTATCATTGCAATTAAACCAAGGAAAATCATATCATTTTCACTGTTCTCCGATAATTTTTTATCTGTTGGTTTGTATGCAAATGCCAAAACCCTCTCCCCACTATTGGCGAATTCTTCATTTGCCTTATATATTTCTCCTTTGTTTTTCAGTTCAGATATCCCATCTTTTGTTCTAATGTATTTACATCTGTCAAGAAGAATATCCGGTGCTCCCTTCGTCAACAATACTGTTTCGTCAGACAATTTACACTGTACGCTCATCATTTTTCTCTCTGATGAAAATGGTATCTCGTCAATTTTTTCCACTGTATCTCTAACAACATTTTCGTCCACTTTAACTTCGCCATCAATTTCCCTTAACATATCCAGCAACGCATATTCTGTAGGATCACCGATTTTTTTGTCTTCCGTTATAACTGAATTATTAGATAAAATCGCATCATATAACAGATATCTGTGCAGTTTATTATCCAATTCTATATCCTTTGGTTCAATAACTTTTCCGTCTATATAAATTTTCTGAACAGTCATTTTATTTTGGGTTAATGTTCCCGTTTTGTCAGTACAAATAACTGAAACACATCCCAGACTTTCAACTGCCTTTAGTTTTCTTATAATAGCATTTTCACTGGCCATTTTCTGGGTTCCTATTGCCTGTACAATTGTAACAATAGATCCTAAAGCTTCAGGAATTGCTGCAACTGCCAATGCAACGGCAAGCATTAAAGCATCTATTATTCTTTCTCCTCTTATTACATAGATACCAAAAACGACTATACTTATAATAGTAATAAGCATTGCCAGTTTTTTGCTAAAGTTATCAAGACTTATTTGCAAAGGAGTCTTTCTTTCCCCTGCATCCTTCATTAACTTAGCAATCTTTCCAATCTCCGTGTCCATTCCTATTTCAGTAACTTTTACGTTAGCCCTTCCAAAAGTTACAAGGCTGCTGGAATATACTCTGTCAGTTTTATCAACGGCAGTAGTTTCTCCTGTAAGAGAACTTTCATTAACCTGTAAGAAGCCATTGTCAATTATGTCTCCATCAGCCACTACCATATCACCTGCTTCAAGGACAAGAATATCTCCTACTTCGACATCCTCTGAATTGATTTCTTCCAACACACCATTTCTTAATACTTTTGCTTTAGTAGGGGACAGTTTTTTCAGACTTTCTAAGGATTTGTTGGCCTTTACCTGTTCTATAGTTCCTATAATTGCATTCATTATAAGAACAACTATTATTACTACGGTACTGTCTACACTTCCTGAAATTGCTGAAACAATTGCAGCCACTACAAGTATGGCAACAAGTAAATCCTTAAATTGTTCCAGAAAAATGATTATTCCACTTTTCTTTTTTGCCGTTTCAATTACATTTTTACCACTCATATTTTTTCCTTTCCTTATAAATTATCATTCCGTATTTTTCAATCTTTTAAACATTAACAACTCTTTTTATAATTAAAAGAACGAGACCTTTACCGTACACAAAAAGTACGGCAAAAGTCTCGTTCCTATTTCAATATGCTTCCCGGTATTAAAACGTGATGACGAAAAGCATAACAGTTTCCACTGCGAACTACTCCCTCTTACTGGAAATAAATTGTCTTTAATTGAGTTAACTATATAATAAGTTTTATGCATTGTCAAGGTATGAAAGCAAAGAAAAGCGGGAACACTTTCTTTTAACTACCAATCAACGTATAAGCATTTTTATCTATAAAGACTTTTTTTCAATATATCTACCTGCAATTCATAGTTTTTACTCTATCATAAAATAGGAGTCTGAACAATAATTTATAATCTCTATTTTCTCTTAAAAACTGTCTTTTAAACAAAGTGCTCCCCAGCCTGCAAGTTCGTTAGGATATCTGCTTATTCCTGCCATATGCCTTGCCCCTTTAATCATATATGCCTTTACCTTCTCTCCATATAAGAAGCTGTCATTACCCCTTATAATCCCCCATTCCATCATAAGGGCGGCACTTCCTGAAACAAAAGGGGTGGCCATTGAAGTTCCTGTCCTTATTGTTGTTCCACCTGTATTAGATGCAGACATAATGTTTACTCCCGGGGCTACAATGTCAGGTTTTATCTGACTGTTCTCCCTTGTAAATCCTCTTCCGGAAAAGGATGCAACAGTATCATTATTACTATTATATGCCCCAACTGATATAGCCTTGTTTGTTGCTGAAGGAACTGTAAGAGTTACAAAAGGATCCGGTGTTAAAAATCTCGTATTCTCATTTATTGCCCCACTTACAGGAAGCCACAAATCATATCTTCCATTAACAGTTCTTTCCGGATAAATGTTAACTATCCAAATGCCACTTTGCACATAACGTTCCACCGGTATAAGGCTAATATAAATCTCCTGAAATTTGCTGTAAGGTTTAGGCGTTCCGTACAGAAGTTTTATTGTTGTATTATCTGATTCAAAAGTATAAATAAGTCCTGCTTCCCTGCAAATTGCCGTTTCTTTTCCTGACGGAGTCGTTAGACTTATCCCCCATATATCCACAAAATTTTTCCACAACTGAATTCCAAAAGCCCTCTGATAATCAGATACCTGTAGTTCTATTTTTTCTTCAGGTAAATCATTGTTAACACTGCTCCTATCATTGACATAAACCTGAAGTGTGTCACCTGCATGACCTGCACTGTCTCCCTCATTTCCTGTTCCAATAACCATTACCATTCTGTTACTGTCTATAACTGAATCAAAATATGTTGAAATTAAGGATGTGCCGTCATGGGAGCCATATGTATTTCCAAAACTTAAATTTACTACGAAAGGTCTTCCAAATCGGTTTGCCTCTTTAACAATAAAATCCACAGCTTCCATTAATTCTGTAGTTTTGGGAAAAGAATTACCTGAGGGTTCTTTCATTTTTACAATAATAAGTTCACTTTTTGTGGCAATTCCAAGGTTTTCTTCTTTATTTTCGGCATAATTTCCTGCGGCAATTCCAGCCACATGAGTTCCATGACCTGATATATCCCTGGAATTAACTATTTCATATGGATTTTCGCTTTTAAGTGCTTCATTTATCTGCTCCCGTGTAAATACCGTATTGCTTACCTGATCCCACAGTAAAAGAATTCTTGTTGTGTTGTCAGCATTTAAAAAAGCAGGGTTTGTATAATCAATTCCGCTGTCTGCAATTCCGATAATTATTCCTTCTCCGAAAAGCCCTTCTTTTCCCCCTATTACAGAATCAGGCACCTGAACAAAATTAATACAGGAGGCTGTTTTTTCTTTTATTACCGCAAATTCAAGGTTTTTAGGCTTTTCTACAAAAATAACTTCATCAAGATCCGACACTCTGTCGACTAACGCCGCCGGCACTGTTATAATTGCATATCCATTTGACAATTCATAAACATTCCCTCCCAGTACCCTTACCTCATCAAGATTTCCCACATATTTAACTATTAAATCCCAAGAGTCTGAGGCTTCATCAAAACCTACTGATAACTCTTGGGATTTATTTAACTGCTCCGGCGTAAGTTCCAGAGCCATATTTAATTGATTGTCCTGTTTTTCATTCATATGCACATCCATATCCACATTTACTATGTAAATATGCTGAAATTAACTGATTTATGCATATATTATCTTAAGAATCCGTTTACTATCTGTTCTTCCGCTTCCTGTTCCGTCAGACCTAACGTCTGTAACTTAATTAACTGCTCTCCTGCAATTTTTCCGATTGCTGCCTCATGAATAAGTGATGCCTCAAGATTATTTGCTGTAATTTCAGGAATAGCACTAATCTTTGCATTGTCCATAATAATTGCATCGCACTCTGAATGTCCGTTACATTTTGCATTTCCGTTAATTACGGAATAAAATGTCTGCTTTGAATTATCTTTCGCCACTGAACGGGAAACAACATTTGCACTGGATCCATCTTCATTCATGTCTACCTCAAACCTTGTTGTTGCTTCCTGCTTTCCATGAGTCATGATTCTTTCGGTAATAACTATCTTTGCATCTTTTTCGAGTTTTGCTTTCGTTATTCTGTTAGTGGAATCAATACCCTTTATCTGAACGGTTTCCATTTCCATGAATCCGCCCTCAGCTATATTAACAATAGTAGTTGGATTCATGACGTTTTCTCCGTTTCCATCACCTTTTCCATAGTGTTTTTCTACGTACTTCACACGGGCATTTTTTTCTATATAGAAAGTATGAATGCCGTCATGTCTTGATAATTTATCACCGGAATTGTGAATTCCACATCCTGCAACAATTAAAACATCGGCACCTTCACCAACATGAAAATCATTGTAAACACATTCCTCTAAACCTGTCTGGGAAATAACTACAGGGATATGCACACTCTCATTCTTAGTTCCCGGCTTTATATATATATCAATTCCGTCTTTATCTTCTTTTGTGACAATATCGATATTGCTTGTAGTATTTCTGCTGTCCTTTTTGCTGTTTGCTCTTATATTATAAGCACCTGCAGGAATTTCATGAAGTCCTGTCAGCTGTTCAAATAATTCCATTTGTATTTTATCCATGACTTCCTCCTCTATGCCTTTAATTTTTCACATACATTACTCTGATTATTTCCAAGTACTAACGGCATTATTTCATCCTTGCTACCATGAGCTTTTATCTGACCATCTGCCAGCAAAATAATCTCATCCGCAATATCAAGTATTCTTTCCTGATGGGAGATTATTAAAATTGAGTTCTTATTGTTCTTCTGCATCTTTTCAAATACCTTAATAAGACTGTTGAAACTCCACAGGTCAATTCCTGCTTCCGGTTCATCAAAGACAGACAGTTCTGTTTTTCTTGCAATTATTGTAGCAATCTCAATTCTCTTTAATTCGCCACCGGAAAGACTTCCGTCAACTTCTCTGTTAATATAATCCCTTGCACACAATCCTACTTCTGAAAGATATTCACAGGCTTCACTTATTGTAAGCTGTTTTGCCGCTGCCATTCTAAGTAAATCAATTACCTTAATTCCCTTAAATCTTACAGGCTGCTGAAATGCAAAACTGATACCAAGCTTTGCCCTGTCGGAAATTGACATGTCAGTAATATCTTCTCCGTTATATAATATTTTTCCTGATGTTGGCTTTATTATTCCTACAATTAATTTTGCCAATGTGGATTTTCCACTGCCGTTTGGTCCCGTAATGGCTACAAATTTACTTTCATCAATTGTAAGACTAATGCCATTAATTATATCTTTTTTGCTTCCGTTATCATCCTCAACACTAAATCTAACGTCTTTTAACTCAAGCATATTCTATAACTCCTTTTCCGCCTTCACTTGTAATCTTTGCCTTCGCACCTTCTATTATAGAAAACTGTGGTCCTTTATGGCCGATGTCCGCATCAAAAATAACGGGAACATCAAGATCACCAAGTATAGACATTACAGCCTCCTTGTAAGGCTGTTCTATCCACGTATTATACATTAAAGGTCTTCCAAATACAAATCCCTTTGCATACTTAAAATATCCACGCTGTTTCATTTGCCACAAATGAGTAATTAAAACTACATCTTCCATGTTAAAACTTTCCAGCGTCCATATTATACCATCGTCTTTATATTTTTCAATAAACTGTTCTGTACCATCATATCTGGTACCAAGTAAAAATGCAATTACATCAAGACATCCTCCAAGAAGCCTTCCCGTAATTTCTATTTTTTCCTCATTTCCTGCATTTATCCATTTTACCTTTTCATCTTCGTAATAGCCTTCATATCCCGTTATATACTCGTGTCTTTCTGATTCAAAGGTTTTAAAGGATTCAAGTTTTTTTGTACTTCCTTCCAGAACTCCCAATGCATACTCATTGCTTTTCTGCCATGGCTTCATTCCAAAATCACCAAAATGGCATCCGTAAACTGCTGTTATGTCACATGTAGTAACTATAGGATATACAAGACCTGTATTATCCGAAAAACCCTGAAACCACTTAGGATTCTTCTTAAGTTTTTCAAAGTCTACATAGTCCAGCATTTCCATAAGGTAATCTCCACCGGCTGCCGATATAATAGCCGACACGTTACTGTTATCTATTAAACCATTAAATTGCTCTGCCCTGCTTTTTCCATCTCCACTGCATCCACGCCAGTCAGTTTTAAATACATTATCCGTCAGCATAACGTTATATCCCTTATCTTCCAGGGCTTCCTTTGCACTGATAATTCTTTTTTGTTTTAATTCATTAGCTATTCCACTTGACGTGGCAGTGACACCAATTGTATCACCCTTTTTTATATACTTAGGAATAATCATCTCTTCCTCCTATATCTTTATTTCCAGTCCTAATTTCACGGAATATATTATCATATCCCTTACCTTTATACCAGAAATTTTCTCAATGGCTATTTTGTAACACTCTAACTGTATTTTGTATCTTTTAACAAGCTCTTCCATTGTGTCAACATTATCGGTCTTATAATCTGCTATAACATACTCTCCATCTTCCAAAAAGCACACATCAATTATACCCTGAACTATCATAATTTCCTCACCCTCTTTAGGTCTTTCGATAACTTCAATGTCCTCTTCACTAAATTTTCTTGCAGGAAGTCCCATAAGGAATTTTTGCTCCCTAAAGAGACTGTTATTTTTCTCCGCTTTCTTCATACGTTTAAAGAGACTGCTTTTAGTAAATTCCACAATATCCTTTATATAAATTGAATCTGCCTCTATCATTTCCATGTAACCTTTTTTGACAAAGTTATCTATCATTTCCTTAACGTTCTTTACAGTATAACTTTCACAATTCATATCAAGAAGTTCAAAAACCCTGTGGTACGCTGTTCCTCTCTTTGCTCCCGTCAATCTTTCATTCATGGAAGCATCATGCTCTTCAAATTTAGGTATGATTTCCGGCAGTTCCTCTTCTTTTTCAACAAAAAAGTTTTCTGTCTCTTCGTCCGGACTGCTGTTTAATCTGTCTTTTTTTATTTCCGTTACACTTGCCTTCGATTTCATTGTAATGTCATCAATGTAAGGATAAACAAATGAAAAAGCATTTTTTATTTTTTCTTCTGACTCTGAATCCGGTTTTGATTTTTCTATCAACTCTATTACCTTTTCCTTTGAGCTTTCATTTATGACATTTTTTATTTCTGAAATCTCAACGTCTGATTTTTCTATGGCTTTAAGATCAATGGATACGCTTTCATTGGCAGTCTTTAACATCCAGTCAAACATATTTCCTGCTCCCACAATTTCACTGTAAGGCATTATGTCTGAAGTTTTACCGTCTTCTGCACCGCATTTTTCCATTGCCTTTTCTAAGTCCTTGCATCTTGCCACAATAAAAAGTTTTTCCTGGGCTCTTGTTAGGGCAACATACAGTATTCTCTGCCTTTCGGCCATTTCCTCTTCAAGATTTTCCATTCTAATTACATTCTTTATAAGGGTAGGGGCTTTTAAATGTAATTCTTCATCAATAAAATCCACACCTATGCCACCAGCCTCATCTACTGCTATTTTGTCAGTATCAGGCTTCATTTTTCCTGTTGTATTACACAGAAAAACTATTGGGAACTGTAATCCCTTACTTTTGTGTATTGTCATTATTTTTACGGCATTATCATTTTCACTGCTTGTAGAAGCTTCTCCGTCATCCACATCTAAATATTGTATCTTCTCAATATATCTGACAAAATTAAATAATCCCTTATAACTTATGTTTTCGTAATTTACCGCTTTCTGTTTTAAAGCCTCTATGTTAAGATGACGCCTTTTTCCGTTAGGCATGGCACTTATATAATAGTCATAGCCTGTGTCCTTTAGAATTTCATTAATAAGATCATATACCCCTGTATAATTAACCATATCCCTGTATTTATTCAGTAAATATATAAAACGGTTAATCTTTTCAATTATTTCAAATTCTGCTCCATTGGCTGCATAGATCATTATATTATCATAAAAATCATCGCAAAGATTTTCAGATTTAATTATGGCAAGCTCCTCATCACTAAATTTGAACATAGGGCTTTTTAGCACAGTAGCAAGAGGAATATCCTGTCTTGGATTATCAATTATTGTAAGCATACTCATAATTGTTTTTATTTCAATTGTCTCATAATATCCTGTTTTAGATTCTGAGTATGCCGGTATTCCCTTATTTTCCAATTCCTCAAGATATATCTCACCATTCCCTTTCAAGCTTCTTAAAAGAATTGTAATATCACTGAATTTAGCCGGGCGGAGTTTCCCATCTTTCCCTGTAACCTTCATACCATTTACAGGGTCTGTAATTTCAAGGATTTTTTCTGCCACATAGGAAGCCTCATCCTTCTTTTCCTCTCCTTCAACTAAAACTGCTTCAGTAACATTATCCTGACTATCAGGTGCAGGTTCAAATGCCGCTCCTGTAACCAGACCGTTACCATCTCTGTAATCTATTCCACCTACATTTTTGTTCATTATAAAATCAAATATAGAATTTACGGCATCTACAACTTCTTTCCTGCTTCTAAAGTTTCTATCCAATATTATTTTACAATTGTCTGCCTTTGGACTTTCACTATATTCATCAAATTTAGACAAAAACAGTTTTGGTTCTGCCTGTCTGAATCTGTAAATACTCTGTTTTACATCACCAACCATAAACATGTTGTTTATATTTTGTCCTCTTGACACACTTGATAATATGGCTTCCTGAATATAGTTACTGTCCTGATATTCATCAATCATTATTTCCTTATATTTGTGAGACATCTCCTTTGCCACCTCTGATGGATGTGGATTTCCATTTTCATCTTCGTCATTTAAAATCTTAAGGGCAAAGTGAGCCTGATCATTAAAGTCCATTATGGACTTTTCCTCTTTAAGCTTAGTAAATCTGTCAGTAAATTCAATTGTTAGCTTTATAATCATGTCAACGCTTGGTTTGCATTTTTTTATGTCATAAAAGATTTCTTCTAATGACTGGGTAAATAATTTGTTTTTTAATTTTCCAAGACGTGCATTTACATCATTTTTTATATTTTGGACTGCTTTTTTCTTATTCTGGTCGCAGTTTTTATCGTTTGCGAGGGTAACACTTTCTATTAAATTAAAGGATTTTCTCATTTCCTCATAGTTTCTGCTGTCTCTTATTTTCTCTATACTATCAATATAAGGAGTAAGTTTAGACTCATAATTAGGACCGTCAGGTTCCCTTGTAATTTTCAAAGCCCTGTCCATATCCCTTAGGCAGTCCTCTACCTGACTTTTTGCTATTTCCATCAGCTTAATTATAAAAGGCATTTTTTCAACATCTTCCAGCGTGCCTGCCTTATAATACGCTGAGCAGTTTTCAAGCCATTTTTTCGGATTTATGCTTCCTGTGGATTTTTTATAAAGTTCAAGAATCAGTTCCCCTAAATTATCCATTATCTTTCCTGAAGAATACTGTTTTGCCAGAATCATAAAATCCTCATCTGCTTTTTCATAGTATTCCTCCAGTAAATCTGATACGCAATCAGCTTTTAGCATTTCTATTTCCGTATTATCTGCAATTCTAAAATTAGGGTCTAAATCTATTTTGTCAAAATTTTCCTTTACAACCGTGGCACAAAAACTGTCAATAGTTGAAATACTTGCATTATGTATCAGAGACAACTGTTTTCTTAAGTTAGCATCCTTTGGATTGCCCTCTGCCATTTTTTCCAGGCGTTCCCTGATTCTTTCCTTCATTTCTCCGGCTGCTGCCCTTGTAAAAGTAACCACCAACAACTGGTCTATATCTGTATCATCCTCACTGTCCGTTATCATTTTAATTATTCTTTCAACTAACACGGCAGTTTTCCCGGAACCGGCTGCAGCTGAAACAAGTATATTTCTGTTTCTTGTGTTAATTACATCTAACTGCCTGTCTGTCCATTTAACTTCACTCATTTTCTTCTACCTCGTCCCTGTTTAACTCTGCAATAACATATTTAAGGTCAATGTTTTCAGTCTCCCTGAATCTGTCTCCGAGCCTTCTGTCAAATCTGCATATTCCACTGAAGCTGCAACGCTGACATTCATTTTCTATAGGATTAACATCAATATTACCATCCAAAATTTCATCCTTCATATTCTCTGCCATGTTTGACACATGTTGGATAAATTTATTATAGTTTTTACTGTCTATTACCATACTTTTACTGCTTAAATTTCCGTCTTTTTTCGTTTCTACACTGATAATGTCTGATTTACATGAAGGATTCTCTAAATTTTCATCTATTGCATTAATAACATCATAATCCATATTTACGAGACCTGTCATCTTATACTCTTTATCACGTAATTTTTCCAGAGATAAAGATATTATTTCATCATCCGTTAATTTTGTTTCAGGATTATTTTTTTTGTATTTTCTTTTTAATTCTTCATAATCAGGTCTTTCAATATATGGATCTGCCACGTGAAAGTACAGTCCTGCTGCCGGCAGTACGCTTTTGTCAGGATTTTCTTTCTTTACAACATCCATTGCATCTTTTAAGTAAACCATAAGCTGCATCTGCATTCCAAGGAAAGTATCTTTTACGCTAAATGTAGTATTTCCTGATTTATAATCAATAACCTTAACATAAATTTCATTGCCTTTCTGATAAGTATCTACCCTGTCAATTCTTCCATGGGTAACTCTCATTTCGTAAGCCTTAGGTTCAAATTTTCCGGCTTTTATATGTCTTATCAGTACATTTACGGTTTTTAAGGTTGTTTCTTTTACCTGATTTCTTATGAATAAGCTTCTTGCAGTATTATCTAGTACGTCATTACCGTATTCATCTACTACCTTTTCAACTATCTCATCAACCATCCGGCTGCTTTTTTCTTCTTCAAGACTGTCCCATTCAATACTTTCTCTTTCAACTTCATTGAAAAACTCGTTTATGGAATTGTGATACAAATTGCCTATGTCATATCCTGCCAGTTCAAATTCTGCACGCTGTCCAAGCTTTAATCCGTTAGTTAAAAACTGCTTATAGGCACATGCGGCAAATCTTTCAAGCCTTGTTATTCCTATGTTTTCCTTATTGCCATATAGCTTCTTTGCTATATCTTTTTTTATTTTTTCATTTTTTCTGGTATAAAAAGCCCCATCCTTTATGTTATTTAAGAAATTGCGATACTTTTCATCAGAAGATACAATACTTAATAATGTTGTAAATACATCATCATTTTCCTTTTCACAATATTCTCTCATATTAGCTGCTATATAGGACAGTGCTGCCTCTTCACCTGTAATATCATCTAATCCTATATTAATTCTATCAATATCCGTTTCCTCCAAATCATTAAACAGCCCTTTTAATTCTCCAATAACATAGGATGGTCTAAGTGCTTTTCCTTCGTTGTCACTTTTAGAATAAGATAAACAGATTTTTTCCGTAGGCTTGGCAAATAAAGAGTACAAATATACTCTCTGCTTAAATACATTATCTCTTGCTGTAGGTGCCAGCGTATAATCCTTACCATCTAGAAAATCTCTGTCAGTATCCGTTATAATTCCACCAACTTCTCCTGATTTTGGTATAATGCCATCATTAACACCTAAAAAGAATATAATCTTTTTCGTATCCTTTAATCTTGTTCGCTCAATATCTCCCACCATCAGTACATCAAGTCCCGGTGGTACTATTCCAACCTTAACTGTTTCAAAACCTGTCTGTAAGATATGGGAATAATCTCTGATGCTCATTTTTTCATCACTCATAAGTTCCACAATCTTATCAAGTAAGTCAATAATGTTCTCATATGTCTGTCCGTATTCCTTTGCCTTTGATAAATCCCCCTTTTCTTCAAAAGCTTTTCTATAAATTTCTATTTTCCTTTGGATTTTCCGGTCTACTGCAAATCTGTACACTGCTTTCGTATAATCAAGCACAGTAGCATCTTTTTTCTTAAAGTTTTCCCTAAGATCAGTAATATTTTCGTATATACATTTTCTCACTTCGTTTATTATTTCTAACTGATTTTCATTTACCCCCTGATAAAGTTTTTCCCATTTTTTTCCGTAACTTCTGTATCCTCTTCTTCCTGACCTTCTTATATAATTCTCGAATATATCTATGTCTTCCCTGTCAATGTCCATAAAATCAAGCCTTAACATATGCATAACTGTATCGTAACTAAAGTCCCTGTCTATTACATCTATAGCAGCTAAAATACCTGCAACAAAAGGGTTAAGGGAAATATCTCTTTTGTGGTCAATAAAACATGGTATGTTATTTTTGTACAGAGACTCTTCTAAATATCTGTGATATTTTTCCATGTCACCGGTTATAATTGCAATGTCGTTGTAGCGATAACCTTTTTCTACTATAAGTTTTGATATTTCTTTAACTGTAAACTCCGCCTCTGCCTGTGCATTACCGGCACTGTAAATTTCAATAGAATCCCCTACACTTACAGGGGCTGTTTTTCCATTTCTAAATATATTTTTTTCAATATGGCAAAGAGGCTGATTTTTTCTTATTCTGTAAGGCATTTCTGATTTGCCTGCAATAATTGTATCTTTAATATTTATGCTATTCATAATTGCAAGCTCTCTTAACTTGCTAATTGTTTCTTTACTTAAAGAGAATAATTCAAACCTGTCATATCCCTTAAAATTAATTTCATCTTCCGGCAATGTTACAGTAACAACAACTTCCTTTGCATATTTCATTAAAAGTTCTATTACCCTGTACTGAATAGGTGTAAATCCCGTAAAACTGTCAAAATAAAAATAAGTGTTCTTTATTGTTTCCGAAGTCCCGATATATTTACAGAATAAATCCTGCACATCCTCCGTTGTAATCATTCTGTCCTGTATATAATTATTAAAGGTCCTGTTAATGACCTCTAAATCTTTTAATTTATGTTTCAGTCCCAAACGTGTTTTGGAATCCTCAATCATATTAGTGAGAGTTTCCTGCGTAATGTTATATTGCTTTATTTCTGATATGACTCTTTTAACTATATCCGTGAAACCTGTCATATTGGTTTTGTTTTTGTATATTACAAGTTCATCCCTGCAGTCTTCCAGAACTTTCCTTGTAATAAGTGTTTTACCAAGGTCATCTATTACTCTGTAATCAATGATTCCCTGCTCTTCTAAAATGCTGTAAGCCAGTCTCACTAAACTTGTAACCTCTATGTTAAAACTTCCACCTCTTGGATGCATTGTTAAAATCTGCTTCTGGGTTTCCATTGAAAACTGCTCAGGAACAATAGCCACAATATTACTTTGTGGCTCCTCTATTGATTTCTTAATCATTTTTTCAAACAATCTGTAGGATTTTCCGCTTCCTGCCGAGCCTATAATAAACTGTAATGCCATCTTATCCTCCAAAAAATAATTCTTCCTGCCTGATACTTTACTACTAATTATAGTTTATATTTATGGTTTATTTCAATCATTATATTTCATAAAACGGGTTAAAAATGTACCATGAACATTTTATATTTTTTTGCATACTTTTGGGATTTCAATAATAGATTAGAATATAAAATAATTTAACGTTAAGTAAGGAGTTTGTATGGGAAAGAGTCCAAAATTTATGGTATTTCATTTAAAGGAGCTGATATACACTGCTACTTTCATTCTCCTTGGTATTGTACTTGTAATTTCTTTAATTTTTATGTTTTGCAATAGAAACCAGGGAGAAAAAGAAAAGGAAACTACAAAAGGTCAGTTTGAAGCGGGAGTATATACTTCAAGCGTTACTCTAAACGGCAATCCTATGGAAATATCAGTTACCCTTGATAAAGATCACATTAATTCAATAAGTGTTAGCAATGTCAGTGACACTATCACTACTATGTACCCTTTAGTTGAACCTGCTTTTAACGACATTGCAAAGCAAATCGTCGACACCCAGTCCATCGACAACATCCAATTCTCCAAAGACAGCCAGTATACATATTCAATGCTCTACAATGCCATTGTAGCTACAATAAATAAAGGCAAAAAGTAAAACAGGAAATGTATCTTTGAAAGATTGAAAACCGGGAAAATATTTAAGCAGTATCATAATAAACACGTTGTATTTCTATATTTGCTACGCCGTCTGTTAACCATTGCTTCCGCGAACTCGGTGGCGATGCCACCTCAAACAGCGCTACAGCAACGGTAACTATGCTCGCAAATATAACGAAATACTGCCTATTGTTTTTTTATGATACTGCTTAAATATTTTCCCGGTTTCCATTGTTTCAATAAGATATTTTTTGTTTTAATTTTTTGCCTTTGTTATTCTAATTCTTCAAGCCATTCACGGGCTGTTGCATCACTTGGCATTCTAAGGTCACCTCTTGGTGATACTGCAACACTTCCGACTTTTGGTCCGTCAGGTAAGCAGCTTCGTTTGAACTGCTGAGCGAAAAAACGCCTATAAAAGGTCTTTAACCACTTTAGAATGGTATCTTTATCGTATTGTCCCTGAAAAGCCTGTTCTGCAAGGAAAAGGACTTTTTTAGGTGTGTATCCGAATCTTAATACATAATACAGGAAGAAATCATGTAATTCATATGGTCCCACTAAATCTTCCGTTTTCTGTGCTATTTTTCCATCCTTTGGTGGAAGAAGTTCAGGGCTTACCGGCGTATCAAGAACATCATTTAAAATATCAGAAAGTTTTTTGTCGTCGCATGTATCAGCATAATATTTTACAAGATGTCTTACTAATGTTTTTGGCACTCCTGCATTTACACCATACATTGACATATGATCACCGTTATAGGTTGCCCATCCAAGTGCCAATTCTGACATATCACCGGTTCCTATAACCATTCCGTTATACTCATTTGCAAAATCCATTAAAAGGTAAGTTCTCTGTCTTGCCTGAGCATTTTCATATGTTACGTCATGTTTTTCAATATCATGTCCAATCTGTTCAAAATGAAGTTTAACTGCCTTAGATATATTTACTTCCTTAAAATCACAGCCTAACTGCTTTATCATATCTACGGCATTGTTGTATGTTCTGTCTGTTGTTCCAAAGCCCGGCATTGTAACGGCCATTATGCCCTTTCTGTCAAGTCCTAAACTGTCAAACGCCCTTACAGTTACAAGCAATGCAAGGGTTGAATCAAGACCGCCTGAAATGCCTACCACTGCACATTTACAATTAGTATGCTCCAGTCTTTTCTTTAGTCCCATTGTCTGTATTGATAAAATCTCTTCACATCTTTCTTCACGCTTTGTAACGTCTGATGGTACGAAAGGTGCATTATCAATTTTTCTTTCAAACTTAAATTCACAAACCTTTAATGGAATGTCAATTACTTCGTACTCATCCTTTATATCTTCTGAAATATATGTTGTCATTTTCTGTCTTTCAAGTGTCAGCCTGTCTAAATCTATGTCAGCATAGATTGTTTCGTTTTTAAATCTTTTTGATTCTGCTAATATATTTCCATTTTCCGCAATTATATTATGACCTGAAAATACAAGGTCTGTACTGGATTCTCCTTCTCCTGCATCAGCATAAAGGTATGCACTTACGGTTCTTGCGGACTGTCCCATTATAAGGTTCTTTCTGTACTCTGACTTTCCTGTAACTTCATCACTTGCCGAAAGATTTGCCACAACCGTTGCCCCTGCCAAAGAATGGTTTATACTTGGAGGGTTTGCTACCCATAAATCTTCACATATTTCTACTGCAAAAATAAAATTATCAAAATTTTCACATCTGAATAAAAGTTTTGTTCCAAAAGAAATTTCTTCCTCTTCTTCCTTTAATTCTTTTACTCCATCTACACCTTTTCCTGAAGTAAAGTGTCTTGCTTCGTAGAATTCTGAATAATTTGGTATATAAGATTTAGGAACAAATCCCATTATTTCCCCATTATAGACAACTGCCGCAACATTATATAATTTATTTTCATATGACATAGGAAGCCCTACTATAACTACAATTTCTTTACCCTCCGTATGGGGAACTATTATATCAGTTAATGCATTCATTGCCTTATCCTGAAGGGATTTCTGCCAGAACAAATCACTGGCTGTATACCCTGTTATACAAAGTTCAGGAAATACAAGAAGCTGTGCTTTGTTTTCCCACACTTCATCTATTTTTTTGCATATCATATCCGCATTGTAACTGCAGTCCCCAACTTTTATTTTAGGAGTGGCACATGCCACTTTTACAAAACCATTATTCATATGACACCTCTTATCTTTAAAACTAGAAAATATTGTAACATTTTATGTGCGCTGTTGCAATTGGACTTTGTTATGTAAGAGAGAAGTCCGAGGGGGAAAAATAAAATTGTCTACAACACGTTGCATTTCTATATTTGCTCCGCCGCCTGTTAATGATTGCTTACGCTATCTCGGTCGCCCTGCTCCCTCAAACAAAGCTTCAGCAATCATAACTATGCTCGCAAATATAACGAAATGCTGCCTATTGTTGTAGACAATTTTATTTTTCCCTCCTCGGATTTATTCTTAACATTTTAACAAAGCCAAAACACTAGAGTATAATTTGCTTTATATCATTTAATTTTTAGGTTCTGATAAATGTGTTGTAGCCCATCATTCTCAGTCGTTGTTCTAGGGCAACTGCATTGTCTAAGTTTGAGAATTCTCCTACCACTACTTTATATAATCCGTCTTCTTCTAAGATACTTACTACAAATCCCTGATTTCTAAGGTTTGCAGCCATATAGTCTGCCAACTGTCTGTTTCTGAATGCTGCTACCTGTACTCTGTAATCGTGCATTGTAGTGGCTCTTATTCCTGCGTCATCCAGTGTGTCAATAATGGCATCTGCTATAGCCTGTGCCATTTCATTAAATTTCTCATCAAATATTTTGTTGTCCTGCTCTGAATTTATAAATCCCGCTTCAATTAAAACTGCCGGCATTTTTGTTCTCTTTAAAACTACTAAATTAGGTCTTTCAACAATGTCTTTATCCTGAAATCCCACCGATACAAGATTTTTGCTTATATTGGCAGCCAGATTGGATTTTAGCCCTGAATTATTGTACACAAGGGTCTGAACTCCACTGTACTGATTTGGCACAGCCGATGAATTTCTGTGGAATGATACAAACAAATCTCCTCCTACATTGTTGGCAATTGTCGCTTTTTCAAAAGGAGTGTTATACACATCCGTTGTTCTCGTATATTCAACATCAAATCCTGCGTTTTTAAGTAATTCACCCACGGCCATGGCAAGCGCCAATGCGTCGTCCTTCTCCTGCCTTCCATTAAATGTTGCTCCCGGATCAGACCCGCCATGACCCGGGTCTATTATGATTTTATATGCCATACTTACCTGATACAAATTTTATCATAATAATATATGCTGATATGTCTGTTTTAGTACTTACTTTTTCGTTGTAGTATTATTTTTCACATTATTTTTTGTTGTATTATTGTTATTATTTCCATCAATAATATCACTTACGCCTTCTTCTACATCATCAATGGCATCTCCAACTACACCATCATCTGTAGTATCGTTAATCATGCCTGAATTTCCACCGTTATTTACAGTTGTATTTTCAGTTGTTGTAGCAACTGAAGTTGTTTCTCCATTATTATTATCGTTACCACATGCAGCAAATGTCAGTGCTGAAAACACAAGTGTTAATACCAATAAATAATTTCTTAATTGTTTCATAATCAAATCCTCCAAATAAATTTTGTATACCACTATTATTTTCATTTAACACAAAAATATACGCACGTAATTTAATAAAAAAGAAGCATCAACAATAAAAAATTTCAAATAAAAAAAGGCCCGGGAACAGTAATACTCAAAATGTGTCGTATTTCTATCTTTACTGCGCCACATATTAACAATTGCTCACGCAAAACTCAGCCACTTCGTGGCTTCAAACATTGCTCCGCAATTGTAGCTATGCTCGTAAAGATAACGAAATACTTCCAATCATTTTTCTGTATTACTGTTCCCGGGCCTTTTTTTATTTGGAATTTTTTATTGTTTTGTTTCAGTTTATCCAATTACGTCTGACATATCGTACATTCCGGCTTCTTTATTTGCTAAAAATTTTGCCGCATCAATTGCACCCTTTGCAAAAATTGCCTTGGAATATGCTGTATGCTTGATTTCGATTACTTCATCTGTTCCTGCATAGATTACTTCGTGTTCACCAACAATGGTTCCACCACGCACTGCTGAAATACCTATTTCCTTTTTCTTTCTCTTTTCACGAACAGTGCTTCTGTCATAGGTGTAATCATATTCATTGTTTAATTCCTGATTGATGCAGTCTGCCAATGCAAGTGCTGTTCCACTAGGAGCATCAACTTTCTGGTTGTGATGCTTTTCAACAATTTCAATATCGAATCCTCTGTCAGCTAAAACATCTGTTGCTATTTTTAATATTTTCATTAATGTGTTAATTCCAAGGGACATATTTGCCGAACGAAGAACTGCCACGCTTTTACTTGCCTCATTTATTTTTTCTAACTGATTTGCAGATAAGCCTGTTGTACATACAACAACCGGTGTTTTTGTACTTACTGCATAATCAAGTAAATCATCTATTGCAGCAGTAACTGAAAAATCAATTATTGCGTCTGCCTTAACATCGCATTCCTTAATTGAAGCAAATACCGGATATTCATTTGCCACACCTGTGTAAGCATCAATTCCTGCAACAATCTGTATATTATCATCTTCTTCAACAAGGTTTGTAATAACTCTTCCCATTTTGCCATTACAACCATGCATTATTACATTAACCATTTCACCCTCCGTGCATAAATTATTTTGTCAAAAATGTAACTATAATATCTCCTTATTATAAGTTATTATTCTATAAAACACCGTACTCTTTTAATGATTTCTTAAGAACTTCCTTATTTTTGTCAGAAAGTTCTGTAAGAGGAGCTCTCACAGGTCCTGCATTAAAGCCTAACATATTCATAGCAGCCTTTACCGGAATAGGGTTAACTTCACTAAATAATGCTCCAATAACATCAATAGCTTCAAGCTGTAACTTCTGAGCTGTAGCAATATCTCCATCTAAGAATGCCATTACCATATCGTGGACTTTCTTTGGAGCAACGTGTGACCAAACTGAAATTACACCTTTTCCTCCAAGTGAAAGAATTGGTAATACCTGATCATCATTCCCTGAATAAATATCGATGCATCCCTCTGCTAATGAAGCTAATTTTGCTACCGCAGAAATATTTCCTGATGCTTCTTTAATTGCTACTACATTTTTTACTTCTTTTGCAATTCTAACTGCTGTTTCAGGCTGGATTGTTGTACCTGTTCTGCTTGGAACATTATACATAATAATAGGAATGTTAACAGCATCTGAAATAGCCTTATAATACTGATATAAACCTTCCTGTGTACATTTGTTGTAATAAGGTGTTACGCATAAAAGTCCGTCTGCTCCTACTCTTTCCGCTTCCCTTGAAATATTTACTGCCTCTCTTGTACAATTTGAACCTGAACCTGCAATAACAGGAACTCTTTTTGCTACTTTATCAACACAATACTTAATAACCGCAATATGTTCCTCATCATTCATTGTTGATGATTCACCTGTTGTGCCACACACAATAATTGCATCTGAACCACCTTTAATCTGTGCCTCAATTATTTCTCCAAAGGCATCATAATTAACTGTTCCATCTTCATTAAATGGTGTAATAATTGCTACACCGGCACCTGTAAAAATTGACATTTTACATTTCCTCCTAAAAAAATATGTATTTTAGTTAATCATAGTAAAAGGAGCTTGAAACAAGCTCCTTATAAGAAATCCATCTATAATCTTATAAGTAGCTCTCCATCAACTAGCACTCCATCTATTTGATGACAGTCATATGGATGTTATCCATATGCCCAGGAATAAATATCCGGCAATCTATCCCTTCGGCGCTGCTTCCTTTCCACTAAATTCACCTGCCGCCGGGGCATCCTCTAATGTACTCATAAGTAACGCAACCTCTACTATTGTTTAACTACACTAATAATATCACTGTGGCTTTTTTGTGTCAACCCAAAGACCCTGATAATATCAATGACCGTCTGTACTTTTTATCTTACTATTGTACTATTATTATATGTTATTTTTTTACATAGGTAACAGCACAGTTTTGCATTATATTTATTTAACAATATCCTTCTTATTATTCTTTTTTGTAAGCTGTTTATTAGTATTATAACCCTCCGGTACACCTAGTTTCTGATATTCATACCCTAAACCTGTAATTTCGCCGGTATAAGTATTTAGCATGGCTGAACCACCGTTTCTGTAATCACTTGGCTTGAATGAGAACCACGCATATCTCTCCACATATTCTCTTTTATCTAATTCAGGCAAAACATATTTCATATAGTCAATTGCCGATTGTCTTGTCTGTTTAGTCCTGTTAGGAACACCACTTAAAGCAAATTCAGTAATCCAAATAGGTTTGTGATACATCTTCCATGCTTCATCTACAATATCAAGAAATGCCTTCGCTCCATCTTCCGTGTACCAGTTCCAATAATGATGTAATGCAATAAAGTCTACATCCATTTTCTCTTCTTTCATCTTTTTCATAAAAGGCTGAAACCAGTCTGTTGATATTGAAGGCCATATAGCCGCTGCAGGCGAGCCTACCTTTAATCCTTTTCCAACAAGAGATTTCATACCCTCTACAGCAGTGTCCACTGACATATTAGCCTGATCTTCTCTGTCCGGTTCATTATATGCCAATATGTACTTGTATCCAAGCATCTTAAGATCCTCTGCCAATCCACTGTCCGTAGGTGCGCTGGTCCAAAACATTGGAACAAATTGTAATTTCTGAAAACTGGTGTAATTGTGCTTTGTAACAGTCCAGTTATAATACCATGATACATTCCAGTCATCTGCATTAATAGTCTGAGCCATATCCTTATTCATACAAAATCCTTTTTTATTTACATAAAAACTAACAATATCTGAATAGATTTTGCTGCCATGCTTTAAGTTAGCCTCTATGTAAACTTTATGCTCACTTACAGATGTAGTATAGTATTCGCATTTTGTAATATTTCCATTTGTCTTAGCAACCATTTTATTATCTACATATACTTTATACTGATCTACTTTGTCCAGTTTGGATGCACTTTTCCAGGTTATTGTAATACTTCCCGCAGCCTGAAGGGATCCCTTCTTTGGTGTTACAACAGCATTACTTTTCCATTCCTGTTTTTTATTTTCAATATATTTCATTCTGGTACTTTTTGCAATATATAATCCCCCAGCAGTTCCAATAATTGCTACAATTACAATTACAAATATAATTATTAATTTAAGTACTTTCTTTCCTGTCATAATCCTAACCCATTCATTTCCTTTTTTGTAATTACTCATTCTTTCACAATGAATTTTAATTATACAAAAAGAAAAGGGTTGTAATCAACCCTTTTCCAAAATTATTTTTTGACTTTAACATTTTTTGCTTTACTCCATGAGCCATATAACTTAGCATTTCCATTTTTTGCATAAGCTCTGACCTTGAAATAATAGCGAGTGTTTTTATCTAATTTTTTAAATGTATAAGATGTTTTTTTGGTGTTTTTTGTCCAATAGCCCTTAAATTTTTTACTATCAGAAGCTTTTATCTGATATCCTACAGCTTTTGAAACTTTTTTGAAAGTAAGTTTAACTTTCTTTCCTTTAAGATTCTTTGCTGATTTAATTTTTACTCTTGCAGGTTTTCTTACCTGATTAGAATACGGCTGTTGTTTTACAGGAGCCTTCTGACGGCTGTATGTATTAGTCACATTACCTGCCACATAATCAGTCTTTGGATTTCCATTATCAACATACGACTTTCCTAATTCGGTTAATGCACCTGTTGCTTTGTCCCAAAGAGCTGCAGCACCACTAGCTTCTTTTATATCAAAGGAGAACCATGAATATCTTTCTACATAACTTCTCTCATCTAATCCCTTTAATACAGCCTCTAAAAATTCTTTACACTGCTTTCTGCCATTTGCATTATTATAATCCCATCCACTAGGTGCAAATTCAGTAATCCAAATTGGCTTATGATACATTTCATAAGCTTTATCTACTAAATCTGTCAAAAATGCTTTGGCTGCAGCTTCTCCACCCCACGTTTCATAGTAGCAATGAAGTGGAATAAAATCTACCGTACTCTGGTCTATTCCGTTCATAAATGTTCTAAACCATTTACCACCAGTATTATTTGCAATCCCCCATGTAGGACTCTGAGCCGGTGCGGGTGCACCCAAATAGAAATTGTGCCCTGTAAATTTACTCCAATGGCTTATTGCAGTACCAACCGCTACATTACTTCCACCAATATAGTTACCATACTGATCACGCATTGGCATATCAGGTTCATTGTAAGCAAGGAGGAACTTATATCCCTTGCTTGCGATAGAGGTTATATTGGTTTCACTAGCTGTACCCCAAATCATAGGCACAAAATCTGTAGCACTATAAGCCGGAAATGAAAATGGTGCAACTCCCCAATTATAATACCATGAAGCTCCCATATTAACCGGTGAAAGATATTTTCCCATATCTTTATTTACACACAAACCTTTTTTGCTAACACCAAACCGTACATTCTCTGTAGATGTTCTGTCTCCATCGGTATAGCATGCAACTATAAATACCGTGTGATAATTAACCTTTGTGTTATAAATTCTACATGATGTATTACTTGTTGTATATTCCAACTTTCCATCTACATACACCTGATATTCTTTTACACTACCTGCCCCACTGGCACTTGTCCATTCAATATCTATAGGACCGGCTGGGACAAGATAGTCGCCTGATGGTGATATAATCTGAAAAACACCAGTAGCTTTTACATTATTCCCCGTAAAAGTTATACTTGCGTTAAATATAAGGACAATTACTACCAAAAAAACAATTATTTTTCTATGACTTTTCATTATTACCTCTTATTATTTTTTAGTTTTTACGCTTCTTGTTTTGCTCCATTTACAATAATATTTCTTACCGCCAATAACTTTATATGCTCTAACACGAACATAATATCTCTTTTTCCTTTTCAGTTTCTTAATAGTTCCTGACTGTGCTGCAACATTTTTAGCTTTGATATTCTTAATCTTTGTTTTGTAATTTTTCTTCTTTTTAAACTTTTTGTTTAACGAATACTGTAACTGATATCCTGCAGCTCTCTTAACTGTCTTAAAACTATATTTGAATGCCTTCTTTTTCTTGATTGGAGTGTACATTAATGTATCTATTGCTGCTATACATGCCCCAACAGAAGTATCTTTTGAGATTGAGGATGAAATATTATACGTCTTTGCATTGTATCCTGCCGGATTTCCAATGTTTGCATAGATCTGACCTAATGTCGTAAGATTTCCTGTTTCATAGTCAAATATTCCTGATGCGCCTGTCTGATTGTCTCTTGGGTTAAAATCAAACCATGCATATCTTTCTACATAACTTCTTTCCTGAAGTCCTTTGAGAACTATCTTCATAAATTCCTGAACCTGAGCTACATGCTTTGAGTTTGAAGGACTAAATACATTTCCCGAATCAGCTACAGCAAACTCTGTAACCCAAATAGGTTTCTTGTATGCTTCATAAATTTCATCAATTACATGTAAGTACTGTAATGCTGTATCAGCATTGTCATAATAATGCTGGTATGCATGTACTGCTATAAATGACATATTATTCTTGTCATTTGAATTAAGTCCGTTCCAGAAAGGTGTCCACCATTTATCTGAATTAATCTGGAATGTTTCTGTTGCAGGTGAGCCAAGTCTAAGGTTACCCTTGTTATCAATTGTGTCTCTCCAACGATAAACCATTGTTTCAGGCTGCTTGTTAGCTTCCCACTGAAGATCCGGTTCATTGTATGACAATAAATATTTATATCCCTTCTTGTTTGCATATGCACATCTTGTTGCGATATCTACTGTATTGTCTCCCCATGTCATGGCAACAAATTCTGTGTCGTAGAATTTGTTGTTTGAGAATTTCATGTCTTTAAAAGATTTGTATCCCCAGTTATAATACCATCCAATATTCATTGATGCAGGATCTACAACCTTACCCATATCTTTTTCGTTAACACAAACACCTTTCTTTGTTACATAGAACACTCTTGTATCGGTTTTAACACTGCCACCACTATTTAATACTGCTTCAATCTGAACTGTATGTGCCTTTACATCTGTTGTATAGAACTCTACTGACATTGTTTCTCCACTTGGAGATACTGTCTGCTTAAGACTTCCATCAACAAAAACTTTGTACTCTATTACATTACTTAAAGTATTACTCCACTTTACGTCTATGTAGCCTGCACCTACAAGTTTGCCAGCACCCGGACTTATAATTGCTTCTTTTTGCCATGTTGCTGTATCAGCAGCATTAACATTTATACTTGTTGTAATTGTTATACATGAAAATAGCATAGAAATAGCAACTATCATAGATGTTATTTTCTTAAATCGACACATACTATTTCCTTTCCTAATATACCTTTTTGTTTTTCCATAATATTCTTACAAAAAAGGGCAGAATAAGTTACCAAAATATAACCCTTCCACCCTTTCATTTTTTATTGTTCAATAATTATTTTACTTTAACTGTCTTTTTAAGAACCTTCTTGCTATATACTCTCTGTCCCATCGAATCAAGGTTATAAGCTCTTACTGTAATGTAAGTCTTCTTCTTTGCCTTCAGTCCCTTGATTGTATAAGAAGTTTTTGTTGTTCTTCTTGTTTTTGCCTTCTTCATCTTTTTGTTGCCAGCATATTTAATTTCAAAGCCCTTAACATTAGCAGCTTTCTTTAATTTAAGTTTTACCTTCTTCTTCTGAGCAGTAAACTTAACTTTAGCTTTTCCCGGCTTTGGTGTATTTACATACTGACAGTTTATTGTTGTATCTTTTGTAATAGGTGTTGAAAGGCTAACGCTGTAACCCTTAAATGTCTTACCTTTTACTCCAAACTGATGTCCACTGGCTGTGTCACCTGCATTTACATATTCTGTATATGACTGACTGCCGTATACATACTTAACTGCATACTGTGTTCCTGCTAAAACTTTTACATCATCAAGATATAAACTTCCTGACAAAGCAAGTTCTTCAGGATATGTTATTACATAAGCACCTGCAGCAAACTGAATCATTGCCTGATTTCCTGCATAATCCTTAGGAATCTTAAATGAAACAGTAATTGTCTTTTCTCCTGCCCGTGCATCAGCAACAAAGTAACCACTTGATGAACATCCGTTATATGATAATAAGTCTAATCCGCTTCCATTCTTTGGATTAACAATACTTAAACCAATATGTTTTTCAAAAATATCTTTCTTAATTTCTTTTCCGTTTTCATCCTTTTCCGGAATCTTATTTCCTTTATCATCAAGTAAATATTCTCCGTCTTTACCTTTCTTATATACAGTTGCTGTACCCTTCATATCACTGCTGTATTTAAATGAAAGAGTATATGTACGTCCTTTTTCAACTGTCATATTTGATGAATATAATCTTAATCCCCAAGGATTATCACTAACTAAAGTATCACCATTGTACTGACCATCCCATCCTGTGTTTTTAGCATAGAACTGTACTTTTGATGCTGTTGCTCCCGGAACTACCCATCCTTTTGTTGCAAAGTCTTTTCCTTCAATCTGTCCGTTAGGGAATCCGTCTGATACTAAATGAGTAAGTGCATGATACCAACAATATGGATGAGCCCTTGAGCCATCTTCATTGTCTAAATGTCCATTATGTTTAAAGTCTAATGTTGCTTCTCCATTTAATGGACAAAGCGAGAAATAATCCCACGTAATACCTGATGCAATATTTGCATTATTCGCCACATGAGCTGCAGGCACAACACTTACCATTCCCAGTACCATTGTTAATGCCATAACAGCAGCGGATACTTTCTTAAAAAATTTTGTTCTCACGTTAAGTCCTCCCGACCTTTCTGCTATTTTATTTTAGTAATATTACACAGTAACCCAATGCATAAAGCATTGGGCACTGTCAAAATCCTGTTTAATTAAAACTATTTTTTAATTTTAACTTTCTTGCTAGCCCATGCGCTTGATGTATATCCTGATGCTGTAGCACGAACCTTAATTGTATATTTCTTACCTTTTTTAAGTTTCTTAACTGTTAATTTAGCCTTGCTTGTGTTGTATGTCTTCTTACCAACTTTAACCTGGTATTTCTTAGCACTTGCTACTTTCTTCCAAGAAATCTTAAGAACACCCTTCTTTGAGTTTTTAGCCTTAAGGCCTTTAACTTTACTAAGTTTCTTAACAACTGTTGCGGCATTTCCAGCATTATTGTTATTGCTTATGTTGCTGTTGCTGTTATTGTTATTGTTATTTTTATTGTTATTGTTGTTATTATTGTTATTATTATTGCCCGGCTTTACTGATGGTGCTGGTGGAAGAGCCGGATCCGTTGGAACATCCTGTAATCCTTCATCTACTACCTGGAAGTCACTTATTGTAACAGTACCTTTCCATTTTACTTCAGTATCTTTTACGATGCTTGAAATATCATTTCCTGCATAATCATATTTTGAGTTAAAAGCACCAAGCATAAGTTTTGTATTAAGCTTTGTTGCTGATACATAGTTAACAAATGTAAATGTATATGTCTGTTCTGTTGGTGTAATTGTAATAACCGGCTGTCCTTCAAGAGCACCTGCATCACCACCATAAGGTGCTGTATCTGCTACATCACATGCAAATGCAACATAACCAAATTTCTTCTTTGAAGCTTTAGCCTTGAAGCTAACTGTGTATTTGTGAGCCGGCTGAATAGCTACGTCGTTCATCAATGCCTGAATTGACCATGGGTTAATTGTAACCGGTGACTGATCCCACTTAGCATCCCAGCCCGTGTTTTCAATATCAATAGTAAATCCGTTTGAAGCTTGCTTTGCTGTCATTGTCTGATTAACTGAAGGATCTGCATCGCCTGCCTTGTTTCCTTTTAACCATCCTGTAAGTTTTTCGTTTGTACTACTCATAGTAACTGAGTTAATATAACCTTCGTTACCTTCTTCTGCTGGGTTGTACATACCTCCCTGTAAAAATGTCCAATTGCTAAGTGTAACTGCATCGTCAGCCTTTACTGTATTTGAAATATTGATTCCTGCTACGAGAGAAGCAACCAATGCTACAGTTGTAGCCCCTGCTAACACTTTGCTGAAAATTTTTCTCATTTTCAATTCCTCCTTAAAAAAATAATTTTCTTTTCAACATTTGAAATATCTTGTCATTTCAACCAAAGCCATTATATCATAAACGTTTTTATTCTACAATCATTAAATGTAATTTTTCACAAATAAAAACGTTTTTACCGCTCAATTAATGTATATTTTAACATATTCCATGACCTTAAGTCATTTTTCTTTAATAACTTTTGCACATTTATTCCTAAATAAGCCATTATATCAAAACGTTTTCAATACATTTTTTCGTTTTTTTACATAGAGAAAGTCTGCCATACAAAATCAATACTCTTCTCTAAGATCTTTCATTTGCGACAGACTCTCATTATTATATAATATTATTTTTTAATCTTAATGCTTTTCACATTTGACCATTTACCTTTTACTGTTCTATTTACGGCTCTAACTCTGAAATAATATTTTTTATTTTTCTTAAGTCCCTTTACCGTAAATTTAACTTTCTTTGCAACTTTAGCCTTAAGTCCCTTTGTAAACTTTTTATTCAATGCATACTGAACCTGATACTTAGTTACTCCTGCTACCTTTTTCCATGTGAGCTTAACCTTTTGTTTTTTCACATTACGGGCAGTTTTTAATTTCACTTTTCCCGGCACCCCAAAAGTATCACTTACGGTTAGTCTTGTTGAAGATTCCGTTTGGGAAACCGTTGTCTGTTCCGGTGTGTTAGCCGCAGTTGTAGTCTGTGGCTTGGTTGTTGTTTCCTGTTCCTTATAGATAAACATCTCATCATCAGAAATAGTTTCAGCACTATACCCTGTCGGATTTCCGCTATTTGAATACAATCTTCCAAGTTCTGTATAATTACCTGATGTGTAGTCAAACATTGCTGTTGCTCCACATCCATCATACGCATCTATATCATTCTTGCTTTCTATATCATAAGGGAACCAACAGTATCTTTCTACATACGGAACTTCGTCCATATTTTCTATAATACCTGAAACAAAATCAGCCATCTTCTTTCTTTCTGACGGAATATTATAGCTGTGATCATACCGTCCCATACCCTTCATACCAAACACAGACATTTCTGTTATCCAGATAGGTTTATGATATTTATTCCATAAAGTCTTTACAGCCTCTAATAAGCCATTTAAATCAATCACATTTCGGTAATAATGAAGCACTACTGCATCAACATCACCTTCTTTACCATCAACCCACGTTTTTGTTGTATCGTCTAAATAGTCATTATATACTCCCCATGTACCATCAGGCTTTTTACATTTATAATCACCTTTCATAAATCTTTCAAGCCATTTAGAATCTCCACCGGGAGCCGCCGGTGCAGGAGATACCTTTCTTAATTTAAGTGGTGAAATATACTCATTCCAGACATCTATACCTTCACAAAATTCCATATTAGCCTGTCCGTCAATATCAGGTTCATTGAATCCTAAAATATAATTAGCTGTTGTCGTAAGACTTGTCATAGATTCTTTGTTGTCATCTCCGCCACCCCACATCATAGGAATGTGCTGTACACCTGCATCAACGCTGTTATTAAATGCATCTGTTGACCAGTTATAATACCATGAACAGTTAAGCTTTCTAAGAGAAACCTTATCACTCATATCTCCACCTAAGGCAAGTCCTTTTTTTGAAACATAAAATGTTCTTGCCTCTGATGTGATTTCTTCTGAACCCTTTACTGCTTTTACTGTCAGTTCATGTTTACTTACTGTTGTAGTGTATACTTCTGTCTTCCCTGTATCCTGTGATGTAAAGGTCTTAATAACAGACTTATCATCTGTTTTTTCTCCAATGTCTGTTCTTACAATGTCATCACCATTCCAGTACATTGGTTGTCCATCAAGATACACTGTATAAGTGTAACCTTCCATCGAATTATCAAAGCTTACATCTATGTATCCTGCCGGCACTAACTGTCCTTCAGCAGGTACTGTTACTGCATTTGTTTTCCACTCATTGCCATCTGCCTTTACACTTACAGCTCCCGAATAAGTTATTCCACTTATCAGAAGCGCAAATGTAAGGACAAGAGAAATGATTCTTTTCATTTCCTTTTTCATAATTGCCTCCTATGATTTAACTTTAGTCTCCTTATTCTTTATCTTTTGCAAATTCTATATAAGGAGAACATAATTATAATATATTGAGTTTTATTCATCAATATATTCCAGTTTGCTTACTGAAACTTCATATGCTACATGTTTTTCACTTTCATCTTCATTGATTTTCTTTACATATTCCCTGCTCTGTACTCTTCCCCATATCTGAATATGTCCACCAATTTCAAAAGTTGATGCATATCTTGCATTTCTTCCCCAGGCAATGCACGGTATGTAATCTGATTTTCCATAAGGTCGGTTAACTGCTATAAGCAGGTCAGCAATTTCTCTTCCAAGCGGTGTTTTTCTGTATATCGGTGGTTTGCATATATATCCATCAAGAAAAATTTGATTTGTTTTTCCTGCCTCCAGATTTTCTTCAACTTCTTCCCACTCTCTTACAAAAATAGAAAGCACCAGCTTGTTCTTTGTTCCCTCATGTCGATTATAGGATCTAAACTGACCTGATACCTCTACCAGCCTTCCCTGATAGTCCTCATTAACATCTACCAGTCTTTCTGAAACCATCAATGGAATAACATCCGTTAATTCACTCAATCTGTCTACTGAAACATTTACTACATAAAATCCTTCACCAAACACTTCGTGACTGAATTTAAATTCAGATACGATTTCCCCTATAATACTTACTCTGTTGTTTTCAATAACTTTGTCAATCATTGTATTTCCCCCTTTACCATACTTTGGTTTATTATTTTTTTATCAATACTATTATATGTTAAAGTTTCCTAAATATGTAAAAAATCGTTCGACTTCTTCCGACCTATGTCGTAAACATTTAGAAAAAGACTGCCAAATAAAACAATCTTCTTTGTTCTTCGGCAGTCTTCTAATAAAAATCATGTAAATTATTTAACTTTTACTTTCTTCTTTGCGCTGAATGTTCCTGTAACACCTGAACTCTTTGCTACAGCTGCTACCCGAACAACTACCTTTTTACCTTTAACTTTCTTTGCAGTAAATGTAGTCTTCTTTGTTGTGTATTTCTTCTTTCCAACTTTTACTTTGTAAGCCTTAGCGCCATCAACCTTACTGAATTTAACAGTAACCTGTTTTTTCTTCTTTGACTTAGCTGATTTAATCTTAGGCTGTCCAATTAATGTAAACTTAGAAACTTCAATCTTTGTTGCAGAACCTGAATCACCATTTGCATCATTTGCTAATTCAACTGTAGCATCTTTGTTGAATGTGCTCTTGAATACTTTATATCTTGCATCTGCATCACCATCTGTTGCTACATTTAATCTGTTACCAAAATCTCCACCAACACCAAAGTATACTGAGTTAGCATTATTTGCAGCCTTAAATGTCTTTGTAAAATTTACTGTTCCGTTTGGTTCAAGTTTGATCCATGTTGAATATGCAAGTATTTCGCCTGTAGCAACCTTTACATATACATATTTAGGAATGTTTGTTCCCTTGATTGTAAATGAAAGTGTGTATGTCTGACCTTTCTTTACTGATACCTTAGCTGTGTTAGGCTTTGTGTTGTCCATGAATATCTGTCCACCCCAGATACCACCCCATCCGATAGTATCCAAAGCTGCTGTGAATCCATCAGCCTTCTCTGAAACAAGTTTTCCTGCTGCTCCTTCGTTCCATCCTTCTGAAGCTCCGAAATAGCTTCCCCATGTTGCAGCGAAACATGTTGTTCCCATTGTAAACACAAGTGAAAGTGCTAAAACGGATGCTGCAAACTTCTTTGCCAATCTTCTCATGATTGTTCTCCTCCTTTTAAATAATAAATAAGTTGTCATACAATTACGGGAACTTATTCCCTCCGTTTGTAATTGTACTAGATTATGTGTCTTAATACAACACTCTCTTGCTTTCTATTCTATAACATTTATAGGGGTTCCTGCAAGCCATTTTTTTAAATTTTCTGAAACGATTTTTACAAGTCTCGTTCTGGTTTCAACAGGAGCCCAGGCTGCATGAGGTGTTATAACTAAGTTCTTTGCCTTTAACAATACGGAATCCGGCCTCATCGGCTCATCTTTTATAACGTCAAGTGCTGCCTTTCCAATAACACCATTATTCAGTGCCAGTACTAAATCTTCTTCATTAACAACGCCTCCTCTGGAAGTATTTATAAACATAGAATCCTTTTTCATTTTCGAAAAGAACTCTTTGTTACACATTAATTCCGAATCCTTATTAAGTGGGCAGTGCATTGTTACTATGTCTGAATTTTTAAGAATTTCATCTATCGGAATGACCTTAATCATTCCCTCATTCTCTGCCTCTTTTTTTCTATTCGGATCTTCAAGAAGACTTCTGCTGTATACCAAAGCCTTCATTCCAAAAGCATTTGCTACTTTTGCTACATTTCTTCCTATGGAGCCGTAACCTATGACGCCTATTGTTTTATTGTACAGTTCACTCATTTCCATAAATGGTGAAAAGCGTTCTGCCTCTACCCATCCTTTGTTCTTTACAAATTCATTATACTTTGAAATTGTGTTGTAATAATGAAGAATAAAAGCAAATACATGTTGTGTTACAGCTTCTGTTGAGTAACTTCCCGCATTGCAGACTGTTATGCCATGTTTTTTAGTGTATTCTAAATCTATATTATTATACCCGGTTGCAAAAAGCCCAATATATTTAAGTTTTTGAGCCCCTTCCAGATTTTCTTTTGTCATTAATGTTTTATTACACAAAACCACATCAGCATCTTTTATTCTTTCTTTTATTTCGTTATTCTTTGTTGCCTGATAAATAATAACCTCACCATATTCGTCAAATATGGAAAAATCTATGTCATTATCTATAACAAGTGTGGCGGCATCTAAAATTACAATTTTCATATCAAAACCTCATATAACAATATCCGATTATATAAAAAAGAGATTTCAAAATAATTAAATTTTGAAACCTCCCTTTTACAAAATTCAAAACTATTATACTCTCTTTGAGTATTCTCCCGTTCTTGTATCAATTACAATTGTTTCACCCTGTTCTACGAACAATGGAACGTAAACTGTTGCTCCTGTTTCAACAACTGCAGGTTTTGTAGCATTGGTTGCTGTGTTACCCTTGAATCCCGGTTCTGTTTCAGTAATCTGAAGTTCAACTGTAATAGGTGGTTCAATTGCAAAAATGTCACCCTTGCATGAACAAATCTTTACTGTTTCGTTTTCCTTTACAAATTTAAGAGAATCACCAACTTTGTCAGCACTTACTGCTATCTGATCAAATGTTTCTCCATCCATAAAGTAGTATAAATCACCATCATTGTATAAATACTGCATATCTTTTCTGTCGATGTGTGCGTTTTCGAATTTTTCTGTTGGTCTGAATGTTGTTTCTACAACACCACCACTCTTAATATCTTTTAATTTTGTTCTAACGAACGCTGCGCCTTTTCCCGGCTTTACATGCTGAAATTCAATAATCTGACAAATCTTTCCATCATATTCGATTGTAATGCCGTTTTTGAAATCGCCTGCTGTTACCATAATCTTTCCTCCTAAAAGTTCATCTGTGATAAATCACGCTTTTTCTATTATAAATTATATCATAACTAATTTCAACCATTTTGTACTTTGACTATGCCTTTTTTCTCAAGTTGTGACAACAATACATAGCATGTCATAACCCTGTCATTGCCATCCACGTTAATTTTCATATCTGACACGGACTGATAACGGGGTTCTCTCTCTTCCATCAGTTTCTTTATATGTTCAAGGCTCATGTCATTATTAAGTACAGGTCTGTGGGTATGATCTTTTACCCTGTCAAAAATGGTTTCCGGTGTGGCCGTAAGAAGTGCTATCACGCCATTCTCTTTTAATACGCTCACGTTTTCATCTTTTAAAACCGCTCCTCCACCACAGGATATTATCTGACTTTTATTTTCACATATTTCTCTTATGGCATTGGTTTCAATTTTTCTAAAATATTCTTCTCCATTTTTTTCGAAGATTTCACTAATAGCCATCCCCTCTTTTTTAACAATATATGCATCCACATCTACTTCTTCAAAGCATGTTATTTCAGCCAATGTCATTGATATTGTTGTTTTTCCGGTTCCCATAAAGCCAATTAGGGCAATATTTCCACTTAATGTGCATCCCCTGTTATATGTCATGAGTTTTCTTATAATATCTGTTTTTATCTGTCCCGGAGCCGATGCATTATTTCCTGACGCAAATGTTATACAGGAGCCTGTCTCCTTTGTGCATACCCTTGTAACTGCTCCCAGTTCCCCCATGGACATTGTTATAATAGGAGCATCAATTTCTTTTTTCACTTTTTCGGAGGCCTCTATTAATTTCATTACATCCTTTTTGTTTTCAGGCATCACTGCCAGTTTACAGATATTTGCTCCTAAGTTTTTAGTCTCCTTTAATATCCTTTCCATTTCTTCCACTGAAGGAGTTTTATCAAAATAATGATTTGAACCAATTATTTTATATTCAGAAGTTATCCATTCATCAACTTCTTTTAAATCATCAAACAATTCATATATTCTATCTTTATTTCTGTACATTTCTACATCATAAAAGTCCGCGTCCCCATGGCAAATGGCACTTACAATATATTTTTTGTACAAATCCCATGTTATGCTTTTTTCCCCACCTTCTTCTTTTGTTCTGAAAGTATATATAAGAGGAATGTCTTTTAATATATTTCTTATTTTTTTTGCAATAAGGTGAATATAATAATCTCCCTCTGCCTTATTTGAAATATCTAAATAATCAACCCGCCATTCAACTATGTCCGGTTTCATTTTTACTACATCTCTTGCCTGTGACAACAACTCCCTTTTGTTTTTTCCCATAATAGGCACACATACCTTCGTATCTCCTGTAAGGTCTGTGTTTCTTTTTTCTTCCTGCTTAAACAACTTCATGCCTGCCTCCATTTTTACAATAATACAAGTATAATTTAGCCTTGTTTTTTAGTCAATGTGAAAGGTTTACATTTTTCAAAAAAACTTTTATACTTTTATATGAAAATTTGGCAAAACTATTACCGGATTTTCTATTTTTGAAAGGAGATAATCAGATTCTTCTGATTTGTAATAAACTATGAGTTGTATCAGCGAAATAACAGGTCACACAAAGCTTACAGGATTGCTTGGAAGCCCTGTTTCCCACAGTAAATCCCCACTAATGCACAATGAGGCTTTCAGACTTCTGGGACTGGACTACGTATATCTCTGTTTTGATGTTCCTGAAAATAATTTGGAAGTTGCTTTTGAGGGACTAAAAAAATTAAACATTGCAGGTTTTAACTGTACAATGCCTGACAAAGCCCTTATGTGCCAGTTAGTTGATGATTTATCACCGGCTGCCAGTATGATTGGTGCTGTTAATACTGTAGTTAACGAAAATGGCAAATTCATCGGTCACAACACTGACGGTATTGGATATATGATGTCATTAAAGGATGCAGGGTTTGATGTCACCGGCAAAACTATGACTCTTCTCGGCTGTGGCGGTGCCGCTTCATCTATTTTAGTTCAGGCAGCCTTAGATGGCATTCCAAAAATAAATGTATTCAACAGAAAAGGCCGCTCCTGGGAGCATGCACAACGCATGGTCGAAACCATAAACAAAAACACTAACTGCCACGCAGTATTATATGATTTAAACGACGAAGATTCCCTTGGCGAAGCAATCACTGAAAGTGGAATTTTAACCAACGCCACATCTGTCGGTATGGCACCTGACCTTGAAAGTTGTCCAATCATGGACACTTCCATTCTACATCCCGACTTAATAGTGTCTGACATAATATATAATCCATTAGAAACCAAACTTCTGAAACTAGCAAAGTCAAACGGCTGTCCAACAATCAACGGTCTCTACATGCTCCTTTACCAGGGAGCCGAAGCTTTTAAAATCTGGACCGGAAAAGACATGCCTGTAGATGCAATTAAAGAAAAATATTTCAAATAAAAAAGAAATTAAATAATAAAAAACGACTCAAAAAATAGAAACAGTTTAATTTAGAACACTTGGCAGCATTTCGTTAGCTTTGCGAGTATAGTTACAATTGCGGAGCACTGTCCGAAGCTGCGAAGCAGCAAGTTTGCGAGAGCAATTGTTAATATACGACGGAGCAAAGGTAGAAATGCAACGTGTTTATAATTAAACTGTTTCTATTTTTTGCGGCGTTTTTATTACCTAATTTCTTCTTTTTCTATTTTCAATCTTGTCTTTCTCCATCTCCAGAGAATGAACTTTTCCGGTATACGTTTAAGAACGATTTGGATTTCCTCTTTGGGATTAATTTTTTCCAGCATAACCGTTTGAATACCCGCTCTGTTAGCTCCCCAGATATCCGTAAAAATCTGGTCTCCAATGAACAGGGTTGAGTTTTTATCTGTTTCCATAATTTCCATTGCTTTAATGTAATTTTTTGTACTTGGTTTATGGGCGTTACATATGTATTCTGAGTTGACTTTTTCTGCAAAAGGTGTAACTCTCGGTTCCTGATTATTGGAAATCAAACAGGTTTTAATTCCAAGGGAATGTATTTTTTCGAATACTTCTATTATATGTTCATCTGCCGGTGCTCCGTGAGGAACAAGTGTATTGTCTATATCTGAGATAATCCCACGTATTCCGTTTTTATAGTACATTTCAAAATCTATATCATCTATACTTTTCAAATATTCGTCCGGGTAAAATCTTTCTAGCATTTTCGTCTCCTAACAGGTTATTTTAGTAATTTCTTTAATTCATCCATAAAAGTATTGACATCTTTAAATTCTCTATATACAGATGCAAACCTTACGTAAGCAACCTGATCTAATTTTTTTAGTCTCTCCATAACCAATTCTCCTATAAGGGTGCTGGAGACTTCTTTCTGTTCTGTATTAAAAATTGCATTTTCGACATCTTCCACCGCCGACATTATCTGCTCATATGATACAGGTCTTTTGTGACATGAACGAAGAATTCCCGCTTCTATTTTTCCTCTGTCATACTGTTCCCTTATGTTATCTTTTTTTATTACAATAAGTGGAATAGTTTCTACTTTTTCATATGTTGTAAATCTTTTATTGCATTTTTCGCACTGACGTCTCCTTCTTATGGCATTGTTTTCTTCTGCCGGTCTGGAATCAATAACCTTAGTGTTTTCTTCTCCGCAATATGGGCACTTCATTAGTTTTCCTCCAAATCAATACAATATCTTGTGATTTTAGTTCACATAACTTGATTATATGAAAATCTACCATTAAGGTCAACAGGTTATTTTGATTTTGTGCTTTACATCCTTTTCATCCACTTTTACAAGTATAATGTCAGGGCCCACCTGCACTATACATTTAAAGGGAATGATATATTCAAAATCACTGCATACGAGACCGCACCACTTTGTAGGGCCCGCCACAATAATTGCCTTTATACAGCCTGTACATATATCAAATTCTATGTCATGGGCACATCCCAAAATTTTGCAGTTGCATGTATTTATGACTTCTTTTCTCTTTAAATCTTCTATTCTCATAAAAAATCCGTTTTTATTATTGTATTCATTTTCCCACTTTATTCTACATTTTATTTTATATAGTTTCGCATACTTTTTATGGCATTTTTTTCCAATCTGCTTACCTGCGCCTGTGATATACCGATTTCATCCGCAATTTCCATCTGTGTTTTCCCGTTAAAAAAACGCATATCAATTATTTTTCTTTCTCTGTCACTTAAACCGTCCAGTGCTTCATTTAACACTATGCTTTCAACCCATTTTTCTTCTTTATTTTTTTTGTCACTTATCTGGTCCATTACATACAACGTATCTCCTCCCTGATCGTATACCGGTTCAAAAAGAGATACAGGACTTTGTATTGCATCAAGAGCATATACCACTTCCTCCGGAGTCACTCCAAGTTTTTCTGCGATTTCTGCAACCGTAGGTTCTTTATTTGTAGTTTTAATTATGTTTTCTTTACAATATATTGCTTTATAAGCAATATCCTTTATTGATCTGCTTACCCTTATGGCTGCATTGTCCCTTAAAAATCTTTTAAGTTCTCCTGAAATCATAGGTACTGCATAAGTAGAAAATTTGACATTTAACGTATCATCAAAATTATCCACAGCCTTTATCAGCCCTATGCACCCGATTTGAAATAAATCATCTATATTCTCATTAGTTCCGGAAAATCTCTGCAAAATACTTAATACCAGCCTTAAGTTTCCCTGAATATATTTTTCCCTTGCCTCCATATTGCCCTGCTTTATTTCTTTAAACAATTCTTTTTTCTCCTCCTCCGTCAAAAGAGGAAGTTTCGCTGTATTTACACCACATATTTCCACTTTAAAAAGAGCCATGTTTTTTCCTACTTTCCCATATATATTACAAATATAGGTTTTCCAAAAATATAGCTCTTTATTCTTTATTTTATGCTTATTAGATTTTTTAACTTATTATTTTCTACATAAACTACTCATATTTGACAATTTCCTTTTTTAATCTTTTTATTATTTTCTTTTCAAGTCTTGAAATATAGGATTGAGAAATTCCAAGAGTATCTGCCACTTCCTTTTGTGTCATTTCATCTCCATTTATATTATTTAATCCATAGCGCATCTGTACTATTATTTTTTCTCTGTTATTTAATTTTTCTATGGCCTTATATAGCAGTTTTCTCTCAACCTCGTTTTCAATGTCCTTTGATATGATATCTTCATCAGTTCCAAGAATATCCGACAATAAAAGTTCGTTTCCATCCCAGTCCACATTAAGAGGTTCATCTATTGACACTTCCATTTTTGTTTTGCTGTTTTTTCTCAAATACATTAAAATTTCATTTTCAATACACCTTGACGCATAGGTTGCCAGCTTAATGTTTTTTGTTGGATTAAATGTATTTATTCCTTTTATGAGACCGATTGTTCCTATGGAAATCAGGTCCTCCACCCCCACTCCCGTGTTATCAAATTTTTTGGCTATGTATACTACCAGTCTTAAGTTATGCTCTATTAATTTCGAACGACTGTCATTGTCTTTTTCTTCTATCAGTTTTCTTATGTGTTCCGCTTCACTGCCACTGTCTAACGGTGGTGGCAAAACATCATTTCCACCAATGTAATGGATATCTCCCTCTTTACTCAATATAATTCCGTTTAGTATCGGAATCCTGCTCAAATTCATGTTGTGCTTAAAAAAGTTTACTATCATACTCATTCTCCCTGTTTATAATATCCGGGTGCAATATCATGTTATATCTGCCATTCCTACTTAATTTTCCATCAAATATTCCTACAATGGGCTTTTCAACAATTCTTTTGTCAACTTCCATGTTATCAGCAATTACCGCCTTTAAAAGACCACCTTTTTCCCCAATTGAATTAAAAGGAATGTATATAAATTTCATATCAGAAAAATTCCATTTTCCTATTTCCTTTTTTTCAATTATGGATACAGGCTTCTTAGTAAATGGTTCATACAGACTGTTTCCCGTGTCAACCAGTGCTTTAACCTTTACGTTTTGGGCCTTATAAGATATATTTACCATTTTTACCGTAGTGCTTATTTTTATATTTTTTCTGATTTTTCTTATGATTTTTTTCACCACCACACACATAATTGCCGTCGCAAAAATCACACTACACATTTTCGTATTTATTCCCAAAAGATTTATTGCTCCATTTAAAACAAGAACAGAAAAATACATTCCCGATAATTTAGTTAAATTATCTTTAAGATTAGAATACCCAAATGCTATTAAAATCATCAGCTGTGCCACTACAATATAAGTTAAAATATAAATTAAAATTCCATGTCGGTTCGCTATCAGTAATGCTGTTGCATAAAAGCTTCCAAGAAGTGCTGCTACCACAGTTCTTATAATACTTTTGCTGTTTTTTATTATTTCTCCCGTTATGTAAAGGACTGCCACATCCATTAGAAAATTAAATCCAAAATAAACATCAAGATATACATTTACTGTCATTTTCAACACCCTTTTCCATTATATCTTTTAAGGTAAGAAAAGTCTGTCGAAGAAGCATAGATAAAAAATATTTATTTTATAAAACAAAAATAGAACTCGCACCATAAACTGATGTAAGTTCTATTTTCTGCTAAGACCAATAACTGTCTCTATATTATATAATGTCTTATCTGTTCTTTAAGAAATCAGGAATATTAATTGGTTTTTCTTCAACAGGTCTCTGAACAGGTGTTGTTCCCTGTGGCTTCTGTACTCCCTGTGAAGGTGTAGCACTGTAAGTAAATGATTTCTTTGGAGTTCCCATTCCAAAAGGTGTTCCCTTTGAATTTGGTAATGTTGTGTCATTGATACCTGTAGCCATAACTGTGATTGAACACTCGTCAGGGTATGTATCATCATATCTTACACCAAAGATAATATTTGCTTCGTCTCCTGCAAGATCCTGAACATAACTTGCTGCTTCGTTAGCTTCGAAAAGACTAACATCACCTGTAATATTAATAATTACATTCTTAGCACCGTCAATTTTTGTTTCAAGAAGTGGAGATGTAACAGCTTCCTGTACTGCCTGTGATGCCTTGTCATCACCGCTTGCTTCACCAATACCGATATGAGCAATTCCTGCATCACGCATAACCGTCTGAACATCTGCGAAGTCCAAGTTAATTAAAGCAGGTACGTTAATCAAATCTGTAATTCCCTGTACTGACTGCTGTAATACTTCATCAGCCTTCTTTAATGCCTCAGGCATTGTTGTTCTCTTATCTACGATTTCAAGTAACTTATCATTTGGAATAACAATAAGTGTATCTACGTTTGGTTTTAATCTTTCAATTCCTGAAAGGGCATTGTTCATACGTGCCTTAGCTTCAAATCTGAAAGGCTTTGTAACAACACCAACTGTAAGAGCTCCCTGCTCTCTTGCAACACGTGCAACAACCGGTGCAGCACCTGTTCCGGTTCCGCCACCCATACCACATGTTACGAATACCATGTCAGCACCTTTTAACAACTGTGCTAATTCTTCAACATTCTCTTCTGCAGCTGCTTCACCAACTTCAGGCTTTGCTCCTGCTCCGAGTCCTTTAGTAATCTTTTCACCAATCTGTAGTGTAGTAGGTGCCTTACTTCTCTTAAGCACCTGTGCATCTGAGTTAACAGATATAAATTCAACACCACCGATGTTTTCATCTATCATTCTGTTTACGGCATTGTTTCCTGCTCCACCAACACCTACAACGATTATTTTTGCTACTGCTTCACTTTCATTAGTTGTAATTTCTAGCAAGGGTTTAATCCTCCTTTGTCTTCACTTTATTTATTCTTGTCCATCAAATTAGTATAGTAATGAACATAATATTAGCCATACATAGTTATATAATATAATTCTTTAGCGAAAATATCAACAGTAAATTTCTATTTTTTTAATAAAATTTACTATTTTTACTGATTTACATAACTATTTTGACTTCTCATCTGCTTTTTTTAATGTGTAACTGCCATCTTCACTGACAAATTTCATATTCAATGTTCCCTTGTACTTAATAACATTGTCATACATATCATTAAAATCTCTTAATTTTTTATCAAGATTACTGTTTTTTCCCAGTTGAACCGCAACATCCTTAACATACATTGTTGCTTCGGCATCTTTGTTAACATCAATTCTCTTTACATTATACTTATATTCTTGTATCGAGGTTGTAACATCCAAAAGGTTCTGCAGAACTTTTTTATTCTTAACTTCCATTTTTTTGTATAAAGTAAGATTATTACACTCTACCCCGGTAATTTTCGGTATTCCTTTTATTTTTTCTGTGCTCTGCTTTAATATCACTCCGTTTTCATCGAAATAATAATATATTTTGTTAACATTTATATAACCTTTTAACTTTTTCTCATAAGCTGTTATTGTAACCTTGAAAGGCGAATTCATTTTGACTGTATAATCTTCAAACAACTCCAGTTTGTCACTATGGCCCGTCTTATTTTTTAACCAGAACCATAATGTATTCTCTATTCCCTCTTTTTTTATATAATCGTTTACCTCTTTGTTGGTAAACTGTCCCAAATCAAGTTTTGTGTCCACCTTTTGTAATTTAAATCCAAATATAACCGCCACAACAAGCAGTGCTATTGCCAATACTGCAATTATAAAAACTTTGACCCATTTTCTTAATTTCTTTTTTCGTCTTCTTTTTAATTTTCGTCTCTGTTTCATAATCTACTCCTGACAGAACTATTTTATCCTTTTTATATTCTTTGAAACCGATAAGACTATTCCTATTTCAAGCATCTGGAACATCAGTGCCGTACCACCATAACTGATAAACGGAAGGGAAACTCCTGTATTTGGAATGGCGTTAGTTACAACGGCAATATTGAGCATTACCTGAATGGAAATATGTGCCATTATTCCCACAACAAGCATAGTTCCGAAAAAGTTCGGTGCATTACTTGCAATAATTCTCATACGTCTGATTATAAAAACAAACAAACATATAATACAGACCGCTCCAAATATTCCTAATTCCTCGCATATAATTGCAAAAATCATGTCATTGGCAGGCTCAGGCACAAAACCAAGTTTCTGGGCACTGTTTCCAAGTCCTTTTCCAAAAAGCCCACCTGAACCGATTGCATAAAGCCCCTGCATAATCTGATAACCTGTTCCGCTCATGTAGGCTTCAGGATTTTTCCATACGGCAATACGCTCAAGTCGAAATCCTAAGTTTGGAATTTCCGCCAGGGCAAACAACCCTACAGCTGCCACTCCCCCAATTGCGCCTATTATTCCGGTAAACCACTTACTTGCTCCTGCAATAATAAGCATTACTGCTCCAATACCGGCAACAATAATAGCAGAACTTAAGTTAGATGTAATTACAAACAATAATCCTGCTCCAAGCAGACTCACACTATATATCTGCCAGCATATTTTTCCGTGTTTCAAAGCTGTCTGACTGCATTTTGCCAACAGGTACGCCGTCATAATTATGGTGGCCAGTTTAACATATTCCGCCGGCTGAAACTGTGCGAAATAAAGATTTACCCATCTTTTTGCTCCATGGGATTCTATTCCAAGGGGAGTAAGTACTAAAAATATTGACCCTATTGCAGTACCATAAATGATCTTTTTATATTTCCATAACAATAAATAGTCCATTTTTATGGCTATAAGCATTGCCACCAGTCCAAAGGCACTGTTTTTTAACTGACTTTTAAGGAAAAAGAATGAATCGTTATGTTGGGTCAGTCCCGTATATGAGCTTGCACTGTACAAAAGTACGTACCCCAAAAGCATAATAAAAATCCATACTGCAAGAAGGCTATAATCAAAATAGCCCTGCTTTCGTCTCTTTTTAGTTTTGATTTCCTTCTTTGCCTCCGGCTCTTTTCTAGTATCCACTCTGCTCTCCATCAATTCTAATTTATAACACTACCTGAAATTTATTTCTTCAATACTAATTCTTTAAACATATTTCCACGCTGTTCGTAATTATCAAACATTCCCCAGCTTGCACACGCCGGTGAAAGCAATACTGCATCTCCCGATTCTGCATTTTTTCTGCATTCTTCCACTGCCTCTTCAAGGGATTCTGTAAATATTATATTTTCAAATCCATATTTTCTTACTGTTTCAGCAATCTGATTTGACGTCTGTCCCAGCAAAACAAGACATTTAACTTTACCCTTTAATTCTTTTGCCCAATCATCAAAAGATACCTTTTTGTCATATCCGCCTGCAATTAATATTGTAGGTCTTGTCATTGCCTGAATTGCCTTTACTGATGCGTCAGTATTGGTTCCCTTTGAATCATTATAATATATAACATCATCTATTGTAGTTACATATTCAATTCTATGCTCAACAGCCTTAAATTTTCTAATTGCTTTTTTAATGACGTCATTTGGGACACCCATGCTTATAGATATTCCAATAGCCGCCATAATGTTTTCTACATTATGAATTCCAACTAAAGTTGTATCTTCAGTTGTTGTTATAATTTCTTTTTCTCCATCATGAGAATAGATAATGTTCTTTCCTTCAAGATAAATACCATTCTCCAATTCCTGCTTACTGCTGAACCAGATAATTTTGTTATGAAGCTTTGGTGCATATTTTCTCAGGATTTCATCTTCATAATTTAAAATAACAGGCTGATTTTCGTCCTGATTTTTTGCTATGCTCATTTTTACGTTTGTATAACATTCCATTGTGTAATGTCTGTTTAAATGATCAGGAGTAATATTAAGCACTGCACTTACATCAGGCTTAAATGTATGTATTGTTTCCAATTGGAAACTGCTTATTTCAGCAACCGTAACCGTATCGTCAGTAGCTTCAAAAGCTGTTGTTGTATATGGATTTCCAATGTTTCCAACTACCTTCACATCTTTATAGTAAGCAGCCATTATTTCTCCTACCAAAGCAGTTGTTGTTGTTTTTCCGTTAGTTCCGGTTATTGCTGCCAGTTTTCCCTTACTAATTACATAGGCAAGTTCAACCTCTCCCCATATTGGAACACCTGCATCCCTTACTTCATTTACAAAAGGTGCATCAATTGCAATACCCGGGCTTAAAATCATCAAATCTACACTATTTATAACTTCTTTTGATAATTCACCTATGATAACCTCCACGTTGTCTGCATTCTGCAATTTTGCAAGTACATCGTCTTTGTTAATTTTTTCATTGCCATCGTATATAACAATATCTGCTCCAACTTTTTTTAATAAATCAGCTGCTCCGATTCCACTTTTACCCGAACCTGCAACCAAAACTTTTTTGTTTTTCCAATCCATTTGTCCTGCTCCAATCATATGCGGATAACCCGCTTTTTATTTACAAATAATAATTTATAATGCTGCGTATGCCACAAGGCAAAGTATAGCCGTTACAACTGTAAATGCTGCCACCACCTGTGTTTCTGCATAACCGCTTTCCTGAAAATGATGATGAAGTGGTGCCATCTTAAAGACACGTCTTCCTTCACCATATTTTTTCTTTGTGTATTTAAACCATGTAACCTGAATAATGTCAGATAATGATTCCGCCAGATAAATAAATGCTATTATTAATATAAATATAGGCATCTTAAGCATAAATGCCATTGACGCAACAAATCCACCAAGGGCAAGGGATCCTGTATCACCCATAAACACCCTTGCCGGATATACGTT
>URKY01000013.1 GCA_900548465.1 uncultured Eubacterium sp.
AGCACTCCTGTAATCCAGCACCAATCAAACCTTGGCGGACGTTATCTGTTACAGTGTGCTGTTTAATTGTTTCTAGGCTGTCTCTTGTCTCATGATGTCTTTTCTAAATCTTTCCTCATCAAAATCGCAGCCTGTTTTTAATATCACAAAGAACACCCGTATTGCTTTACATGCAACAGCTATCTTTGCCTGCATTCCTCCCAGTGGATTTCCTTCCCTGTTTCTGTAATAAAGGAATACATCCTGAAATGCTGGATTCCAGTTCATTAATGCCCTTGCCGACTCATACATTGTTCTTCGCAGCTTTCTTCTGCCCCTCTTGCTGATTCTCGGTTGACCTTTCTTCTTTCCGGAACTTCTTTTGACTATCTCAAGCCCGGCCAGTTTCTGTATCTGTTTTGGATTGGTGAAACGTCCGATGTCACCAATCTCTGCAACAAAGCCAATCACCGTACTCAGCCCTACTCCTTTAATGGCGAGCAGTTTCTCCACATTTGGTACTTCCAATACCTTTTCTTCCAGATATTCATCAAGTCTTTTCAGCTGTTCTGCCTTGGCGATGTAGTCATTCACAAGTATCCATATTTCTAGCCTTGCAGCTTCCCATACTTCTTCTGATACAAGAGCTTCATGTAAACCATCTACTAAAAGGTAATCGTCTTTCTTAACCTGCCTGTACTCGTTCCTTGTACCATGAACCTTTTCTGTCCGTCTTCTGCATCCTGCCTTCCATTGTCTGAACACGGATGTTCTCACGTTCAATCTCTGCCACTGCTGACAGAACAGATATCATAAGTTTTCCGGCATCTTTAGATGAATCTATTCCATCCTCTACACAAATCAGATTCACACCAAAATCCTGCATCACTTGTAATGTTGCAAGGACATCTGCCGCATTTCTTCCAAATCTGGAAAGCTTAAATACAAGGACATAAGACACTTCATCTTTTCCTGATTTGATATCCTCCATCATCTGATTAAATGAAACTCTTCCCTCTATTGATTTGCCGGATTTTCCAGCATCCTCATACTCACCGGCAATTTCATATTCATTATAGTGGCAGAACGCTTTCATTTTTGTTTTCTGTGCATCCAAAGAATAGCCATCTATCTGCATGGTTGTGGAAACACGGGTGTATAAATATACTTTGATTTTTTCTTTCTTCAATTTATGTATCACCTCCAGAAAGTGCAGAAACCACTGATAAATTGATACTGGCTAATGTATCCATCTGCCTGATTGCCAAATTTCTAAGCAATACGAGTCTTTCTGATTGAGATTTTCCCTGTTCAATTAAAATTGCATTATAGCTCTCCATATTTGCCAATACCAATAACTGATTTAAATTTGCACCGTCACGCACATTACCCTTTTTACTTGGATTGTTATTTTTCCATTGCTTTGCAGTTTGTCCAAATAAAGCAACATTTAAAAGATCTGCTTCACTGGCATATGTATAGGCAATCTGTTCCGGTGTTAGTTCTGGTGGAATCAAATTTTCTTTTACTGCATCTGTGTGAATACGATAGTTCACCTTTGATAATGCTTTGTTCAAATTCCAATCCAATGACAGGCGACTATTTTCGTCCTGTTTCAGTCTGCGATAGTCTTTCATAATATACAGTTGAAATTCTGGAGAAATCCATGTTGCAAATGCCATAGCAATATCACTATGTGCATAAGTTCCTCCACCATACCTGCCCGCTTTCGACACTATTCCAATAGCATTTGTCTGTTCAATCCATTTGGTCGGTGTCATAACAAATCTGTTTAATCCCGCCTCACTTCTAACCGCCTCGAATTGCACACGGTTAAAATCCGGATCCGGCAAATTATCCAAGTCCATTGCTTCCGCATACTTTGCTACCATTTCTCCAATAAAATTTGCCAAATCACTCCAGGCATCTCTTTCTTTTAAAACCACTTTATTCTTAACCATAATTAAAATCCTCTGTGACATTGTCATTGAAATCCATCGTATCCCATCCATAGTGATGTTTCTTTACACACAGATAGGATAAGATAGATATTATTAAAATTAGTATTGTTATTATTAGTCTTATTAGATTTTGATTTTTACTGTTCAAAACCTGTAAATACAAAAAGTCTGTATGCGACAAAATCAAAATTCTTAATTGTGATTTCTCCATCTTTTGTATTTTGATTTTTACGGTATGGCTATTTCTCAAAACATTTTCTTAAGGTAGACCAATTTTTAAGGAATATATGCAGACTGTAGATTTTATCTGAGTATAGTTAATGCACATCCACCATGCTAATCTATTCCATGGTAGATGTGCATTAAAAATCACTCTATTTCCTGATCTAATATTTGATTTTGCATCTGCAAATCGAATATTGTTTCTTCAATAACATGCACACACTCATCAGGGTTTTTCTTAATATCTTTACCCCAAAATCGGATCACTGTCCATCCAAGAAACAATAATCTTTTATTGACTTCGTCGTCTCTTTCTCTATTTCTGGATATTTTACTTATCCAAAAGTCACAATTATACTACATAACGAAAATAAATCCACCTTGTCAAAAGTGGGGTAAGGAATTTAGCCCCACTTCCAATAACCTAATTTCTTAAATTATTCTAATAGAATTATATTAATTTACACTCATAGACTATTTTTCCGCTATCTATATCCTTATGCGGATAATCACTTAGCCCTAAATGCATATTAGGAAACAGCAACATTTCTTTATCACTAACGGACCAACTTATTTTCCCATATTCTCTCTCGTTGCACATTTTCTTAATATGATTAGAAACTCTACTTATCTCATTTCTCATATTCTCTCCTTTTGCTAAAAAGTATCCTTTCGCCAAATTATATATCATCCGTTACCCAAAGCCTATCCCCGGGGGTTAATCAATTCCCTCATAGCCACTCTGCAGAAACTGAAACACACATCTATTTTTCTGCCAAAATCGCATAAATCTTTGATTTACTGCGGTTTTTGGGATAAAAGAACAACCGTCTCTACATGCACGCTCTGGCCGAACATATCACAAGGAGTAGCCTCAACCAACTTATACCCATTCTCTTCCAGCCACTTCAAATCCCTTGCAAGGGTTGCACTGTCGCAGCTTACATAGACAATTCTTTCCGGATTCATTTTCACCATAGTTGCAAGAAGTGCATCATCACATCCCTTTCTTGGTGGATCCACAACTATAACATCCGGCGTGCATTCTGGGGCATTCTTATGCTCTTCAAAATATTTAGGAATCACTTCCTCTGCTGCCCCAACGATAAATTCAGCATTGCCAATGTTATTAATGGTAGCATTTACCTTTGCATCCTCTATGGCTTCAGGAACAATTTCCACTCCTATTACCTTCTTCGCTTTTTTTGCGAGAAACAGGGAAATACTTCCTATTCCACAATACAAATCCCAAACCATTTCATTTCCTGTAAGGTTTGCATATTCAAGTGCCTTATTATAGAGCTTCTCCGTCTGTGTAGGTTTGACCTGAAAGAATGACAACGGTGAAATTCTGAATTTAACATCACCAATATAGTCTTCTATATATCCCGGTCCCTGCAAAGTTACAATCTTATTTCCAAGAATTACGTTGCTCTTTTCCTTATTTATGTTAATGGAAATATCAGTCATGCCCGGAATTTCCATCAATTTTTCTACCAGTATCTGTGACTTTGGAAGTTTGTCTGCATTTATGACAATAGACACCATAACCTGTTTTGTTTTGGCACCTATTCTGATAAGCACATGTCTCACAATTCCACTGTGTTTATTTTCATCATAAGGTTTAATCCCCTCTATTTTCATAAAGGTCTTAACAATATGCATTACGGAAGCATTAATATCAATTCCATCCGGTTCCATTCCAAGAAGGCATTTGTCCACCTTTATAATGGAGTGGGTTCTACCTGCATAGAAACCGCTGGCAATATTCCCATCCCTGTCACGTCCTACAGGGAACTGTGCCTTATTTCTGTAATGGAACGGTCCGTTTTCCCTATGATTTTCCAGACACAATTCTTCCATTCCTATTATCGGTTTCATCACAAAATCCTCAATACCGCCAATGCGCTTAATATTGTTGCAGACTTTTTCCTGCTTAAAAATAAGCTGCTGCTCATAACTCATTGCCTGCAGCTGGCATCCTCCACAGCTTTTTGCAACAGGGCATAAAGGTTCAACTCTGTAAGGCGACGGCTTAATAATCTTTATTAATTTTGCGAAAGCATAATTTTTCTTTGCCTTCATGACTTTTACTTCCACAACATCACCTATAACCGTATCTTTTACAAAGAGGGCATAGCCATCTGCTTTGCCTATACCCTCTCCTGTTGTTCCCTGATCTGTAATTGTAATCGTTAAAACATCGTTTTTATTATACATTTATGTAAACCACCATTTTCAATTAATCAATACTTGTTCTTCTTACATTACTCTCTAGCAGTCTGTTGTATCCCAGCCATTCATCTGAGCCGGCAGTCTTGTTACTGTCAAAAATTTCTTTCATTGTTTCCATTTTGGCATCTGTATTATCTGCAAAATTAAGAGCCAACGCTTCTACTAACGCCGGTTTCTTAGGTGAACCGTATTCCAATTCTCCGTGATGCGCCAAAATGCAGTGCTTTAATTCATTTGCCTGCTTCTGTGGGAAGTTTGGAATAGTAGCAATAATTTTTGACAACATTTCCGAGCCCATTACAATATGTCCAAGTAACTGTCCTGCATCAGTGTAATCATTTGCCGGAAAATCTGATAATTCATATACCTTTCCAATGTCATGACAGATTGCTGCCGTAATAAGCAAATCCCTATTCAAAAACGAATACTGCTTTGTATAAAAATCACACAACTTTGTTACTGACAATGTATGCTCAAGAAGCCCACCGATAAAACCATGATGAACACTCTTTGCGGCAGAATGCATTTTAAATCTTTCCGCGAAATCTTTATTGTCTACAAATAATGTTGTGAGAATCTGCTTATAATAAGAGTTATTAACACTGGCGATAAATTTAAGCAGTTCTGTCATCATTTCATCCATGTTTTTGTCAGTGCATGGCAAATAATTGGCAGTATCAACACTATCCTGACTTACTTTTCTTGCTCTCTTTATACTAAGCTGCACCTGTCCGTTGTAGACAGTTATGTCTCCATTTACTTCAACATAATCCAGTGCATCAAAATCATCTATTCCCATTGAACCCGGATCCCAGATTTTTGCATCAAGCTGTCCTGTTTTATCCTGTAAAATAACGTTCTCGTATTCTTTTCCTGTTTTAGTCATGGCACTTGTTTTCTGCTTGCACAAGTACACCTCCTGAATTCTCTCTCCTTCTCTAAGGGTTTCAATATATTTCATTTTTTGCCTCTTTCTATACTTTATTTTTACATTGACTTTTATTATAATTGATAATAGTTTTAAATACAAGAATTGGAGATTTATAATATGAACGAAAAAGTGCTTAAAACACTTGAATATAACAAAATAATATCATTACTGGAAAACGAGGCAGGCTCCAATCTTGGTAAACAGCTTTGTCGCAATCTGGTGCCTTCCTGTGACCTTAATGAAATAAGAAATAATCAGTTGCAGACAGCCGACGCTCTTTCACTTATATGGAGCAAGGGCAGTGTATCTTTTTCAGGACTTCATAACATTGGCGAATCGCTGAAGAGACTGGAAATCGGCAGTACCCTTGGCATCGGAGAACTTTTATCCATAAGCTCACTTCTAAAGGTTGCCTTGAGGATTAAAACCTTCTCCAGACGTGAAGATTCGGAAGATAAAAACAGCCTTGATGAACTCTTTGAGGCAATTGAACCCCTTACTAATCTAAATAAAGAAATTGAAAAATGTATCATTTCAGAAGATGAAATTGCTGACGATGCTTCATATAATTTAAAAAACATAAGACGACAGATGAAACTGACTAACGACAGAATTCATACACAGCTTAACTCTCTTGTTAACTCTGCCGGTGGTAGGACCTATCTTCAGGACGCCATTATCACAATGAGAGACGGCAGATATTGTGTTCCCGTAAAACAGGAATATAGAAGCAATGTTGGTGGTATTATCCACGATCAATCCTCAACGGGTTCAACTTTATTTGTAGAACCTACAGCTGTTGTTGAACTTAATAACAAGCTCCGTGAGCTTTCTGTTAAAGAAGCTGATGAAATTCAAATTATTCTGGCAAACCTCAGCGTAAGCTGTACAGAATATATGGAACAGTTAAAAACTGATTTAGAAATCCTTCCATATCTTGATTTCGTTTTTGCCAAGGCAAATCTTGCCAAAAAAATGAAAGCAACTATGCCTGAATTTAATAATCAACATCAAATAAACATAAAGAAAGGACGTCATCCCCTTTTGGATCCCCAAAAGGTTGTCCCAATTGACATAAATCTCGGAAAGGATTTTACCCTTCTTATAGTAACCGGTCCTAATACCGGTGGTAAAACAGTCTCACTGAAAACCGTTGGTCTTTTATCACTTATGGGTCAGGCAGGTCTTCACATTCCTGCATTTGAAGGGAGTATGCTTGGTGTTTTCAAAGAGATTTTTGCAGATATTGGCGATGAACAAAGTATCGAGCAAAGCCTCAGTACTTTTTCAGCACATATGGTAAATACAGTAAATATTTTAGAGAAGGCTGATTCCGACTCCCTTGTCCTCTTTGATGAACTTGGTGCCGGAACAGACCCGGTGGAAGGCGCAGCTCTTGGCATTTCCATACTTTCATTTTTGAAAAATATTGGGGCAAGAACAATGGCTACGACCCATTATAGTGAATTAAAATTGTTCGCTCTTTCAACTGAAGGTGTTCAAAATGCCAGCTGTGAATTTGATGTAGAAACACTCCGTCCAACTTACAGATTATTAATCGGAATTCCCGGCAAAAGTAACGCTTTTGCCATCTCAAAAAAACTGGGACTTCCCGATTACATTATAGGTGATGCAAAATCAAGAATTGATTCCGACAATGAACAGTTCGAAGATGTTCTTGCAGAACTCGAACAGAGCAGACGTCAGATTGACAAGGATAAAGAAACCATTGCCGTATATAAATCACAGATTGCTTCCCTTAAGAAAGATTATGAACATCGTACTAAGGTTTTAGAAGAAAAACGTGACAAAATTATCAATAAAGCCAAAGAAGAGGCTTTGGATATTCTTAAGGAAGCCAAAGAAACCGCTGATGAAACTATTAAAAATATTAATAAATACGGAAATTCCGGAAATACAAGAGAACTTGAAAAGTCAAGAAGTAACGTAGGTGCAAAGATTAAAAAGAATCAGAAAATTTCTTCAATGAAAACTGCAATGCCTTCCAAAACATATAAGCCATCAGACTTTAAGCTTGGAACCGGTGTTAAGGTCCTGACAATGAACCTTAACGGAACTGTTGCTTCCCTGCCTAATGCCCACGGTGATTTAACTGTCAAAATGGGAATTCTTAATTCCAAAGTAAACATTAAAGACTTGGAAATCATTGATGAACCTGATATTAAGGCACCGGGATTTTCACGGGGCAGCAGTGGCAAAATCAAAATGAACAAGTCAATGAATGTAAAAATGGAAATAAATCTTATTGGAAAAACTGTTGATGAGGCATTATTTGCATTGGAAAAATACTTAGACGATGCCTATATTGCAAGACTTCCTCAGGTATATATAATTCACGGAAAAGGTACAGGTGCATTAAGAAATGCCATTCAAAATTATTTGAAAAGTTGCTCTTATGTCAAATCCTACAGAAACGGCGAACATGGTGAAGGTGGCGCCGGTGCAACAGTAGTTGAATTTAAATAAAAAGTTTTACATTTGTTTTTAATGTTTTAACATTGTAACTTTATTATATAATCATATTATTATGGAGGAAAAGATTATGGCTAATAAACAAAAAATATTAATTGTGGATGATGACGAAAATATTGCAAACCTTATTTCACTTTATCTTACAAAAGAATGTTTTGAAACAAGAATTGAACATGACGGACAGGCTGCTTTAGCTGCATTCAAGGAATACAATCCTAACCTTGTACTTCTTGATATAATGCTTCCTATTATGGATGGATATCAGGTATGCCGTGAAATCAGAAACATTTCAAAAACACCTATTATAATGCTTTCAGCAAAAACAGAAGTTTTTGATAAAGTTTTAGGCCTTGAGCTTGGGGCAGACGATTACATGATTAAACCTTTTGACTCAAAGGAACTTGTAGCAAGAGTAAAAGCTGTTTTAAGAAGATACAACGAACCGGCTCCTGCGGCGGTTGCGGCACCTACTGAAAAGCGTGTTGAATATAAGGATTTAATAATCAACCTTTCAAACTATGAAGTTATTTACAAGGGAAAACCTGTTGAAATGACTCCGCGTGAAATTGAATTGTTATACTTCCTTGCCTCATCACCTAATCAGGTATTTACAAGAGAGCAGCTTTTAGATCATATCTGGGGCTATGAATATGTAGGTGATACAAGAACTGTAGACGTTCACATCAAAAGAATAAGAGAAAAGATTGCCGACACCGATGAATGGTCCATCGGAACAGTTTGGAGCGTCGGCTATAGATTCGAGGTTCATAATAAATAATGAAGAATTCAATTTTAACTAAATTTTTTATAGGATATTTTTCCTTTGCGGTTTTTGGATTTATGATTATAACTTATTGGTCAACTAATTTGATTTATAACCATTTATTAAAGGAAAATGTAGAAGAATTAAGTGCTTACAGTCAGATTATTGCCGATGACATTAGCAATGCAATGAATAATTCCGGCGATGAGATTCTTGATAACTGCAGTTTCTTTCAAAATTTCAAACCTCTCAAGAATTATAATGTTACTATTCTTGACAGCAACAAAAAAATTGTCTACGCCACTGATAAATCCGGTAATCTTAACAATACTACGCCGACTGTTGTTAATGATTTTAACCCTTCAGTATACAGCCACGATAAACATCAGATAAACAATTTTTATAATATTTATAAGACAAAAATAATAAGCGTTATGAATCCTATTAGCAATTCAGACACCACCTATGGCTATGTCGTCACGCATATGCCACGGTACGTTGTTAAGGAAAGCAGTTATGACATTACATTTATAATCTATGTGACCTACATAATTATCCTCGCTTTGTCCTTAATTATTTTCTTTAACTTTATGTGGTTTATTTATCTGCCACTTAAACAGATTCGACTGGCAGCTATGGAATATGCTAAAGGTAATTTCGAATACGACGGACTTAAAGTAAATAACGATGATGAGATTGGCGATGTTGCCAGCTCCCTTAAATACATGTCAAAGCAGTTAAATAACTCGAGAAAATATCAGAAAAATTTTATTTCTAATATTTCTCATGACTTTAGATCTCCACTTACTTCCATTAAGGGATATCTTGAAGCCATGATTGACGGTACTATTCCACCTGAAGATCATAGTAAATATTTGTCTATTGTGCTTTCTGAAGCTAACCGATTGGAAAAATTAACAAGTGGTCTTAGAGAACTTAACAGCTGGAACAGCACAGGACCCGAACTGCTTTTTGAAGAATTTAACATGGAAAATGTTATCGCTTCCACTGTGGAAACATTCCAGGGGAGTTGTGAAAAGAAGCATATTGAACTTATCATTCAGTTTCCTCAAAAGCATTACAATGTATGTGCTGACAAGGGAAAAATTGAGCAGGTTTTATATAACCTGTTGGATAATGCCATTAAGTTCAGCAACATGAACTCAAAAATCATTATTAAACTATATAATAAGGGCGATAAAGTCTACTGTTCAGTTAAAGATTTTGGAATGGGCATTCCAAGCACTAGTCTGGACAAAATCTGGCAGAGATTTTACAAAACTGACCTTTCCCGGGGGCGTGACAAAACAGGTTCCGGAATCGGTTTATCAATTGTAAAGGAGATAATCCTTGCCCACAACGAAACTATTGACGTTATCAGCACAGAGGGCGTCGGAACAGAATTCGTCTTCTCAATCAAAAAAGCGAAAAGCTAAAATAGTAGTGAAATATAAAACCCCCGGGGAAATAAATGAAAAGGGTGCGTGTAAAATAAGTCATATTTCTATCTTTGCTCCGCCACATATTAACAATTGCTCCCGCAAACTCAGCCACTAACGTGGCTTCAGACAGTGCTCCGCAATTGTAGCTATGCTCGCAAAGACTACGAAATATATCCAATTATTTTACACGCACCCTTTTTATCTGTTTACCCGGGTTTTATAATTCATCACTATTTTTCTTCGTTTCATGAGGCCTGTTGAATTATGTCCTGACTTAACTTTGCTAAAAATTCTGAGTTAGTTGGCCGCTGTTTTCCCATACTTACAAGATATGAAAATTCTTTTTTAAACTGACTCTCCCTATCAATAGTCCATGCCACCTCAATAGCGTGACGTATTGCCTTTTCTACGCGTTGTGGAGTAGAATTATGTATTTTTGCCACATCCGGGTAAAGAATTTTTGTGACTGCATCCAACGCACCATCATTTCCAATTACCTCTTTTACCGCTGTAATCATATACCTATAGCCTTTAAGTTTTGCCGGTATGCCAATTTCATTTAATCTTCCGGAAATTACAGAATCAATTTTTTCAGTTGTTTTCTCCGGACTTTGATTCATTGATTTAATAATTTCAGTTTTGTTTGTATTCTGCTGCCTCTCCTTAGATATCTCATTCATCCTATAATATATTTTTTTAATTTTTTCTACAACAATATTGGCATCATAAGGCTTTTTTAATAAATAATCCACACCTCTTAAAAATGCCTCATTGGCAAGAGTATCATTAGTTACTGACATTGTCATAATAAATTTTTCATTTTGCTTCTTTCCATATTCATTCATCTTGTCCAATAGCGTATACCCATCATATACAGAAAGCAATAAATCAAAAATAATAACATCCGGCTTCTCTAACCTGAACATATCATATGCTTCCTTACCATTATCCGTAGCACCTATTAAAATAATGTTTTCATCTTCCCTTAATTTTTCTGCTACCGCCTGTTTGACCATCTCCTGGCTATCCGCCAATAATACTTTCAATTTTTTCATATTTTTTAGTCTTCCCCCCCAATACACAAGGTTCTATGTTAATAATCTTCACATCTACCTTAAAAATATTGCATTTCTTACAATGCCCTAATATAATATCCTTATTCTTCAAACATTAAAAGGTATTTTTCGGCACTAATTATTGTCGGTTTAAGTAAATTTATGGTATTTATATACCTAGGGGAGGGATAATATGGAAAAAGTAGTCGATGACCGGGAAAGCGAAATCCTTTATAACAAAGAGAAATGGATTGGTACTATTAATAGTCTGATGGAACGAAATGGATGGGGGATTAAAGACTTGTCAGAAAAATCAGGCATCCCTTATGACTCCATTAAGAAACTTATGTCCGGGAAAATTAATAATCCAACCTGTTATACTTTGTTTAAAATAAGTCAGTCATTGGGGTGTAGCCTCGATTATCTTATTGATAGGGATTCTATTTATGGAATTGCCGTACCTAAACTTCCAAACAGGGCTTTTTCCCTAATAAAAGAAATAGCTAACTTTGAAATATATTTACAGGAACAGAGTCATCTTTCAGGGACTGATTTTGCTCCTATTTTAATTCCCTGTGGGGAAATGTATGATGGCATGATTTATAACAGTATTTCCATTGAATCCATTGACATTTCTGCATACGACCACTCACTTAGAGATATTATAATGTGTGGAATAAAAATAATTGGAGATAAATTATCTCCTACATATGTTGATGGCGATATCCTACTTATTGCCAAAGACCGTTTTCCGGTAAATAATGAAATTGGGATTTTTCTAATAGGACACAATATGTACATTAGAAAGTATGTTATGGGAGATTCTATCACACTGAAATCTTTTGACTATCAAACCGAACCTATTATTATAAATGACATTGGTGATATTCATTTTTTTGGAAGAATTGTAACCGTTATTAGGAAATAAATATATAAATTACTAAATTTGTTAAATATAATAATGTTGCAATATGTCAGCAATTGTATTATTATAAACCTATAAAAACTTAAAGGAGGCTTACATAATGGCTTACAAAATTAACGATGGATGCATCGGTTGTGGTGCATGTGCAGGCGCTTGTCCAGTTGGCGCTATTTCAGAAGGTGACGGAGTATTCGTTATTGATGAATCAGCATGTATCGAATGTGGAGCTTGTACAGGTGCTTGCCCAACAGGTTCAATAGAATTAGATGCTTAATATTTGAATTAGCAATAAAAACCGCCATATAATATGACGGTTTTTATTTTTCTAATTTGTTACAGGCTTTTTACCAATATGTATATCCGGTTTCTTTTTCTCTTCTTTATTTTTCTTTAACTCTTTAGCATTTTTAACTTCCTGCTTTTTGCTTTTCTTCAAAAGCATCTTCTCTGCCTTAAGCTTCTTTCTTTTTTCCCTTCTGCTCATATGCTGCTTCGTCCTCATTGCCTCGTCCAATTTCTTGTAGCGTTCCTCTTCTCTCTCATCCTGCATACGCATAAGATAATTCATTTCCTTTAATACCGTTTCACTAACATTTCCACTAACTTCTTTTCCAAGGTTAGCTGTTGAAGACTTTAATGCTTTTGAAACTACCTTATCCATTATTGCCTGAAACTGTTCCATTTTTGTATTTTGAGTGCTTTCAATGCTCTGACCTATGGTCGGGGTTCCTACCGCAGTGGCAGTAAGTGGCATAACTCCCCGTTGTGTTTTTTTGCTTCTATCATCTGGGTCTGTCAACATCATTTTTATTGTTCTAAGACTATATCCCTGTTCTTTTAAATCCCTTACGTTTTTTAACAAATTAATGTGATTATCCGTATAATATCTATGCCCCATTTCATTTCTTGGAATCACCACATTCAGTTCTTCCTCCCAATACCTTAACACATGGGACTCGACTCCCAGCATTTTCGATGCGTCAGAAATAATATATCTTTTTTCCCCCATTGCAACCTCCTAAATCATACTCATTAACGTGATAAAAAAATTATAAATCCATTATATTCAATCTTCAATATTTCTATCACCGAATTTTTTGTAACCTTTTGCGATAATGTCGAAGAATTACAAAATTTGAGAGTGCCTGACAGCCCCGGGGCCGGATTTAGGATTTTACAAAAATAGCATAAAAAAAACAGCAGGCGTTAATTAGAAGAAACATTGGAAGTATTTCGTTATTTTTGCGAGCATAGTTGCAATTGCGTGAGCACTGTCTGAAACCGCGAAGCGGTTGAGTTTGCTGAAGCAATTGCTAATAGGCGGCACAGCAAAAATAGAAATACGACACGTTTCTGATAATAACGCCTGCTGTTTTTTATATGCTATTTTTGTAAGATCCTAAATCCGGTCCCCGGGCTGTTCAGCATCCTCAAATTTTGTAAACTGTGGAAGCCAAACAAGTTCAACTTCTCCTACCGGACCGTTTCTCTGTTTAGCCACATTAAGGATAATTCTGTTTCTATCTTCTTCTTTTTTCTCTTTATCATAATATCGGGACATAAGCATTACAACGTCGGCATCCTGCTCGATTGAGCCGGATTCACGAAGGTCAGCCATAATTGGCTTTCTGTCTTCTCTTGTTTCTGACGCACGGTTAAGCTGTGACAATGCAATAACCGGGACATTTAACTCTCTGGCAATTCCTTTTAAAGTTCTTGAAATTTCTGCAATTTCCTGTTCACGGCTTCCGTGAGGTGTATTTGTAGTCATCAACTGAAGGTAATCCACTATAACCAGCTGAATGTCATGTTCCAGCTTAAATTTTCTACATTTTGAGCGCATATCACCAATGCTGATACCCGGCGTGTCATCGATAATAATATTTGAATTACCGATTATATTGGCTGATTCTACAATGTTAGCCCATTCGTTGTCTGTTAAATCACCGATACGGATTTTTTGTGAGCTAACCATTGAATTCTGTGACAAAATACGGTTAACCAACTGTTCACTTGACATTTCCAAGCTGAATATTGCAACAGGTATATTGTGTTTTACTGCAATTGTTTCCGTTAGGTTAAGTACGAATGCTGTCTTACCTACGGAAGGTCTTGCGGCAATCAGTATAAGGTCTGATGGTTGCAGTCCTGACAACTGGGTATCCAGCTTTCTAAATCCTGTTTCCAAACCTGTAATTGTTCCCTTAGTCTGGGCAGCCTGTTCAATTTTGTCAAATACATTAAGAACTATCTGTCTTACGGATTTAAATTCTCCTGTATCACCACTCTGTAAAAGACTGAAAATATCTTTTTCAGTTTCCTCTAATATTGCCGGCAAAGGCTTGTTTCCGGCATAACATGTATTGGCAATATTTTCATTTGCCCTGATTAGTTTTCGCATAACAGATTTATCATAAACAATCCCTGCATACTGTTTAATATTGGCTGATGTAGGAACCATCTCCAATATATTTCTTATAAAGTCAATGCTGATAACTTCTGATGGAACCTCCATCTCCTCTAACTTTGTCTTTATAGTTACAAGGTCGCACTCTCTGCCTTCATTATAAAGTTGTACCATTGCCTTAAATAACGAACCATATTGTTTATTATAAAAATCTCCGTCCGTCAGTTTTTCCATAGCAACAGGTATGGCATCCACATCCATGATCATGGAACCAATTACTGCCTGCTCCGCCTCATTGCTATGAGGCATTATTCTCTTTACAACTGCCTCTTCCATAACTTCACTCTCTATCTAAATGTTTATTTTGCTTCTACTTTAACTGCTAAAGTTGCTGTTACGTCCTTGTGTAACTTAATGTGTACGTTGTATGTTCCTAATGACTTAATTGCATCAGGAATAACAATCTTTTTCTTGTCAATTTCCAATCCTAACTGTTTTCTTGCTTCAAGGGCAATTTCCTTGCTGGAAATTGAGCCAAATACTTTGCCTTCAACTCCTGCCTGAATTTTTACGGTAACAGACTTATCTTCAAGGTCTTTTGCCAATTTCTGAGCTGCTTCTAACTTTTCCTTAGCGACCTTTTCTGCGTTTCTGTTTTGGAGTTTTAAGTCATTTAAATTCTTGCCTGTAGCTTCTAATCCTAAATTCTTCTTCAATATAAAGTTTCTGGCATATCCATCATTTACATTTACAATTTCTCCCTTTTTTCCGAGAGTCTTAACATCCTGTAATAAAATAACCTTCATTTACATCTCTCCTTCTTCTATTTTTTTGCTAATTACATTCTTAATAAGCTGCACAACCTCTCCTAATGATTTATCCTTAACCTGAGCTCCTGCCAGATTCATGTGACCACCGCCACCAAACTCTTCCATTATAAGCTGTACATTTACCTTATCAATTGATCTTGCACTTATATATATCTGATCATTGTATGGTGTACATACAAATGATGCTTTCACATTCTTTACATTTAACAATTCATTAGCTGCCTGTGCCCCTACCACTGTAGGCGATGAAACATCCTTTGCACTACACACTGAAATTGCATACTCATCCTTGAAAATCTCAGTGTTCTGAATTGCAGTTGCCTTCGCCTTATAGTCATCTAAATTATCCCTAAACATTCGACGTACATTTGTAATGTCAGCACCGTTTTTCTTTAAATATGCTGCCGCTTCAAATGTTCTTACTCCTGTTCTGTTAGTGAAATTGTTAGTATCAATCATAATTCCACCATAAATTGCCTCGGCTTCCATCTTTGTAAGCTTAACTGTTTCTGGAATATACTGAATTATTTCTACAACCATTTCACATGTTGATGATGATGATAATTCAATATATGACAGCTGGGCATTGTCAATAACATCCGTTGACTGTCTGTGGTGGTCAAATACCATAACACACTGAGCCCTTCTTACAAGTTCCGGATGCTCTGTGTATGCGGCCCTTCCACAATCCACTATAATAAGGGCATCGTTTTTGCCTATCTTAAAGGTTGCTTCAGTTCCACTTACAAACATATCTTCTTCATACGAATCCTGTTGTTTGAACATTTCCACCAGAGGAACTACACTGCTGCTTACTTCCCCGATAACTATATGTGCCTCTTTACCAATAGTTTTGGCCACTTTATAAAAGCCAATTGAAGCTCCAAAGGAATCATTATCTCCAATATGATGTCCCATAATATAAATTGTTTCTTTTGTTTCAATTAAATCTCTAAATGCCGTAGCTTTAACTCTTGATTTTACCTTTGTGTTCTTAACTACAGATTTAGTTTTTCCGCCATAATAATATATCTTATTACCATCTTTTAGCACGGCCTGGTCACCGCCACGACCTAATGCCATGTCAATAGCTGTTCCGGCAAGATCGTAACTGTCTATTAAGCCGCTTCCGCTCATACCAATACCTATACTGATGGTAATTGGCAATCCGTTTCCTATGTTAACTGTCTTTACTTCATCTAAAACGGAGAACTTGTTTGTCTGCATTTTACTGATATACTTTGTTTTAAATGCAACGAAATACTTGTCATTTTCCAATTTTTTTACTATTCCATCATACTGGGCAAAATACTTGTTTATCTTTCTGTCAATTAAGGCAACCAGAACAGTTCTTCTTGTTTCCTCAATACTTTGAAGAACTTCATCATAATTATCTATATATATATGACCGATAACCAGCTTTTCTTCCTTATTTTCTTTCGTCAACCTCTGAACAGTAGTCTCATCAAGCATATACATGGAAATAAGCCCGACATTATTTTCTGTTAATTGTGCAAGGGAACTGTCTTCATTCTTTTTGTTCATCTTAAATTCCCTCAGTATAACCCTAAATACTTTATCTTCTGTTTTTATCTGAAATTCTTTTTTGCCTTCATCATCAAACTCTAAATATTCCGGTTTAAAATCATCGAATACAGCGGATACGATTTTATTTCGGACACTTTTTCCATTGAAAAGTTCATCCATCTTTTCATTAGTCCAAAGAATCTTTCCACTTTCTTCCAACAACCCATAAGGTACTTCCATTTCATGCAGCATCTGCCTTTGAACCTGACTGTATTCAGCTCCAAACTCTACAAGAGTCTTCATAATATTAGGCTTAAATTTTACATAAACTATAAGGCTTGCAACAATATAAATAATTTCCATGGCAGCAATTAATGCTCCCACTTTGACATCAATAGACAATGCAATAATAGCCACAATAATCCATAGAATATTAAAATATATTGGCACCTTTATGTACTTTGACAAACTGCCCTTTAGCTTATTTTTACTTTCTTTTCCCATATGTTTCTCCGTTTCCCTATGTTTTTATGACAATTTCGTTTTTCATACTTTAAGGCACAAAAGCCTAGTTTGCTTTAGTATACCACATTTTTCTATAATGGTGAAGAGCCATGCTTTCATTACTACTTTCAACACTGGAAACTATTATTACAAATTTATTTTATTTTGCTTTACAGTCCCGGCAATATGATTTACAATCTATACTACGCCAATCAAAAGGAGGATTTTCTATGTTTAGAGTTTGGGGAAGAACTTTTAAGAGCAATAAGATGTTGCAAAGCACCACTATAGAATTGGAGATTAATGATACCAGAACTCATAAGATATTCAAAGCTCTGGAAATGATTTGCGACGAATTTGACCTGAGCAATCCTATCTGGCTCGATACTAACATTAACGAATTTAAGCGCATATCACGAACCCGTTTCTATTCCGACAGTTTCGTGGAATCAATAGATTTTGACTACTTAGATTTCTATGTAATCGAAGAAGACTAAATTAAATATTTTTAAACTAACAATACCTGCATTGGACAAGCCAATGCAGGTATTTTATTTAAATGTTAATTATTTACTGTAATCTGCTGTTAAGTTCAGCTGTCATATCTTCATATCCCGGTTTTCCAAGAAGTGCAAACATGTTCTTCTTGTAGCTTTCTACACCAGGCTGATTAAATGGATTAACTCCAAGAATGTATCCACTTACACCACATGCAAATTCATACATATAGAATAATTCACCAAGATAGAATTCGTTCTGCTTTGGAACGCTAACTAAAAGGTTTGGAACATTTCCATCTGTATGTGCAAGAATTGTACCATTCATGGCACTCTTGTTTACAAAATCCATATCCTTACCAGCAAGATAGTTAAGTCCGTCTAAATCTTCAGGATCCTTATCAATTATAATCTTTGCATCTGTTTCTTCAATCTTAATTACTGTTTCAAACATAATTCTTGAACCGTCCTGAATGAACTGTCCCATAGAATGAAGGTCTGTTGTAAGATCTACTGCTGCAGGGAAAATACCCTTCTGGTCTTTTCCTTCGCTTTCACCGTAAAGCTGTTTCCACCATTCACCAAAGTAATGAAGACTTGGTTCATAGTTAGCTGTAATTTCAACGCTCTTTCCTTTTCTTAATAAGATATTTCTAATTGCTGCATACTTAATTGCATCATTTTCTTCAAATGCATTATTAAGAGCCTTTTCCCTTCCGCTTGCTGCACCTTCCATAAGTTTGTCAATGTCAGCGCCACTTACTGCAATTGGAAGAAGTCCTACTGCTGTAAGAACTGAGAAACGTCCACCTACATCATCAGGAACTACGAAGCTTTCGTATCCTTCTGCTGTAGCAAGTCCCTTAAGGGCTCCCTTTGACTTATCTGTTGTTGCATATATTCTCTTTGCAGCTTCTTCTTTTCCATATTTCTTTTCAAGCATTTCCTTAAATATTCTGAATGCAATGGCAGGTTCTGTTGTAGTACCTGACTTTGAAATAATATTTACTGAAAAATCCCTGTCTCCAACGACGTCAATTAAACCTTGAAGGTATGCAGGGCTAATGCTGTTTCCTGCATAATAAATTTCAGGAGTTTTTCTAATTTCCTTTGACACGTTGTTATAGAACCCATGTCTTAAGAAATCAATAGCTGCTCTTGCTCCTAAGTAAGATCCACCAATACCGATTACAATAAGTACTTCTGAATCTTCCTGTATTTTCTTTGCTGCTTTCTTTATTCTGTCAAATTCTTCTTTGTCATAGTTTACCGGCAAATCAATCCATCCAAGAAAATCATTTCCTGCCCCTGTTTTGTCAACCAAAACTTTTTTTGCATCTTCTGCAATTTTCTTCATGCTTTCAACTTCTTCATTTGAAATGAAAGAAGTAGCTTTTGAATAATCAAATGTTACCTTAGACATAGCTTTCTCCTCCGTTTTTTCTCAAAACTACCCTATATTATATGTTTTTGAAATGATTTAATCAACCCCTTATTCTACTGTTTTTTACAATTCTTTCGTACTTTTTCAGACTTTATTGCAAAAATTCCCCAATAACCTGATTAAGAACCTGCTCCTCTTCCAGTTCCTCCTGAGTCTTCTCCTGCACCGTAATATCTTCATTATCAGGAGAATCCATAGAAGTACTCTCTTCTTTTCTTACTCTATCTTCCCCATTAACAAGTGAATCTGACACCACATATACAAGCTCCATCTTCTTTTCCGCCGTCGGCATTGTACGGTTAATCATATCTAATGTTATTCCTAAAAAACATCCCATGAATAAACAGGTTATCCAATCCATTTTTGTTGGTACTTCGTCGTACAATTGATACGCCACTATGGCAGAAATACCAACAATTAAAACACTACAATAGTTAATAATATTCCCCAATTTGTTTAATGATATGTGCATTACTTTACATTTATTTATGTGACGCTGTACAAACAGAATTGGATTTTCCATTTTTCCACTGACATTCATAATGCTGTCATATTTTATTTTTATCTGTCTTATAGTTGCATTTTTAGTGTGATTTATATTTTCTGCCCGCCGTATCAGTTTTGCATAATTTCTCATAACCAGCCATTTTGTGACAACTCCCAGCAAAAAAATACTTCCCGCTATTAGCAGGAAGTTCTTTTCATTTATAAACTTTGGCACTGTTTTCTCCAAAATATTATTCAATTCACTTATGTAATAATTCATCATATTCATTTCCCCACTTTCATTTTTGATATTATAATAACACTTTCTGTTATGCATTATCATAATAACACACAGTAATTAATATATCATTAGAAATCGTTCGTCAAATTCTCTAATAATTTTTAATTATCTGCTTCATAAGGCTGATTGAATTCTTTGCCGCCTTCTTTTCAAAAGTCGGATAATCCATTTCTGCCCCTCCGTCTGCCTTATCGGAAATTGCGCGTATAACTATAAACGGCACACCATTTAAACTGGCTGTATGTGCAATTGCTGCACCTTCCATTTCAGCACAGTCTCCCGCAAATTCTTTTTTGAGGAAATTCTTTGCCTCTTCAGTTCCAATAAACTGATCCCCTGACAAAACCTTACCCTCAAAAACATTTATCTCAAGTCCTGCATCTTTTACACTTTTCTTTGCCAGGTCAATTAACTTAGAATCAGCCTCGAATACTGATTTTTCCATATCCGGAATAATTCCCCTGTCATATCCTAATGCAGTTACATCCATATCATGTTGCTGGGCTTTCGTTGATACCACAATATCACAAATATCAATATCATTGTTTAAAGAACCGGCAACTCCCGTATTAACTACTGCATCTACATCAAAATCATCTATAAGAATCTGGGTACATATAGCGGCATTCACCTTGCCAATTCCACTTTTTACAACTACAACATCTTTACCTTCAATTTTTCCACAGCAAAATGTCATACCTGCTTTTGTTTCTTTTTTTGAAATTTCCATGGCATCAATTAATGCAGCCACTTCAATTTCCATTGCGCCTATAATTCCAAGCATATATTTCTCCTATTGGCTTAAATTACTGCTGTTCTAAATACTGTTCCAATGCAATTGCCAGCTGGTCCGGACACGAAGTTCCTCTTCCGTTACAATCAATTCCCTTAAGTCTTTTAATTACTTCGTGGATGTCCATACCTTCCACCAACGCTGCCACACCCTGAGTGTTTCCATTACATCCTAAAACAAACTGTACATTCGTTACTTTGTTGTCTTCCACGTCAAATTTTATTAATCTTGAGCATGTTCCTCTTGTTTTATATTCCATTTTCTATTCCTCCTAATTCTTATATAGTCGGTAATATTTTATTCATCTAATTTCTTTTCGTATATATCAGCCACTTCATCAATGTCGCCATGGGCAATCAGTTGTCCGTGTTCCAGAAGAATGGCTTTATTGCAAAGTCTCTTTACCTGTGCCAGACTGTGGGATACGAAAAGAACCGTAACTCCATGGTCAAACATCTTCTGCATTTTCTTCTCACATTTCTTTCTAAACTTAGCATCACCAACAGACAATACTTCGTCCAGAATAAGAATTTCAGGTTCAACAACCGTAGCAATGGAAAATCCAAGTCTTGACTTCATACCTGAAGAGTAGTTTTTAATAGGTACATCAATAAAATCTCCAAGTTCAGAAAACTCCAGAATTTCCTCATATTTTTCCTCAAGGAAACTTCTTGAAAATCCCAAAACAGAACCATAAAGGAAGATATTTTCTCTTCCTGTGTAGTTTGGATCGAAGCCTGCACCAAGTTCAATCATTGGTGCAATATGTCCATTTCTTGTAACCTTTCCCGTGGTTGGCTTGTAAACACCTGCAATTACCTTAAGAAGCGTACTCTTTCCTGCTCCGTTAAGTCCTAAAATACCAAGTCTGTCACCTTTTTTTAATTCAAAATTAATATTTTTAAGAGCCCAAAATTCATTAAAACGAATTTTCTCACCCTTTATTTTTTTTATAATTAATTCCTTTAAATTGTCTACTTTTTCTTTACTTAAGTTAAAGCGGATGCTTATATTCTCCACCTTAAGTGCAACATTTCCCATTATAGGCCTCCTATATGTGTAGGATGAACTTATCCTGATTCTTCTTAAACATTACGACTCCAACAACAAGTGCCACGCAACTAAATACTAATGAATAAATCATCATATTCAAATTAGAAATACCATAACTTGTTGATGTAAATATTGAACCCTGTTCCATCAATACGCAACGGAAGTTACTTATAAGACAATACAGCGGATTGAATTTAAGTATCTGTTTTGTCTGTTCCCCAATTGAGTCAATATGATAAAAGATTGCTGAACAATACATAATAAGCATAAGTATTACTTCCCACAGATACTCTAAATCCCTAAAGAATACACATACCGTGGATAAAATAAGACCTGCTGCCACGCATAAAATAAATAATATTACAAGTGGTATGATTGCTTCTATAACATGCCATGTAAAGTGAACCCCTAATACAATTGATACCAATGCCAATACAATCAGTGATAATAAGAATAAAACGTAATTATATATTATACTGGACAATGGATAGAGATATTTAGGTACATACACCTTCTTAATCATTGCCTGATTGGATCTTATTGAACGCATGGCAATTTTGCTTGTGCTTGAGAAACAACTGTACAGCAGTCTACCACACAAAATATATACCGGATATAAAGCATCGCCACGTCCCAGCAAATTTCCAAATACAAATGTTAATACCATTGTTGTAAGTAATGGTTCCAATAAAGTCCATACCAAACCTAAATATGATCTTCTATATTTTAGTTTAATTCCCTTAATTACTAATTCTTTTAAGAGAAATCTATATCGCATGAAGCTTTCAATATATTTCTTCATATTACCTCCAATTTCTTTAGTAATACACGCACTTATTATATATTATTATCTATTATTGTCAAATTTTTTATTACAAAGTACTCCTGAACCGGCAGTTTCTCTATTTAAAAACTTTTTCGCAAACTCTCTTTGCCGCATTTCCGTCATCTACATGACAGAATCGGTTATAGAATGTTTCATATTTTGAATTGTAGTTTCTCTTTATTTCGTCAATATTCTTAAGTGCATCCACTACTTCATCATTTGTCGTAAGTATCGGCCCCGGCAAATCCTTATTAATATCCAGATAGAATCCTCTAAGGACATCCCTGTACTTCTCCAAATCATACATATAGAAAAGTATCGGTCTTCTAAGATTAGCATAGTCGAAAAATACCGAAGAATAATCCGTCATACAAATATCTGATATTAAATAAATGTCTGTTATGTCGCTGTATTTACTTACATTAATAACAAAATCCTCAAGACCATTTAAATCAAGCTGATCTACAACCCAGTAATGCATTCTTAAAAGAATAACATACTCATCTCCAAATTCTTTATGAAGTCTGTTAAGATCAAGGGCAAGTTCAAACTTGTATTCCCCTGCTCCGTACATATTATCATCACGCCATGTCGGTGCATATAAAAGAACCTTCTTATCTAGAGGAACTCCGATTTTTCTCTTTAATTCCGCAGCCTTCACATCAAGATTTTTGTCATACATTGGGTCATTTGCGGGATAACCCAGTTCCAATATTTTTTCTTTATCAAACATAAAACAGCTCTGGAAAACTTCCGTTGAAAATCCATTGTCTGATAATAAATAATCCCATTTTCTTGACTGTTTATACACAATCTGTTTATATTTCGGATTTGCTGAATGTACGTCATCCATATCAAATACCAGTCTCTTAAGCGGTGTTCCATGCCATGTTTCAAGCATTATCTGACTGTCCCTTTTAGGAAATGCATAAGGCTGTCTCATGTTGTTTACCCAGTATTTAGACCTTGTCATATAATAATAGTACTTAAGTCCAAATCGTTTAACCTTTGTGTGCTTTCCATCGATTTCCAGTTTTTTGTCGTTTACAATCCAAATATACTTATATTTTTTCCCGTAATTCTTTTGAAGATACTGATAAATATACTTTGGCTGTCCTGAATAATTTCGTCCTACAAAACTTTCGAAAATAATCCAATTGTCCTTTTGTTTCATTTTACTGAAAATGTAAACATTAAGTGTTCTGTATAAATGTTTTCTGCTTGAAAACATAACAATAATCTTATTTTTTATAAGTCGGATATTAGACCATTTCTTTATTTTCTCTTTATCTGCAGCTGCTCCTGCTTTTATTATTTTCTTTTCAAATACCCCCAGGCCCTTAAATGAACTTTTATCAAATTCCTTAAGTGCTTCAGAAAATATTTTTATTTTTTCATCTGTAACCTGATCTTTTTTGTCATGAAATCTTCTGCTGAAATCATCAATATAAAATTTGGCAAAAATTTTTGCCAGAGCATCTTTAATTTCAAATGTAACTTTTTTCTCCCGGCATATCCTGAAAGCATCAATATACGCTTTTGCCATAAGGTCATCTCTGTTTTCATCCTCTAACTTGTCTATTGATGGAAGATTGATTTCATCGTTGTGATATCTTTTTACATAAATACTGTCTTTACAATAACTGTACTGTCCATCCTTTGCAAAAACATTTACAAGAAATGTTACATCTCCGTAAAGCTTCTGTTCTTCATCAAATCTTATTTTGCTCTTATTTAGAAAATCCCTGTTATATAGCGTTCCAAGACATGTAACTTCCTCTATTCTGTTACACTTTGCGAATTTGTAATCTACCGCGTCCGCAAACTTTTCAGGATTTTCCTCAATTAGCTTCTCATCTTCATCAACATTTCCCTGTTCAATGTTAAATGCCACCCTCATAAACCATGTATGAAAAATTCTTCCATATACAAACTTTATTTCATTCTTTGACAATTTAAGTCCATCAGGTGGTGTATCCACCGCCTCTAAAAGATTTGTAAATGTATCTTCCATAACATAATCGTCACTGTCAAGAAAATACACATACTCACCTTTTGCGTTTTCAATCCCAAGATTTCTTGCCGCACTAACTCCTGTTTTATTTTTTAACTCAAAGACCTTTACATTAATATCATCCAAATACTCAGAAATCAGTTCATCAATATTTTCAGAACTGTCCAGTGCTTTCATATCTTTAACTATAATAGTTTCAATATCTTTATATTTTTGATTTCGAATACTATCCAGACAGTCCTTTAAATAATTCCTTCCTTTGTGAAAGGCAATAATAATACTAATCATTAAATTCTCCTTGTCTGTAAACTTCTTAAGAAGTCAATGCATGTCTCTAATCTATTGTAAGTCAAATACCTTTTCGCAAATACGTTTTGCAGCGTTTCCGTCATCTACAGAACAGAACCTGTTATAGAATTCCTCGTATCTGTCTTTGTATTTCTCCTGTATTTTGTCTATGTTTTTAATTGCATCCATAACTTCGTCATTAGTAAGAAGTAATGGTCCCGGCAAATCCTTTTCCATATCCAAATAGAATCCACGAAGTACGTCTCTGTATTTATTCAAGTCATAAGTGTAGTACAAAATTGGTCTTTTAAGATTTGCAAAATCAAAGAATACTGATGAATAATCTGTAATCAGAATATCTGAAATTAAATATAAATCAGTAATGTCATCATAGCTGCTTCCATCTACGGTAAAGTTGCCATACTTTGATAAATCAAGTTTGTCCACAACAAAGTAATGAAGACGAAGTAATAATACGTATTCATCTCCATACAATTCCTGCATACGGTTTACATCTAAATCCAAATCAAATCCATACTGTCCTGCTTCATAGAAATTGTCATCCCTCCATGTAGGTGCATAGAGAATAACCTTTTTATCTTCAGGAATTCCCAACTTCTTCTTAATCTGTTTAGCCTTTTCTTCTTTATCCGGAGCATACAACGGATCATTTGCAGGATATCCGTATTCCAATATCTTTTCTTTTTCAAATAAGAAACAACTCTGGAACTTTTCGGTAGAAAACGGATTATCTGACAAAAGATAATCCCATTCTCTTGTCTGCTTATATACAATCTCTTTATATCTTGGATTTGCTGAATGTACATCATCCATATCAAATACCAGTCTCTTAAGAGGTGTTCCATGCCATGTTGACAACATAATAGTCTCCGGTCTTCTGATAAGACTGAGGGGCTGTCTCATATTGTTTACCCAGTATTTGCTTCTGTTCATATAGTAGAAATATCTGAGACCCATACGTTTACATTTCTTATGTTTTCCTTCTATTTCTACACCTTTTCTGTCTACAACCCATATATATTTATATTTATTTCCATAGTTTTCCTGAAGATATTTATATATATATTTAGGTTGCCCTGAGCAGTTTCTTCCCATGAAGCTTTCGAAAACAATATAATTTTCCTTTAACTTCATTTTGTTAAATACATGAAGAGCAATAGTCTTGTTAAAGACCTTTTTGTTTTCAAACATCTTTCCTATTTTTCTTACTGCCAGAACCTTAAGAGATGCCTTCTTTACTTTTTCAAAGTCACCTTCTATAAATCTGTCAACAAGCTTTCTGTCGGCCCTGTTAAAATCATTTCCTTTAAGGGCATGTTTCTTGATGGCCTTTGTATTAAAGCCCCGGGCACATTCTACAAGCCCCTTGTAGTACTCGCCTGCCCAGCGTTCATCCTCTGACCATCTTAGTTTATTAACATATTCCTTTGTAATAAACTTCGCCAGAATAAGGTTTAAATGATCTGATAAAACTTTATTGTCTCCTGCCATTTTGACAGAATTCTTATACGCCACAAAGAAATCCGGCATTGTTTCTTCTCGCGTAAACTGGCTTATGGCCGGATTGTTAAGTTTGTCATTATGATGGCGCTTAATGTAAACTGCCTCTTCATTGCATTTTATGTTTTTTGCATATTTAAGAGTAGCAATAACAACTAAAGGATCTGCGTAATAAGTCTGTTTCTCATTAAATCTGATATTATTATCCGTAAATAACGACTTCTTATATAAAGCTGCAAGTACTGTCAGCTTATCCAGTTTTCTGTATCTCTGAAGTCTGTATTCAATAGGATTGTCAAATGCAAATTTATTTAGAAATTCTAACTTTTCTTCATCCTGACTTGCCTGATTTTCGTTATAACCTTCTCTTCTAAACCAGGTATGTTTCATAACACCATATGCCATGTCAGAATCTTCATCCATTACATCTAATAAGTTCTTAATTGTATCCCCGTACAGATAATCATCATTGTCCAGGAAGAAAATATACTCACCTGTTGCCTTATCCATACCAAGGTTTCTTGCTGCTGCAACTCCTGACTTATCCTCAAGATAATAAACCTTCAAATTAATGGCATCCTTAAATTCCTCAATGATACCATCCATATCATCTTCTGTATGGTCAATAACCAAAACAGTTTCATAATCTTTAAATTCCTGTTCCTTAATACTTTCAAAACAATCTCTTAAATAAAAAAGATCCCTTTTGTGTGTTACAATAATGCTAACCATGGATTATTTATCTCCCTTAGTACTTAAATCTTTGCTGTTTAAATCTGTTTTAATCTGTGTTGTTGAAATACCTTCTGTTCTAGGAAGATAAACAACTTCACAATAATCCTTAAGGAAGTCAAACTTGCCTTCCCAGTCACTTCCCATAACGAAAGTGTCAATCTTGTAATCCTGAACGTCTGAAATTTTCTGATCCCAGTTTTCTTCAGGAATAACAAGGTCTACATATCTTATAGCCTCTAAAACCTGCTTTCTTTCTTCGTAAGTAAAGTAGCATTTTTTCTGCTTTGAATTCCAGTTAAATTCATCTGTTGATAATACAACAACAAGATAATCTCCTAATTCCTTTGCTCTTCTTAATAAGTTAATATGTCCATAGTGCAACATATCAAATGTTCCATAAGTAATTACTCTCTTCATTTTATTTCCTCCTAATAGCTTTCTATTTTGAAATTGCCTGTTCAAATTCATTAATAGCTTCTTTATTATACTGTCTTGGATCAAATTTGCAGGTTGGAACTTCCCCCTTTGCAAACGCCCTTAACCCTTCTAGTATAGCCTCTTGTGTTGATTTAATCAAATATTGTCCATTTTCCATAAGGCTGTCCTCAACAGACGAGAAGTCTGACACAACAATTGGAAGCCCTACAATCCTTGCTTCTAAAAGAACCATAGGCTGTCCTTCGTACACTGAAGGCAATATGAAACAGGAACATTTACTCATTAATGTAAATGGATTTAAAAGGTTTCCTGTCAGCACAACCCTGTCCTTAATTCCCAGTCTTTCTATCTCACCTTCAACATCTTCCTGAAGGGGACCCTGACCGATAATATACAATTTACTCTTTGGATACTCTTTCAAATATTCTCCAAAAGCTCTCACCAGATTTTTATGATTCTTCTCCGGTGACAGTCTTCCCATCGTAACAAAATTAATTTCTTCCGGATTAGGTTCTTCAAATCCTTCATATTGACAGCCCTCTTCCAGACAGTCATAAACCCTCTGAAAATTAATAGTGTTTTTTGCATAGGAAAATTTATCTTTTATGTTAGGTTTACATAAATTCTTATAATTAACTTCCATTACGGAATGACTACAGGAAACCAGTCTGTCCCATCTTGGATATGTGTTAAAAATCAATGCCATTTTTTTCTTTAAAGGCTTTTTATGATTTACTTTTCTGTTTTGGTCTGCAATCAAATCATTGTGCTGCCAGATAGCCTTTGTTTTACTTTTTATTTCAGGAAGCACCCATGCCATTATAGGTGAATATCCGCAAAACTCAACTACAGAATCAAATTCAGCATTTCCAACCATTCTCTTAGCCTGACGCTTAAAGTATTTTTCAGGAAGTATCCTTCCAAATATTCCCTTTGCATTAAATGCCATTCCAATAATCAATCTTATTAATTCTGTTTTCTTTGCAAAAATATAATTTGTTCTGACAAGAACCCTTACATTCTCGTTTACTTCATTTATTCTTATTACCTGATCCGGTGCCACAGCCTCATAGAAATAAGCTGTCACATCATATCTGTCATAATCTATATTGTTAAGAAGACTTAAGAAAGAATGAGTGATTCCATTCTGTAACGCTCTTCCAAGAGAAATAAATATCTTTTTCTTTTCGGTTTTTGTGCTAATAATATTTACCTGAGAAAAATCTCCCTCAAAGATTGCCTTTACAATTCTCTTTGCTACATTGCCGTCATCATATTTACAAAACTCTTCTTTTATGTTTTTGTAATTTGCTCTCTTTGCTGCCACAGAAATTTCCGGCTCCTTTAACCATTCACAAAGTTTTTCTACATCATCTGTTGCAGGACCCGGAAGCTTATCTATATCCATATACATTCCACGTTCCCTATTGTAATCCTGCAGGTCAGGAATGTAGAACATTATAGGTCTGTCCGTTACAAGGAAATCAAAGAATATACTTGAGTAGTCGGAAATAAGAACATCTACCGCACTAAGCAGTTCGTTAGTATCAAAGGTAGGACTTATAATCTTTCCTTTTAGTATTCCCGTGTTGTTCTTTAACTGATTGTAAACTGCCTGATGTGGTTTTATAAGAAGTTGCACGCTTTCTCCCGCAATCTCGTTAACCTTCAGGCACACATTTTCAAACTGTTCTATATCGGCCTTAGGCTCGTTAAAGTTCTCGCCTTTCCATGTTGGTGCATATAACACTATCTTCTTGTCTTTTTCTACATTAATGCCCTTTTGTCTCAGACTCTCAGTTACATCACTTCTCTTTGAATTAAAAATAGTATCTGTTCTCGCCTGACCGGTCTCAATTATCTTTCCTTCAAAAATTCCGTCTAACTTATATGCCTTTGTGTACATATTTGTGTGATGAGCATCAGGAGATAAAAGGTAACTTGCCTGAAGAAAATTTCTTTCAGTATTTGCTACAGATATATTTCCGTTTGGCATATCATATCCCATATGTTTCAGGGGGATTCCATGCCATGTGTTAATGTATATCTGCCCCTCTTTCCTTGTAAAACATGCCGGAAAAGTACTGTTATTTATAAGATATTTTGCACTTGCCAGATATCTGTAATACTCCCGGCTTTTTATTTTTACAAACTTAACATTTCCCTTTAAATCATATTTTTCAAAATTATCACGCCACTCTTCTTTATTATCATATACCCACACATGAATATACTTTTTGTCAGCAAGTAACTCATTAAAAATTGCCTTCGGTCCACATGTCATTCCTTTTCCATAAAAAGATTCATAAAGAATGACATTGTCCTCTATCCTGCATTTTTCGTAGTACTTTGCGTAAGGGCTGAGAAAAATATAGTTCTTTGCCACTCTGGCAAGCTTGTTCTTTTTTAACTTATTTTTTATTCCTGAAATATTCATATTAATTCCTATCCAAAAACTCTTTTTGCTATTCTCTCTGCGCTGTTTCCATCTCTGTAGGTATTAACCTTTCGGTTAACTTCTGCCCGCTCTTTCTTATATAAATCCCTATCATTGTAAATATCATCAACAAACTTTTCTATATCTTCAAGGCTGTTAATTTCCATTCCCGGCATATATTCCTTTGGATTTTCAAAAACAAATCCACGTTTATTCTCATATGTGGATATATCATCTATTGCAAAACCTATAGGTCTGTCTAAAAGCAAATAATCAAAATATACCGAAGAATAATCAGTAATTAACCCATCTGCATTTCTAAGCAGCGTATATACCGTAAATCTTTTTTCTTCTATATCCTTTTGGGACATAAATTCAATATTTGAAAATCTCTCTGCTTCTCCGGCACTTTGCAAAGGATGAAGCTTAACTATAAGTCTTATGTCCTTTTCTGCCAATACTTCATTTAGTTCATTAAGCTGACTGCTGTTTAATATGGAAATAACGAAATCATCATTGTACTCTCTATAAGTAGGAAGCCACAAAATCACCTTTTTGCTTTTTCCTTTTATCAGTTCATCAGTTTTTTTGTCATTTAAAAATAACTCGTCATTTCTCGGATTACCAAGAACTTCTACATTATTTTCACTACAGCCAAATATTTTTGCCATTATGGGCCTGTACATTTCCGATGCTGTCACTACAAAGGTAAAGAAATTATAATCTATGTTTTTCAATGCCGGTTCCAGATTTCCTATTTTCTTTAATGGGGTTCCGTGCCATAAGTTAACTACTGTCTGACTTTTCGCCGGTTTAATGGGATACTTTCCAAAACAGTAAAAAGCGTATTTTGCCTTCATAAAAGTTTTTATTCCCGGTTTGTTAGCCATAAAAACCACATTCTCAGGAGCATTACTTTCATACTTCATGTAGTCATTTACGCTTACTGCTATTTTATATTTTTTGTTATATCCCCTTTCAATAAGATAATCATAGAAAGCCTTAACATTATCTCTAAATCCAAGGTTTGAATAAAAGAATATTAAATTTTCATCTTTCTTTATAATCTTATTAAGCAGGGTAAGAGGCTTAAAAAAGATTTTCAATATTGCCTTTTTCATTGATTTGTCTTTGCTGTTAGTTTGCCTTTCTTAGTAGTTTTGAATAAATCTTCTCACGAATGCCATTAGGTATAATGCTTACAACTGCATGTCCAAGAACTCCCACAAGGAAATCCTTCTCACCTATAAAACCTATCTTTTTCAGATGTTTCTTAAACCTGTATATGCATCCTACATAAGAAAATCCACCACGTCTTTTATACATTTCTTCCCCGCCTCTCATATAAAGCAGATTCTCCTGAATATTGTACCCTTTATATCCCATATTCAACATGGTTGCCCATAAATTATAATCCTCGAAAAATCTGTAATCCTCGTAAAATCCTGCAGCAATAACTGCCGATTTTTTATACATAATAGTCGGGTGATTAAAGGGACTTCTTTTCTTTGCAAATGTTATGATGTCTTCATTCTTTTCCGGAACAATTCTACTGTTTCCCGTATTATTTATATTGCCAACAAACTCTATTATATTGGCTCCCACAATGTCTGCTTTTTTCTCATTTATTGCAGCTATCTGTTTCTCTATTCTGTCCGGGGCGCTTATGTCATCACTGTCCATTCTGGCAATCAATTCATTTTTGCACTGCAAAATTCCGTTGTTTAAAGCCTTAGCCAATCCCATATTTCTTGAAAGTCTGTATACAGTGAATAAGCCTGAATATGTTTTTACATAATCTGCAATAACTTTATCCAGGCCTTCCGTAAGGGGACCATCACACACAATAACAAAATCATCTGTTTTCACAGTCTGATTAAGTATACTGTCTATGGCCTCCTTTAAATATTCAGGTTTTTCTTTATAATAAACTGACATTAATACCGAGTAATTGTCTGTCATATATACCACCTATTTCTTTTCAATAATTGCTGTCTTTTGATTTTCATTTACACCCTCAGTATTTTCCTTTATAAACATTATCTTAAATGTCATAAGAATTAATTGGATGTCTGTCCACACTTTGTAGTGCTGGATATAATATAAATCAAGTTTAAGCTTGTCATAAGGTGTTGTGTTATATTTTCCATAAACTTGTGCATAACCTGTAAGTCCTGCTTTTACTTTCAGTCTAAAGCAAAACTCAGGAATGCTTTCTTCATATTCTTTAGCTATTTCCGGTCTTTCAGGTCTCGGTCCTACAACCGACATCTGTCCTGCCAATATATTAAATACCTGTGGCAGTTCATCTAAATGAGTTGCACGTAATACCTTACCAACCTTTGTTACTCTGGAATCATTTTTCGATGCAAGTCTGGCTCCTTCAGTTTCTGAATTAACTTTCATGCTTCTGAACTTAAGTATTTTAAATACCTTGCCATCCTTTGTAAGTCTTGGCTGTGTGTAGAAAATAGGTCCTCTGTCCCAAATCAAATCACCAATAGCTACTAATATAGTGATGATAATTGTCGGTACACACAAAATAAGTGCAATAACAATATCAAGTAATCTCTTAACTGTTGCCTGCTCCCACTTAAGACCTCTAATCTTAGTAACCAGTAGCGGTGAGTCAAAGAGATTGTTCTGCTCAGATCCAATTATAATGATGTCTGAAAGTTTTGGTGTGATGTATGCTCTCTTGTTATGCATATAGCAGAACTTAATTATTGCATTACGTCTGCCACTTGGAATATCGCATAAGAGAACTGCCTGATGTTTCAGAATAGCATCTTTTAATTTTGAATCTTCCGTATCACAATGTATAGAATCTTTAATATTATATTTATCTTGTCTTGTTTCTATCTTCTTAACAAGGTTGTCCGGATCTCTGTCACTGTATATAAGAAGTAACTCCCTTGGCGGATACAGCCATTTATATACAGCCATGGCAATTCCACACCAAACAAGACAACAGAGAATATTGTCAAAACTCATTCCAATAAGAGGTGCCGGATTAACCAGTTCCAATGAAAGCATTGATATCTGAAGATACATAATAAAATTGGTAAACAACAGTGCAAGCAATTGTGAAAATACCAAATTAGAATACTGTAATCTTCCTAATTTAAAAGCACCGTAAACATTGCCAAAAAGTGTAAACAACAATGCATACACAAACAGCAATACCATATGACCCCTGAAGAAAAATTCTCTTGTCATTCCTTCGCTGTAATGATGATTCCAGAAATACCAAAATATCATTGTCTGTACGGTTATTACTATAGCCAACAATAACAACACTATTATTCTTCTAAATGCTCTTGATTGTTTCATTTTGTCTCCTATAACACATAAGCTGGCTTGCGATATTTCGTAAACACAACACCAGCTCATAAACTACCACTAATTTTACCAAAGCCACTAATATTTGTCAATTAATGAGCGAATCCGTAGCAATTGTCAAGTTTATTCCACTCTTTGTTTTTTTTTTATTATGTAGTATAATTAGCACCATATTATAAGGAGGTACTTATGAGTAAAAATAAGAAATCATCAGATATCAAGAAGGGGTACTATGGATACAGTTCTGAATCCGGTTCTACATCCAAGAAAAAATCAAACTCTAAGGTTGCTAAAGTGTTGGGAATTATTTTTGTGATTCTTCAGTTAGCAGCTTCTGTTGGATTTGTGGCACTTCTTTTAACTAAGAATCTTGCCTTTGTTACTCCGGGCATACTGGCAGGCTCCATTGCAGTACTTATAGTATTGCTGGCTCTTGTTTTATTTATGCTACAAAAAAGTAAGAAAGCACAAATCGGAGGGAATGTTATTTCTGTTATAGTTATAATCGTTCTTTTGGTTTTAATGTATTTATTGTCCCCAAATTTAGATAAATTTACAACAGGAAAGAAATTATCAAAGAAACCTTTTGCAGTTTTTGTATCAGCGGCTGACACATTTGGACAATTCGACGACAAAACGCTGACTCGTTCAGATACTAACCTTATTGCAATTGTAAATCCTAAACAGCACAATTTATTACTTGTTTCTACACCTAGAGACTACTATGTTCCTGTTCAGGCAAAAGCTGTTGCAAAAGAAAAAGCCGGTTCTTACAGTTCTTACGACAAGTTAACTCACGTAGGTTTATACGGAAACGGTACTGCAACAAACAGCAGCGGACAGTCTGTTACAGCCTCTGACTGGCAGTGGGCTCAGGAAGTTACGTGGAATCCGGGTTACACCGCTCTTATGGACACCTTGAAGCATTTATATAATTTCAATGTTACAAATAAGGATTACCATTATGTAAAGATTAACTTTACGGGATTTGCCGATTTAATTGATGCATTAGGCGGTATTGATGTTAATGTTGACATTCCATTTTCAACCAAAACTTATGCAACATATTCAAAAGTAAGTCCTGAACGTAAAACATATAAATACACCAAAGGCAAAATGGAAATGGACGGTGCTACCGCATTGACATATGCCCGTGAAAGACATTCTTTCGGAAGCGGTGACATGACAAGAAATAAGAATCAGGTTAAAGTTCTGAAAGCAATTGAGAAGAAGCTTATGAGTGGTTCAACTTTACTTCATTACAATAGTGTTCTTGATGCAGTAAAGAACAGTTTCACAACTGATATGGATATTTCTTCTTCTGTGGGATTGTTACAGGATGCAGGAAGCGATGGTTGGAACATTATGTCATTCAGCGTTATCGGAACACCTTCACGTCAGATTCTTACTTATAACGGATTGTCAAAATCAGTTGTACTTCAGGATGCGGACTCAATTGCCCGTGCAACAAAACTTATGAATATGACCCTTGAAGGCAAGACTGCTGATGAAATAAAAAAACAGATAAAAACATATAATAAAGAGCAGGCATATCAGTAAAAGATATGCCCCGCCTTTTATTAGTAACTATAAAGGAGACTTACATATATGAAAAAGATTATTTTAACCGGTGGCGGAACTGCAGGTCATGTAACACCTAACATTGCACTGGTTCCAAAGCTAAAGGAAGCCGGATATGAAATCAAATATATTGGTTCTGATGGTGGAATGGAAACTGAATTAGTAAAGAAAGCCGGACTTGACTACGTAGGCATTTCTTCCGGAAAGCTCAGAAGATATTTTAGCTGGAAGAATTTTTCCGACCCATTCAGAGTATTAAAAGGATATTTTCAGGCTAAGAAGATTGTTAAGAAATTCAAGCCTGATATAGTTTTTTCAAAGGGCGGCTTTGTAACAGTTCCTGTTGTCTATGCAGCAGCAAAGTACAAAATTCCTGTAATTATTCATGAATCAGATATGACTCCCGGTCTTGCAAACAGACTTGCAATTAAAAAGGCCACAAAGGTTTGTCATAACTTCCCTGAAACTGCTGCTCATTTAGGTGAAAAAGCCGTTCATACCGGTTCTCCTATCAGAGCTGAACTTTTTAGTGGAAACAAAATAACGGCACTGAACATGTGCGGCTTTGATTCAAATAAACCTGTAATTATGGTTACCGGTGGAAGCCTTGGTGCCGAAAATGTAAATAAATTAGTAAGAAAGGCTCTGCCTGAATTACTTAAAGATTTTCAGCTTGCCCATTTATGCGGCAAAGGCAAGCTTGATGAGTCATTAGTTGGAACAAAAGGCTACGCCCAGTTTGAATACATCAGCGATGAGATGAAAGATTTCTTTGCCATGGCAGATATTATTATATCCCGTGCCGGAGCCAATTCAATCTGCGAAATCTCCGCCCTCAAGAAACCAAACATTCTTATTCCTCTTTCTGCACACGCCAGCCGTGGGGATCAGATTTTAAATGCAAAGTCTTATGCAAAGCAGGGATTTAGTGAAGTTCTTGACGAAGATGTTGCTACAGCCGATGACTTAATCAATACTGTCCACAAGGTATATGACAACCGTCAGTCCTACATTGATGCAATGTCAAAATCAGCCGGAACCGGTGGTGTTGAAAAAATTGTAGATTTAATAAAGCAGTTAAGTAAATAGAAGTGAAGCTTAGTTAATAAAAAATTTTCATTATAAAGAAGTCCTCCATTTTCTGGTTAATCAGAAAATGAAGGACTTTTTGATATGATTTACGTGAAAAATAATTGATATATGAAGCCTATACATGTACTTCCGCCAACCCACGACCTACTTGGCTACGGAACTACACCCAAAATTTCAATTTATCAAACTTATACATGTACTTCTGCCAACCCACAACCTACTTGGCTGCAGAACTACACTCAAAATTTCAATATATCAAGCTTATACACGTACTTCTGACACCCCACAACCCATCGGGCTGCAGAACTACACCCAAAATTTCAATTTATCAAGCCTATACACGTAGTTCTGACCCCCCACAACCTATCGGGCTACGGAACTACACTCAAAATTTCAATTTATCAAGCTTATACACGTACTTCCGGTCCACCGGAAGGGTTTTTTGTAAATTTTTATTATTTTATTTGTGTCATAATATAATAAAATACTCTTTGCGGTATTTTATAGAAAGATTTGTTCATATAGCAATATGCATATTCCCCATTTGGAGAATAAATTTCAATTTTATCATTTGCCGGTTTAATAAACAGATAAGCTATCGGTGCAGACTTAAGATTAAATTCCCTTATTTTTATCCATTTATCAGTTTCCATATTGCTTATAAACTCGTCAATGTTATTAACTTTTGTTGAATGTGGTTCGATTTCCTGCACTATCTCAATCGCCTCAATATTTTTGTTAAATGGTAGTGAATTATTTCTACCAACAATATAACAATATATTCCCAACACTATAAAAAATACAATCGATAGTATTATAATATATGTTCTTTTCTTATTGGTAGATTTCATAATATTCTCCTACAAAGTACCCCGGACTCTCTACAGCACTGCCTTTACCTTCTCAGCAATCTCTGCAAGTTTTTCTGTATCCTGTGTTCCCGGAGTCCATTTAATATTTGCATCATCATCGTCATATCTTGGAATTACATGAATATGTAAATGGAAAACTGACTGACCTGCCACCTCGCCATTATTCTGCAAAATATTTACGCCCTTGCAGCCTGTTGCTTCCTTTAATGCTGTGGCAACCTTCTTGGCTACAACGTGTGCATGAGCAAGCAATTCATCATCAATTTCAAAAACATTTGCTGCATGTGACTTTGGAAGTACTAAAGCATGTCCCAAAGTTGCCGGGCTTATGTCAAATATTACTTTCACCTTATCATCTTCATAAATTGATGTTGAAGGTATTTCTCCATTAGCTATCTTACAAAAAATACAATCACTCATATCTTTCCTCCTCATCTATAATTATAAATTAAAATAATTTTCTCTGTTCTTTGGCCAATACAATAAAAAGGCTAAAACCACGCCTACCAGGGCACCACCTAAATGCGCCATCCAGTCTACGCCCTCTTCCATATTGCCAAATACCATAAGCACAAACAGGATTATAAGTCTTGGTGCGGAAACCTGACCCATTCGTCTTCTGTTCTTAAATATCATAACCAGCATAATGCCAAATATTCCAAATATTGCCCCTGATGCACCTACGCTAACTGCTGCTTCGCTCATTCGCATTTCTACAAGTGAAGACAAAACTGCTCCGCCAATTCCACTGACAAAATAACTTAGCAGATATTTAAACCAGCCATATTCCCTCTCAATCTGATAACCGAGAATTCCCAGCATAAACATATTATTTAATAAATGTTCCGGCCCTGCATGCACAAACATATGGGTTATGAGCCTGTACCATTCACCATTATCTATAACGCTCGGCCAATACATTGCCCCATGAGTATAGAGGAAATTAGTATCCTCTGTGGACCCTGTCAGTTCCATATACAAAAACACCAGCACGTTAATTACTATAAGAATTACAGTGACTATTGGAAGGTTATTCAATTTTTTTGTTCTTATTTCATAATCGTAATTTTCCATAAAATATATAATAACGCTTTTTAATTAATTAGTCTATTAAACTTTCAATTTATATGTCTATCCCAGTTCCTGCTGCAATATTTCAATAAACTTTCTTCCTGCCTTTGAAATATATTTGCCTTTCTTGTATGCAACACACATTGTTCTTGTTGAATCCTCAGTTGTGCCAACCTTATAATAACAGGCATGTTCCCTAATATTATTGAATTTTACGGTTGTCTCTGTAACAAAAGAAATTCCTACATTGGCAACGCTCATGGCAAGACCTGTAATTGTCTGAGATGTATAAAGGGCAACCTTCGGAGAAAAACCTGCCTTTTCAAAAATTTCATCAACCATTCTACGTATATGCTGGTCTTCATTTAGCAGTACAAATTCCTCATCTCTAACTTCGTTCATATCCAAAGTCTTTATCTTTGAATAATCGACTTTTCCCTTAAGAAGTTCCTCCGTTGGAATCTTGTACTCTTTTATTCTGTCGTTAATTTCTGCATCCTTTGGCACTGCCATTAACAGCCTCTCACTAAACAACTCTTCTTTGTCAAAAAGTTCATCGTCAATTCTTCCATCCGTCAGAAACATATCCACGTCTCCCACAAGACACTTATTCATAATTTCAGGAACTTTTTCTTCTATTAATTTAAAAGTAATACCCGGATATTTTTTTCTGAAAACAGAAATCGGCCCCGGCAAATAACCTGTAGAGAAGCAGACAACACTTCCCATCGTTATTTCCCCCTGCTTTAAATCCTGCAAATCCGACATAACATTATTTAGTCTGTCCGTTGCATTTAAAACATCATTAGCATACTCTAAGTACGCCATTCCAAATTCTGTTATTTCAATCGGTGATATACTTCTGTCAAAAAGGGGTACTCCCAGCTTTTCTTCTAATTTCCTCACAAAATTACTTAAAGCCGGTTGGGATATTCCAATTGCCTTAGATGCTTTTGAAAAACTCTTATGCTTTGCAACCTCTTTTATATAACTAAATTCATTACTGTTCATAAAAACTCCATCATTATATGTTTATTTATAATGATTATAATATTTTTATCCCAACTTTCCAATTATAAGTTTTATATTACTCATTCCCGGCATAAGTTTTTATCCTCTTAAACTTACACCAATTGTCTACTAATCTGTAAGCAGTTCATTCAGATGTTGCCATAACTCTCCATATCCCTCGCTTACAGGAGTTACAGGTTTTTCAACAGGATTGTATAAATGTTCCTTAATTATTCCCTCTTTGGACATTACCATTATTCTGTTTCCAAGAGAAATGGCTTCCTGAATATTATGGGTTATAAAAAGAACCGTCATTTTCTCTTTTTCCTTTATTTTTATAAGCTCTGCCTGTAACTGTTTTCTTGTCATAGCATCCAGAGCTGCAAAAGGTTCATCCATCATTATTATTTTTGACCCAAGAGCCAATCCCTTTGCAATTGCCACCCTTTGCTTCATTCCACCACTTAACTGATGTGGATAATAGTTTTTATATTGCAGAAGATTAACCTTGTTTAAATACTTTTCTGCCTTCTCTTTTCTTTCCTCTTTATTTTTCATGCCACCTACTTTTAGGGCGTATGTTATATTTCCCAAAACGGTTTTCCATGGAAATAACTGATTAAAATCCTGAAATACCATTATTCTGTCAGGGCCGGGCTTTACTACCTTTTCACCATTTACCGTAATGCTTCCTTCGTAATCTTCAAAGCCTGCGATACATCTTATCAGGGTGGACTTGCCACATCCGGAAGGCCCCAAAACGCAGAGGAAATCTTCCTCATTTATAGACAGGTCAATATCATTAAGTATTATTCTGTCGGAATTATCATATTTCTTTCTTAACTTTTCTATTTTTAACATCGCCTGACTCATCGTATCACACCCCATTTCTTAAATGTCTTATTTTCTATTGTCCTAAATAAGCCATACTCAACAATAATGCCTATGATGACAATGACAATAATTGTTGCAAAAACTCCGGCTATGTCTGTATTTGTTCTTCTGTCTTGAATATAGTAGCCTATTCCTAAGGCTCCACCACCGCCAAAAATCATTTCAGCACTTATAAGTCCTCGCCATGCTCTTGCCCAGCCTACTTTTATGCCTGAGAAAATTCTTGGAAGGGCTGCAGGCAGAAACACTCCAAACACCAGTTTTACAGGGCTTAGTCCTATATTTCTTCCCACTTCCAAATACAGCTGGGGTACGGCATTAAATCCATCGATTATACTTCTTGACATTGGCCATACTACAGCGTGAATCACCATAAATATTATTGCCGCATCTCCTACTCCAAGCCACAAAATGGCTATTGGAATAAGCGCTATTCCCGGAATCAGATCGCACATTGAAACAATCATATTATAAATCGTATAAAATGTTTCACTGACAACCGATAGGCTTGAAAAAAGCAGTGCCAGAATAATTCCTATTATCAGCCCTTTTACAATAAGGGATAAAGAATGAAGTACCATTACTCCAAGTTCTTTTTCCGTAAATGCCGTTATAAATGCCTGTCCAATTGATTTAAGCGATGGAAATAATATCTCCGGCCAAATTTTTAACGAATACAAAACCTGCCATAAAACAAGCACCGCAACTATAAAAATTATCTTTACCAGAAAATTCTTTGTTTTCTTATTCACTGTTTCTCTCCTTAGTTTCCTTTCACGTTGTCAAATACAATTTCCTTAATATCTTTTGGTCCTTTGTCCAAAAATCCTTCTTCTACCATAAACTGAGAAAGCTTCATAACTCCCTGCACTTCAGTTTTATACTGTGCCTCCTCATTCTTTAGCCATGAAGCAATCTCCTCCTGTGTAGCGTCATAGCTTTCAGTAAGAATTTTTGCTGTTTCTTCAGGATTTTTCTGTATATATTCCATGGCTTCCTTTGTTGCTTCGCAAAATGCGTTATATAATTCAGGATTTTTTTCATTTAACTTTTCTGATGCGATTCCAACTATTGATGTGTCTCCCTTTGGCCACACATCCTCACTAACCTTTATCTCATGTATATTATCTTCCTTAACTTCCATTAAATTATATGGTGCCAGAACCATATTACATTTAACTGCCCCCGTCATTAAAGCCGAATATCCGTCCGCATTGGCCATGGCTACTAAATTAGCGTCTAAGGCATGGGCGTCTCCCAGTTCTTTTTTTGCCGCCATTGACAATAATATATGCGGCTGACTGTTAATCTGGGTTACTACAATCTGATCCTTTGCCTTTATATCCTTTAAAGTTTTAATACTACTGTCGTTAGTCTGTATTCCACATGATACAGCTGCCAAACCTGTACATATTTTATATGGTGCTTTAGATGCTATTCCGCTTATGGCTACAGATGTTCCAAGGGCCCCTATATCTATTGAGTCTGCAGTTATTCCCTCACTTATGGCTGCACCACTTGCCATTACTTTCCAATCAACCTTTACCTTTTTACCATAATGTTTTTCAATCAGGTTTTGTTCTTTCATTACTAACAGCGGTGTGTAAGACAATCCCATCTGATATGCTATTACCAATTTGTCTTCCTTCGCTGCTTTTTCACTTTTTGTACCACATGCAGTTAATGCAAAAGCCAAAGAAGCTACCATCATTACTGCCACTAGTCTTTTTAATTTTTTCATTTCACTTCTCCTCTCGTTACTATTTCTTTATAGTCATATGTGATATATACATATGATTATATCGTGATAATATTATCAGTCAATTATGATTAAAAAGTGATGATATATTTTTCCTTTGTAAAAGCGTCGCACAACTTTATATTTCAAACTTATTTAAATTATGTTACAATGAAATTTGTGACAAACATTGGGAAGAAAGGATAAATTTATGCTATCAATAATTTTACCTAGTTATAATGAAGGAAAAAATATATCAAAAGCTTCCGGTGTCATTTCGGAATTATTGGCATCAAACAATATTCCTTACGAGCTTATTTTCGTAGATGATGGTTCAAAAGATGATACATGGAACGAAATAGAAAAGGCTTCAAAGGGCAATCCTAATGTTGTTGGAATTCATTTTTCAAGAAATTTCGGCAAGGAATCAGCTCTTTTTGCAGGATTGGCTGAATCTACAGGTGATGCCTGCATTGTTATGGATTGCGACTTGCAGCATCCCCCTGAAACATTAATAGAAATGTATCGTTTGTGGCAGGAAGGCTATGAAGTTGTTGAAGGTGTAAAGAGAAGCCGTGGTAAAGAAAGCATTCTCCACAAGGCCAGCGCCGGATTATTTTACAAACTTATTTCCAAAGCCGTGAAAATTGATATGTCCCGTGCCTCAGATTTTAAACTTTTAGACCGTAAGGCTGTTGACTCACTTCTTGCTATGCCTGAGAGAAACGCATTCTTTAGAGCATTGTCAGCATGGATTGGGTACAAAACAACAACTGTGGAATTTGACGTAAGAGAAAGAGAAGAAGGTGAATCAAAGTGGTCAACCTGGTCACTGATAAAATACGCCATTACAAATATTGTTGCTTTTTCAGCTGCTCCAATGCAGGTTGTAACAATTGCCGGAGTTCTGGTTTTCCTTTTTGCAATCATCCTTGGCATTCAGACTCTTATAAAATTCTTTATGGGACATGCCGTTGCAGGATTTACTACTGTAATTCTTCTGATTCTTATAATTGGAAGTATCATAATGATAAGTTTAGGCATTATCGGATATTACATTTCTAAGATTTATGAGGAAGTAAAAGGCAGACCAAAATATATAATATCGAAAAAAATCAACAAAAAATAACACAGGTGAGGAGATTTATTTTGAAAAACAAAAAAACACATTTACTTAAGTATCTTATTTTTGGATTTTTATCATCGGTTTCATTAAACCTTTCACTACAGGTTGTTACAAACAAGGCTATTGAAGACGAAATTTCAATGAAAAATCCAAACGCATTGTTCCGTTTACTTTGGGACTTTAAGAGATCTTTATCTGGCTATAATATGCAGGCTCTTGTAGTTGTTGTTGCCCTGACATTGCTTTTTTACACAATTTCCAAGTATATGACAAAATTTGTTCCATGCGCGGCAGTAACTTCTGCTATTTTTACATTTTTCCAGATATTTGGTTCTTCATTTAAACATACAGCAAGCTGGGATTTCGTTTTTGGTTCAACAAGAAATGTAATCAAGTCAATTGTTTCAGCAACAGGCTATGGAATTTTATTTTACTTTTTAATTTGTGGTGTACTGCTATTCTTCAAAAGATTCAGTTTTATTAAGGAAGATTCAAAGGTACAAAGTTGGTTTACAAATAATAGAAAATCATTGTTTATTGTAGCCGGTCTTATTTTATTAATGTGGCTTCCTTATTATATAGCAGCATTTCCGGGCCTAACAAACTTTGACTTCTTTGATATGTTGGACACTTTCTATGGAAAAAATACAAACAGTCTACGTATTGTAATTCCTATTGACCCAAGTGTTACACTTAACAACAACAATCCGGTATTACAGACACTTATGGCTGTAGGCTTTATCAAACTTGGAAATATTCTTGGTTCGCCATATATCGGACTGTTTTTATTTATTGTTATTCAGGCTGTATTATTTGCTCTGGTTTTATCATACACAATCAGATTTTTAGCAAAGAAAAATATTAATAAAACATTGAGAATAATATTACTTTTAATGTTTGGACTTATTCCGGTTCATGCTAACTTCGCATTTACCACATTAAAGGATACTAACTTTGCATTTACAACCCTGTTGTATCTGCTGTTTTTAATAGATTTTGTATTAGACACGGAAGCATTTATTGCAAAGAAATCAAATCTTGTCAAATTAGCTCTTTTGACATTAATTATGATGTTCCTTAGAAACAACGGATTATACGTAGTTGCGATTACTGCTGTTGTATTCCTTATTGCTTACAGGAAATACTTCAAGAAGATTGCAATTGCATTTATACTTCCAATTCTTCTTTTTGAAATTACGACTCAGGTTATTTACCCTGCGTTAAAAATTTCTCCGGGTAGTTCTGCTGAAGCATACTCAATACCTTTCCAGCAGGCTGCAAGGGTTCTAAAAGAACACGGAGACGACATTCCACAGGAAGATAAGGATAAGTTTAAGGCGGTCTTCTTTAATAAAGACATTGAAAACAGATATGATCCTGAAATTTCCGATCCGGTAAAATCAAGATTTGATAAAAATACAACACCTGAACAGTTATCAGACTTTTTCTCTGTATGGCTTAAATACTTAGGAAAGTATCCTGATGTCTACGTTCAGGCAACAATGAATAACTGTTATGGATATTTCTATCCTGAAGCTGAAAAGTGGCTTGTTTATCCGGATATTGCCGAAACCGGAAAGCCTTACGGACTTGAAAGTCCTAAGTCACTTTCACGTGTACGTATTCAGATGGGTAATCTCTGTTACGTATTTAGAAGACTTCCCGGACTTGGAATGCTTGAAAGCATAGGCTTCTACGTTTGGGGAATTATCCTTGTCATTACGGCATTTGTATATTTCAGGGATAAAAAGAAAATATTAATGTTAACACCAATACTTGTACTTTTACTAACATGTATTGCAAGTCCTGCAAACACTTTGATAAGATATGTATATCCGGCAGTATTAAGTGCCCCTGTATTTATTTTCATTGTGGGTTATAATGTAAATAAGAACAATAATAAAGAACTCTAGGAGGAATTATGAAGATACTCGTTATTATTCCGGCTTTCAATGAAAGCGATAATATTGAAACAGTAATCTCTAATATTGAAAACTGTGGTTTTGATGTAGATTATCTGGTCGTTAATGACTGTTCTACTGACAACACCCGCGAAATATTAGAAAAATGCCATGCTAATTATTTAAATTTACCTGTTAACTTAGGTATTGGTGGTGCCGTTCAGTCAGGTTATTTATATGCTGATATGTATGGTTATGACATTGCAATTCAGATTGATGGGGATGGTCAGCATGATCCAAAATACATTAAGGAACTAATTCAGCCTATATTAGATGGCAAAGCTGACATGACTGTAGGCTCACGATTTATTGATAAGGAAGGTTTCCAGTCATCAAAACTCCGCCGTGCAGGGATTAATTTCTTAAGCGGTCTTATTAAGTTAATGTGTGGTAAGAAAGTCTACGACGTAACAAGCGGATTTCGTGCCACTAATAAAAAGCTTACACATTTATTTGCAAAGGATTACGCTCAGGATTATCCTGAACCGGAAGCAATTGTTACAAGTGTAATGCACGGTGCCACAGTTGAAGAAGTTCCTGTAATTATGCATGAACGTCTCGGTGGCGAAAGTTCAATTAAAAGTTTTAAATCAATTTACTATATGATTAAAGTATCTATTTCAATTATTTTGAAGAGATTTATAATTAGCATTGGGAGGAAATAAGCATGAATTTATATTTAAGAATATCATTAATTGTTGCAATTATATTATACTTTGTTTTTCTATTTACCCTCTTGAAGCGAAACAGCCTTGCTCTTAAGTACACACTCCTCTGGTTACTTACAGGCATCATAATGCTTCTTGTGGTAATTTTCCCGGGAATTCTGGAAGTTCCTCTTCGTGCTATAGGCATTGTTGAGTGGACAAATGGAATTTTTGCATTGATACTTTTATTCTTAATTGTAATCTGCATTACCATTACCTCCATTGTTTCAAAAATGAATGAGCACAATCGTAAGCTTACACAGCAATGTGCCATATATGAAAAGCGTATTAGAGAATTAGAAGAAAAAATAGGAAAATAAAAATTATAAACCATAAAAAAGAGGATTGCCTTCAACATGTTGGCAATCCTCTTTTTTGTACTAAATATTATATAACACGTTTAATATCTTTTTTATTTGTAATCTTTAAGTTTGGAAGAGATCTTCTAAAAGCATATTCCCTTACTTTCTTTTTAATCTCACGACGCTGTGGCTTATGTTCCTTATCAGTGGTCTTCCAGATTTCATCTTCCTCTCTTGTAATAAACTTGCAGTATTTATAAATGAAATAAGTTACCTTCTTATTATACTCCTCAAAGAACCATTCATTCATTAATGTATGGAAATATACATCTCTAATGGCAAACACTACATTTTCGCCATTATTTTCTTCAATAAACTTATCATATTCTTCTTTTGTATCAATTCTTTCAAGCTGTACGCAAACCTTTCGTTCTATATCTTTGTTAAAGCCATAGTCTTCTATGTCTACACCTCTTGTGCTTCCTGTCATAATACAGTCCAAAATATTCTTTGTCGCATCTATTGATTCTCTCTTCAAAATCTTGTCAAAATAATCTTTATTCTTACTGTAATCCTGACTGAAAATTTCGTCATTCTTAATTATCTTACAAAGCTTATCAATATCATAAACAAGTTCAAACGGTAAATCCTTAATATCTAAGTACATACCTCTTTCATCCATATATTCATCATAATCAAAAGCAAATAAGATAATTGGCTTACCTGTAATTGAATAATCAAAGAATATACTTGAATAGTCAGTAATCAAAGCATCCGTACTATTAATAAATTCATAGTTTGGAACATCATTTGGGAAAGGTTTAATATACTTAAATTCATTGTAATCAATATCTTCCTTTGTATTAGGATGAAGATTTACAAACATAACATGATTTTCATCCAAAACTTCATCAAACTGCTTTAATATCTTTGTAAACATATCTGATTTTGCAATCTTATAACTGTTAGCCCCACGCCATGTTGGCATATAAGCATAAACTGTTTTTCCTTCAAGTCCTAATTTCTTCTTAACTTCAACTCCTGCTTCCTTATCACTGAATATGCAGTTTCTTGGATATCCACCTACAACAGTTTTTCCTGTGTACAGTTTGTCCAAATTATAATCTTCCATCATATGTTCCTTTGTGTATTCATTAGGGAACAGCAAATGACTTGCCTGAAGGAAGTTATGCTGGATATTATTCATGGACTCTATTCCCTTTTTCATATTTTTTCCAAGGGTCTTAAGTGGTGTTCCATGCCATGTATTCAGATAAACCTGCTCATCCTTTCTAATAAACCAAAGCGGGAATGAAACATTGTTAATTAAGTACTTAGCCGTTGCAAGAACCTTATAGTATTTCTTGCTGGATAGTTTAACAAGCTTAACATTAAGCTTGTTTGCCTTAATGAACTTTTTATTTAATTTATAATTCGTTGCTGTCGTTGTGCAGTATATTTCATATTTCTTACCACTGGCAAGCATCTCCTTCATAATTGCATAAGGAGAATCTGAGATATTTTTTCCATGGAATGATTCAATAAGAACACGGTTATTTACAACCTTGTCGTTCTCAAAATACTTAACATATTCATATCTCAGCTCACCACCACGTCTGTAGTGTTTCTGATCCCATTCCTTGAATTTTACAACCCATGTATATGGCATTCTTGCAACAAACCACCAATATGCCTTTCTCTTATAGAACCAACGTTTAACATTTCTATCAAGTGGCAAACCAAATCTCTGGTATGTTCCGGAATTTTTCTTCCAGTCCGGGAAGTACTTATTCAGTACACCAAAGCCTTCCTTTACCAGTTTCTTTTTCATCTTCCTGTCATCAAATCTGTCAAATTCAATAAATCTGAAGTAAGTATGTCTTAAAGTAATAACTACAAGTCTGTCTCTGAACTCATCAAAAAGTCCTGCATCCTTAAATCTCTGATTAAACAAATCAAGAGATTTCATTATAAGTACCTTTGATTTATTAAATGTAGCTGTTATAGAGTCTTTTCTTTCAACTATATAGTAGTAAAGCTGCTCGTCTACCTTTGACACTCTGTTTGCCATTGCAATGAGAAGATACATTGTAGGAATATCCTCATAAATATATCCCTTCGGGAACTGAACTCCACTCCTCTTTAACAAATCCCACTTAACAAGTTTGTTCCATGCATATGGTGCGCTCATTTCTATAAGCATAGGATTTTCACTTGCTGATTTTCCGTATTCATCCATATTACCATACTGTGCACGAGTCATTGTATATGTTGCATCATTAACTTTATAATATCCACATACGACAAGTTCTGAATCCTCTTCAATTGCTTTATTATATAGTTTCTCATACATTGTCTCGTCTACATAGTCGTCGCTATCAACAAATGCAACATATTCACCTTCAACAAACTGCATTCCGTAGTTTCTTGCGTCTGAAAGTCCTCCATTTTCCTTAATATAGCCCTTCAACTTATCAGGATACTCTTTTTCAAATCTGTCAATAATCTCCTGACTGTTATCAGGACTTCCATCATTTACAACAATAATCTGTATGTCCTGTAACGTCTGATTCACTAATGAATTTAAGCATCTTTCCAAATATTTTTCTACATTGTAAACTGGAACAATTACGCTAACTTTTTTCATTTACTTCTCCTCTTTATACTTTCTAAGTTTTTCCCTAATATATTTAAATGTTTCTTCTTCTCCTTTTTCAGCATTCATTACAAGTAATGTTTCAATTTCATCTCTTGTCTTTAAATTAATGCTTTTATGGGGTTTTCTATATTCAAAATATTCTAACGGAGACCTGTCAGTATATTGCTTTCCATTATAAATTTTACTTGCCGCTAATCTGTCGCAAAACATCTCTGCAACATAATTGTAAGGCATCTCAACAGGTTCATTACGCTTAGTTTCTAAATTATAATCAACCCAGAACTCATAATGATGCTTGTTTCTTCCTTTATGGTGCATCCATGCCATAGAATATCCGTACTCCTCTCTTTCCCCTTCATTGGGACTACGGGTTCCGGTGTAATATCTGACCCCGGGAATAAATTCCTGCAAAGAATATTTTGACAAATCATGTCGCAAACCCTGCCATAAAATACCGGCCTTTGCGCAATGTCTGATTACCATATGTCTGTGCCTTGTTATCGTCAAAAAATGACCTGTCAGTCTTTTAAAAAAATTCATATAATTCTATAGTCTCCTAAACATCCTATGTATTATACCATATTTGGTCACATTTTTGAAATCTATGTTATACTCTTTCTTTTTTACTTTTGAATTTCTCCAGAACATTTTGCAATCCTATTGGGGCTAATATTACATAGAAAGGAACGTATATATAGAAATATCTTGCCCTTGGCTCAAATAAAGTTTCAAACATGGTCAGACCTATAATAGACAATGCCATCACCAAAATTGCCTCATTTATATTCTTCTCTCTCCTCATACAGCTTAATGCACAAAGTAAAAGGCACATTATCCATGTAAACTGCTTGATTATTGCAAATATCCTATAATAGTCACCTGTGTTGTATATACATTTCTTCAGGAAACCTGATATGCCGGGAACTCTATCTTTGTATATTTTTTTGTAAAAATAACTTCCTGCCTCCTGTCCCCAGCCAAACATACCGTTACCATAGTTTGATACGGTCTTTCTCGTAATATGTTTTGCCATTCTTCCCGGAGTAAAAGATTTAAGACGTTTTATGCTCTCATCAATATTTGCCCTTTTTCTTTCCTCTTTGGTTTCAATTGTATTTGAAAAAACAATATCATCCCTATTGTATATTCCACCGGATTCTTCATTTAATCCCATCATAAAAAAGTGAGTCATTCCAAACTCTGCTTCCTTATCAATATTAAACGAAAGTGTGGAAACAACCTTTCCAATACCAATGTTTAAAAGCATTACTACGACCATTGCCGGCACAACTGCCTTTATAAGGCGAAGGAATATCTTCTTATTATATTCAGCATATATTGCCTGTATAATAACTATTGCAATAAATACTATTACTGTCTGAGGCTTTATTTTATAACCAATAAAAGTAATAACTATTATAAAAAACCATTTAAGGTACGTATATTTTTCTGTCTTTAATGTTGTCCATATCCACAAAATAAGCACCGGAATAATTAATGCTATTGAATCTGAATATGGGACAATTGTCCAGAATGCTGAACCAACCAGAATAAAATAAAACGCCCATGTACACCATGCTGCTTTGTAGCTATTGCTTATTTTTTCTGCAATCTTAAATGTCAGAAACCCTGTTATGGAATTCAAAACACACTGCCCTATTACTATCAGCTCTGTTCCTGTTTTTAGTGTTGACATCCCAATTAAATCTGCGAACTTATATGCAAGTATAAATAAATATTCTAAGAATAAGTTATTTGGAAATCTTGAAAAGTAATCATTATTTAAATTTCCTATTTTATTATGTGCAATATTAAATGCATTTACCGTAAGTACTTCTGAATCCCAGCTTGTCAAAAAGAAAACACTATAGCAGACAAACAATTGCAACATAAGCAATACCAGTGACGCTATAATAATTGTTTTTGATGATTTTAATATTTTAACATCATGAATGTTACTTCTTTTATATATGAAGCAAAACAAAATTACAAAAACAATTGCTATTAAAAGACAAATACCTGCGGGAATCAAAAAATTCTGAACTGTAACATACGGACTTAAATAAGAAAAGCAGGCAACCATAAAGGTAACCATCAACATCATAATAACAAATACGAACTTGATGGCTGCCTGAAAAAAGCTTTTATAATTTTTCATAAGTAAATAATCTCCTCCCAAAACTATAAATAATATATATCGTACTTACCAAAAAATCAACAAAAAACGCCATATCAATTGAAAAACCCCATATCTTTATGTATAATTGACAGGTACGTAAGGAGGGTAATATGAAACCAAAACTGTATATAGTAATCCCTTGTTATAACGAAGAGGAAGTTCTTCCTATAACAAAGAACCTATTTTTAAACAAATTAAAAGAACTTATATCTAAAGAAAAAATTAGCGATTCCAGTAGAATATTATTTGTAAATGACGGAAGTAAAGATTCTACATGGGATATAATCAAAAAATTGTCATCCGAAGATGAGCACTTTATTGGTATTACTCAAAGCAGAAACCGAGGTCATCAGAACGCTGTTCTTGCCGGTTTAATGGAAGTCAAGGATAAATGTGATATTACAATATCCATCGATTGTGATGGTCAGGATGATATTAACGCCATGAATGAAATGGTTGATGAATATTTAAACGGTTGTGAAATCGTTTATGGTGTCCGTTCAAAACGAGATACTGATACATTCTTTAAGAGAGCCACTGCTGAAGGCTTTTATAAATTCCTAAACTTTATGGGAGCAGAGGTTGTTTATAATCACGCAGATTACAGACTTGTAAGCAGCAGGGTTCTTCAGGAATTTTCTAATTTTAAGGAAGTTAATTTATTCTTAAGAGGAATGTTCCCGCTTGTTGGTTTTAAGAGTACTTCAGTATATTACGAAAGAAACGAACGTATTGCCGGTGAGAGCCATTACCCATTGAAGAAAATGCTTGCACTTGCTTTTGATGGAATTACAAGCTTAAGCATAAAACCAATCAGAATGATAACCAGCTTTGGTTTTATCGTTGCTCTTGTAAGTTTTATATTTATTATTGTTTCAATAATTCAGAAGTTCCTTGGAACTACAGTTGCCGGCTGGACAAGTACCATTGCCGTTATTTGTTTTGTAAGTGGTGTTCAGCTTCTATGTATGGGTGTTCTCGGTGAATACATAGGAAAGATTTACATGGAAGTTAAACACAGACCACGATATATTATTAGTGAAAGAACAGAAAATTTTTCAGATGATACTAAAGAGAACTAGAAAAAATGTTGCCTTTCTAAGATTGGTATTCATTCCCTTCCCCGGGTCTCCGGAGAGAGGATGAATTGCTTATGTTGAGGCAACATTTTTTATGTTTTAACTTGGTTTTGTTGCTTTTTTTGCTTTCTGGCTTCTAATTTCTCGCAGGGAGCTCTTTATTGCCGCATAGCTTGTTATTTTCCTGCTTTCTTGTTGCTTTCTGGCTTCGAATTTACTCGCTGAGAGCCCATTATTACCACACAGCTTCTTATTTTTCTTGCTTTCCTGTTGCTTTCTGCCTTCAAATTTGTCTACGTAAAACCCATTTTTGCCACACGAATTGCTATTTTCTTACTTTCCTTTTGCTTTTAAGCTAAATAACGGGCTTCACGATATTCCCCCGTCTATCTGACCGGGGCGTATCATAATGCCCGCTACTTTTCTAATGTTATATATCTTTATTTAACTGTAACTTTCACTTGTTTGTACACACCATTCTGTGCATAAACATAAACTGAACATGTGCCTTTCTTCTTAGCTGTAATTATACCTTTCTTAGATACAACAGCCACATCCTGATTATCTGATTCGAAGGCTATCTTTCTATGTTTCT
>URKY01000014.1 GCA_900548465.1 uncultured Eubacterium sp.
TGGCATACAATGAAATTAGAGGTCAAAGCGGGAATTATAAAGATTACTGTAGATGAACAGCAGGCATGGCCGACTCAGCCACTTGGATATTCTGACTGGTATAAGGGTGGTTATGTAGTAATAGGCTCAAATAATGGTGGCACACAGTTTAAGAATATAAAGATAGCGGGCGATAAAGTAGTGTTAACTTCACAGGAAGAACGACTGAAGGAGTACAGTGCTTACTACGCTTCTGATTTAGGAACAACAGGAAATATCCTTACATCTGTAAATAAAACGGAAAAATGGTATGTAGATGATGATGGTGTCATTACAGATATGAATAGTACATGGTGGAATACTGGCGACAATCTCTGGCCGGATATGTCAATGTTGGCATATAACGTTCAGAAATATAAAGAATTCTCTTTTTCCGTGGATTTTAAAAACAATATCAGAGGCGATTATGAAGAGGATGGTATTACACATAAAGATAACTGGGAAGTAAGACAGGGGGCAATGATTGGCTTTGGGGCACAGGTTGTTGATGAAGATGTACTAGGATGGAATGGTGAAGATACAGGGGTATGGATAAAACCATACGGAACAAATTCTATCAAACTGGCAGGAAGTTTTGTTGATATTAATAGTGGAACGCACCAGTCAGCAACACAGTGGGATACAACAATTGACGGTGTTGATGTGTCAAATGATAATTGGCATAATATGAAATTGGAAGTAAAAGATGGCAGAATAAAGATTTATGTAGACAATTGCTTGGCATGGCCGGAACAGCCACTATCAGTTGGTGATGATTATAATGGCGGATATCTTTTCCTGGCATCAAACAATGGTGGAACACAGTTCAAAAATGTTCAGATTGAGGAATATAATAGCGAGGAAGGGGAACCAACCAATGACTTTAGTAAAGTAAGCAGTTATTATACAGAAGATAATGCAACTTCTGATTTGAGATTAGCAGAGCCAACAGATTATTGGACTGAGACGAATGGAAGTTATAAGAGAAAGGCTGTAGAAGATAATCCGGAAGCAAAAGATGCGTTGTATATGGCACAGTTATTCCTTAAAGATAAGCAATATTATGAATTTGAATTGGAAGCCGACATTAATATAGGAAAGAATAACTGGAGAAGAACGATTATTGGCTTTGGAGCTCAGGAAGGAAGACATTTTCGACAATCAGGTGGTGGAATGGGTATCTATTTTGATGGTATTGATTCACCGACAGAAGCAAGCGTATGTCATGTAGGAAATTGCTTTAATGATGATGGCGTGTTCAAAAACTGGGACACATGGGGAGATCAACATTATAAAGGTATTGATGCAAATGGTACAGTTCATGTAAAAATGATAGTAAAAGACCGTGCTGTTACAATATACGTTGATGATAAGGAGACACCGACTAAGTTTTCTATTCCATATTGGTATAAAGGAGGATACATTTATCTGGCATCAAACGCTACAGGAGCAAAATTCTCTAATATAACCATTAAGGAAATCAGTGGAACAATATCAGAAGATACAGAAAGCCCATTATATAAAAAGTCTTCATTGTTCATAGGAGATTCTATCAGTTATGGAGCTGGTGCAGATCTTGTAAATCCGGTAGGATATTCCTGGGGCGGAATTATTGGTGAGAAAAATGAAATGGATTGGTTGAATGTTTCTGTAGGTGGTGCAACGATAGCAGAAAGTCCGGCGACAATTATTGAAAATGAATTAAATGCACCATGTGTAGAAAGCAAAGATTGGGATTATATTATTGTAGAAGGTGGAATAAATGATGCTATGAAAAATATTGAAACGGGAGTTTGTCCATTAGGAACAATAACCCCATCTTTAAATAATAAGTTTGATAAGACAACCTTTGCAGGAGCACTCGAGGCACTATTTAAAAGATTGATTGTTACATATCCAAATGCTAAAATAGGATATATTGTGACATTTAATATTAAATGGGAACCGGCATATGATTCTGACAAGTATTTTGATTTAGCAAAGCAGATTTGTGATAAGTGGGGAATTCAGTACCTGAACCTCAGAGATAACAGCATTTTAGACAATGAATCTTTCATGGAGAATCTTTTGATGGATGGCTGTCATCCAAGTACACAGGGATATGAAACTTTATCTCCGATTATTGAAGGATGGATGAAGACATTAAAAACAGATAAGATAGATATTCCAAAAGATCCGGACGAAACAACGAAAGAACCGGTAACAGATGATATAACAACAAAAAATCCTGTAACACAGGAAACTACAACGAATAAGACAGATACTCTGGGTACGACAACACAGAGACAGGTAACGGTTCAGAAACCTGCAAAAGCTGTAATAAAGAAATTGAAAAATACAAAGAAAAAATCAATTAAAATATCTTTAAAGAAAGCAGTACGTGCTAAAAAGTATCAGATTCAGTATTCGTTGAATAAAAAGTTTAAAAAAGCAAAAATAAAAACTACAACAAAACTTACCTACGTAATTAAGAATTTGAAAAAAGGAAAAACTTATTATGTAAGAGTAAGAGGAGTTAATGGAACGAAAAACGGAGCGTGGAGTAGAATTAAGAGAGTTAAGATAAAAAAATAACAAATTGATAAAAGGATAAAATAATAAAATTTTTTAATCAAACATAAAAAGGCAGGTCAATATTCGAGGTATAAAGAATGACTTGTCTTTTTGTGTATTATAATTAATCAGATTGATAATGGGAGTCAGGGTTAGGCGATATGCGATTTCGTAAAAAAAATAAAAAAGTCCATATGAAAAAAAAAAAATACTAAATTGTCTATAGGATTTAAATAAGACAGGAGATATACTTACACTAAGGATAAAATAAAGATGCAATATGGATGGAGAACATATTAGGAGGAACGGAAATGAAAAGAAAGATAATTTCAATAATGCTAAGTATTGCTATTGTTATTACAGGAATTCAACTGCCAGTAATTAAGAAGGCTGTACTTGCAAAGGAAAATGTGTTAAACAAATTTGACGCTTATTATACAGCACATAGTGATAATGTAAAAGATTATCCCGCAAAAAAAGTGATAAAATCGGATTATTGGGAGGAAGATGGAGCAGGTGTTATTACCAGAACAGCGAAAGATACTACGACGGAAACAAATTCCCAGAATCCTAATTATGACGGAAATCCGTATCCGGATATGGCGATGCTGTATTACAATATTAAACAATATAAGGATTTTACTGTAGAGGTAGAATATAAAAATCCGAATAAAGGAAGAGGAGCAGCATGGCTGGGATTTGGCGGAAAAGTAACTGATGATACTGCAAATACATGGTGCACAGAAAATGGTGCAACAATATTTGGAACAAGTGGAGAAAAGACGGTCAAACTTATAGGAACTTATATACCATGGCAGAAATCTAATAAGGGAGCAAAGACTGATGGAAGTACACTTTGGGATACAGATATATCAGGAGCAGACTGGGGAACAGAATGGAACGCAGTTAAGATTATAGTAAAAGATGGAGTTATCAATTTTTATACTAAGGTCGGAAGTGAATGGAAAGCAGCATGGGGAGACGACAAATTTTATTATGGAGACTGGTATAAAGGAGGGTATATTTTCCTTGCAAGCAACAATGCTGGAACACAGTTTAGAAACTTTAAGATAGAGGAGATTAAAGATACAAATATTCTCAAGAATTTCAATGGTTATTATACAGAAGATACAAAAGGTAACAGTTCAGTAGCAGATGTTGTCAGCAAAGAAAAATACTGGACGGAAGATGAAAATGGAATTCTAACCAGAACTTCGAAAAATACAACAGCAAACGTAGGGGATGCTTATAAAAATATGGCATACTTATTTTATAATGTAAAAGAGTATGAAGAGTTTTCTTTAGAAGTAGACTATAAAAATGCTGATCCTAAAAAAGGTGGAGCATGGGTAGGATTTGATGGAAAAATAGAAGATGATGTAGCCAAAACATGGTTTGGTGATGGTCAGGGAACTATGATTGCAGCCAATGGCAAAAACGAGGTGAATCTTGTTGGAACATTTGGTAATAGAGATAAACCAAAGATTACTACCTACAACACAACGAAGAGAGTCTGGAAAACTGAAGTGGAGGGGGCAGACTGGACCAAAGCAGAATGGAAAACTATAAAAATTGAAGTGAAAAAAGGAAAGATTAATTTTCAAATTAAAAATAATGGAAAATGGTATACGGTATACGAAAAAGAAGAACTTTTATATGATACATGGTATGATGGCGGATACATATTCCTGGCAAGTAATCATGCGGGAACACAGTTTAAAAATTTCAAACTAACAGAGTATAAAGAGTCAGAAGAATTTCGTGAGTTGAAAAAGTTTGAATCATATTATGCAGAAGATATTTATAATGCAGAACCAGTGCCTGCTTTTACAAAAGACTATTGGACAGAAAATCAGGATGGTATCATAACACGTAAGACGAAAGACGTAGGCGCAGAAAATGATGGAAATCCTTACCCCAATATGGCGCTGCTTTATTATAATGTATCACAATATAAGGATTTTACATTAGAAGTGGAGATTAAAAATCCAATAAAAGGAAAAGCATCAGCATGGGTAGGATTTGACGGGACGAAAGGAAAGTCGTGGTTGACATCCTGCAATGGTACGATGATAAGTGCAATTGGAGAAAGTGCCGTAAAATTAGTGGGAAGTTTTGATGCCTATGGAATGAATCCGTTTAGATCATCGAAAAGTAAACCTGTCATTTGGGATTATTGGATGGATGATGTGAAAAATTGGGGAACAGATTGGTATAAAGTTAAAATTCAAGTATTGGATGGCGAAATTAAATTTTTTTATAATACAAGTGGAAAATGGATGAGCGCATGGCCGGAAGAATCATTTACATATGATGAATGGTATAACGGAGGTTATGTTTTTCTGGCATGTAATAGTGGTGGCACATCTTTTAGAAACTTTAAAGTCACGAATGCTACTACAAAAAAATCTGTTTTAGACAAATTTGAAACATGGTATACAGTGGGGTGTGATAAAGAAAAACCAAAGAAGGTATTTACTTCACATTATTGGGAAGCAGATGAGAATGGGGTTATCACAAGAAAAGGAAGAGATGTAAAAAAAGGTGAAGATGCTAATGATGGTAATCCATATCCGAACATGGCATATCTTTTCTATAATACAAAGAAATATAAAGATTTTAGTTTGGAAGTCGATATTAAGTCACCTACAGATAAAAGAAGTTCTGCATGGGTTGGATATGATGGCGAAAAAGGAAAAACATGGCTTAACAAATTGGGCGGAACAATGTTGAGTACACAGGGAGATCGGGTGGTAAAAATGGTTGGAAGCTTTGATGCATACAATCATAACAAATTCCGCCCGTCAATAAAAACACCAAATATCTGGGACTATTGGATGGAGAACGTAGAAAACTGGGGCACTGATTGGTATAAATTAAAGATAGAAGTGTGCGATGGGACAATAAAATATTTTTATAAAGTTAAAAAAAGCGGGAAATGGAGTCCGTGGCTGAATGCATGGTTAGAGGATGCGTTTACATATGATAAATGGTATGATGGCGGATACATATTCCTGGCAAGTAATCATGCGGGAACACAGTTTAGAAATTTAAAAGTTAAACAAATAAAGAGGAAAAACTCTATATTGGATGATTTTGAGCCGTATTACACAGTAGGATGCGATAAGAAAAAACCGAAAGCAACTCGCATGTCTTATTATTGGAAAGCTGATAAGAATGGTGTCATTACAAGAAAAGGTATGGATTTGACAGACAATCTGAAAGAATGTAATGATGGAAACCCATATCCGAACATGGCTATTCTTTACAGTAAGAAAATTTATAAAGATTTTACTATGAATCTTGAGTATAAAAATCCAGCTGGAGACCGTGGTGGCGCATGGATAGGATTTGACGGAAAAAAAGGTAAGACATGGACAAACAAAAATAGTGGAACCATGTGGTGCACTTGTGGAACGAATGGAATTAAGATGGCAGGTACATTTACCGCTTATAATGGAGTTAAGTGGGATAGTGCATTATGGGACTACTGGCTTGACAAGGCTGATTTTAATGCCCGCTGGATTAAAGCAAAGTTAGTAGTTAAAAATGGCGAGATTAAGTATTATATAAAAATCAAAGGTAAATGGAAGTTGACATGGGATACTGCAGACTATGCAAATCCACTCTATTATACTGATTGGTATGATGGTGGAAGGATTTTCTTAGCTGCAAACGAATTAGGAGTTCAGTATAGAAACATCAAAATAAAAGAAGAAAAATCAACCAATGATTTTTCAAGATTTAATTCATATTATTCAGAGTGTGTTGAGAATCAGCCGTTGGTAAAGGTTGATCCGGGTAAGTATTGGTATGAAGATAAAGGTGTTTTGATTAGAAAGAATGAGGAATTAGGAGAGTTTCAAGGAAAAGAATGGAATTTAAGTAATTATCAGCAGAACAAAATGGCATACATGTTTCTTAATGGCAACTATGTGTATAGCGATAACTGGCAGTTAGATGTAGATGTTACATTAGGAAATAGTGCATGGAAACGATTCTATATAGGTTATGGTGCCACAGATACTGTTACCTGGCGTAAGCCGAATGGAGGTACAGTATTTTGGACAGATGATAATGGCGGAGTCTGTATGGAAGGTAATTATGCCAACAATGAACAAATATATGGAGACACAGCAGAAAGTATAAAAAAATTTGAAAAGAATAAAGCACATCATTATAGGATTGTAGCAAAAGCAGGTGTTGTGCATCTTTATATAGATGGAATTCAAATAAAAGAATATGTTCAGCAGAAGTATCAGAAAGGCGGACGGGTATTTTTTGCGAGTAATTCAGTAAACACTACATTTTCAAATATCAGTATTAAAACGCTTGAATCGGATTTCTCCCAGTCATCATGGTCGGGATATAAAGAATATTACTCATCAGATATTACGAAGAATGCATTAACTAAGGTTCAGGAAGGAACAAACTGGGCAATAGAAGATGGTGTTATCAGACGTAAAGCACAGGAGCCGGGAATGGATGATTGTAGAAATTATCTGGATATGGCATATTTATATTTAAATGATAAGAAATATACAAATTTCAAGTTGGAACTGGATTATAAAAATGGTAATTCCGGATGGCATAGAGCACCGATAGGTTTTGGAGCAAAAATGGGCAGACATTTTATGGAAGAAGGTGGAGGAATTACTGCATTAGTACAGCCGGATGGATATGTGCATTTTGACGGAAACAATCAGAGTGATGGCGCATTTGAGGAACATGTATTTTGGCCGGTTTATGACGAAAAGGGAAATGATGTTTCAACATTAAAGCCGTATGATGAGACAAAATGGCATCATATGGTAATGGAGGTTGCAGATGGATATGTGACAGTAACAGTCGATGGATTTAAGTATGTGTATGAGATGGCACTTCCGTCATATTATAATGGAGGATATATTTATCTTGCGGCGAATTCTGTCTGGGCAGAATATAAAAATATTAAAATTGAAGATTATTCCGAGATGTATAATTCAGATGATAAGGGATGGATACCAAAACGTGAAGATATCGAATATGATTTTGAATACAGAGAAAAGGAAGAAAATAATTCAATATGGTCATGGATTTATAAAGAATTATAATTTGGTACAGTGGAAAGGAGAAACAGATGAGAAAAAGTAATAAAATTATTGCATTAGTGCTTTCGATTATTTTGACAGTAAGTATGTCTGCTACAGTTTTTGCTGCTACCAAAGCAAAACCGAACGAGTGGGATTCCTTTGGAACAAGTGCAGAAGGTCCTAAGTACCCACAGATTCGTGGAGAGTATAGAACAGTTGACAGTTTAGTTGGAATTAAAAAGAAGCAGAAAGAATTTATTTTAGAAGTGAAGGTAGATGGAAAAACAGAAAAATTACATTTGACATTTCCTTCTACCGGAGGATTTCGGTTGACAGGAAGCCATAAAGGATATTTTGCTCCGAAAGATGTTCAGGATATAACATATCAAAAGAATGATAAAACAATGATTCAGATGAGAGCAGAAGATGGAACAGCAGTGAGCTTTAAGAAGGAGGGGAGTGGCTTTCGATTAAGTGTTTTCAACAAGGAAAACAGAAAGCTGTTTGATATTTCTCCGGAGCAGATAGCATTTTCTTTTGAGAATAGCGAGATTAAAAAAGTGCGGCTGGAATTGCCATTAGCAAGTGAAGAATCTATATACGGTACAGGAGAACGTTTTAATGAATTAGATCAGACTGGAAAAAGACTTCTCATGTGGAATGTTGATGCAGGGTATAACAATGCAACAGGAGCACTCAATGCAGAAAAATGGCGAGGATATAAAAATGTTCCTATCATATATAGCAATAGAGGATATACTTTGTTTTTTAATTCGTTTTACAGTGGCAGGCTGGATATAGGATATACTAACAGTAAAAAATGTACGATGGAATTTCAAGGTCCTGATTTTGATTTTTTTGTATGGACAGGGACTCCAAAAGAAAATATTTCGGGTTACACAAGTCTTACGGGAACATCAATTGTTCTCCCTAAGTGGGGATACCGATATATGGCGGGAGGTCATTCAAAATTTTGGGAGACATATGGTGGTTCGACAATCGGTTCTATTTTGAAAATGCAGCAAGGCTTTAAAAATATAGGCACTCCTGATATAGCAGCAGTATATGTAGAATCGGCCGATATAACAGATGCAAAAATTTATAATGCACTTAAGAAAACAGGAACAAAACTGCTTACCTGGAATTCTCCAGACTATAATATAGATACAATGAAGGGATATCTGCCGGGAGTTGATACGAAGAAATTACCGATAACAAAATCGGTAAATAATCCGTTAGCAGATGTTGGATGTTTTATAGATTTTACAGATCCTATGTCAAAAACAATGCTGAATAATCGTATTGGAAATTATGGAAAATTAGGCTGGGCAGGCGGATTAGTAGACTTTGGCGAATTAATTCCATTAAGAGCTTTATTTAGAGGAAATGGAAGCACTGGAGCAGAAATGCATAATATGTTTCCTTATTGGGAAACAAAAGTATATAACGAAGTGTTAAAAGAGAAAACAATAGATGGTAGTGTGACTTTTTCAAGAGCCGGATGTGCAGGAGCGCAAAGTTATTCGTCATTCTTTAATGGAGATCAGGCCAGTGGAATGAATGGCATGAAAATGCAGTTGATATCTGGTTTATCAGATAGTGCCAGTGGATTTACGATGTGGGGAGCAGATTTAGGAGGACTTGATGGCAGTCTGAGTAATGAAGTGTACGCAAGAGCAGTTGAATTTTCTGCTTTTCAGCCAATAATGAGAGCACACGGACAAACAAGCAGATTTCCGTGGGATTATGGAAAAACAGGTGAAAAGACATATCTGAAATATTATTGGTTAAGAGAAAATTTGCTTAATACTATATATAGTACAGCAATTAAGTCTAATAAAAAGGGAACACCGGTAGCAACACCACTCACTATGGAGTATCCTAATGAGGCAAAATATGATGGATTATATACTACCTATTTATTCTGTGATGATTTTTTGGTGAGCCCAGTATTGGAAGAACAGGCATATTTAAATGATGTGGCTTTTCCGAAAGGAACATGGTATGGACTTTATAGTGGAGAAAAAATCGAAGGTGGGAAGACAAAACAGGTAGAAGCTCCGATAGATGAAATACCTGTGTATCTAAAAGCAGGAGCAACAGTGCCAGTCACAGTGTCAGACAGCCTGAATCTTTCAGACAGTATGCAGGACGTGGATAAAGCTGAAGCACTGCTGGTTACAATTCCGGATGAAGAGAGAGAGAACATATTTTATAAAGATGAGAATACTTGTGCTAAATACGTGAGTACACGGGTAGATGAAAATACTTTTGAAGTAAAGGCAGACTCCGGAAATGAAACGACTGCTGTGATATTAAAGGGAAGTGCAGCATATTCGGTTGAATTAGATGGTGAGAAATTAGAGTGTCTGGATAATAAACCAAATTCCAAAGGTGAGAAGGGTTATTTTTGTGAAAATAATGAACAGACCATTATTAATCTTGGTAAAAAAGATTGGAAAAAAATTAAAATAAGTCTTGGAAAAATTCAAACCAAAAATGTCCTTAAGGATGCAAAGGTAAGTGATAAAAAATTAGCAGCAACAATTGATGGTGACTATAATTCAAAGTATGTTCTGAGTAATAAAGCAGGAACAGAGGATTTGATTTATGAATTAAAGGAAAAGAATGAAATTCAAAACATTAAAGTGAAATGGACTGCTCAGTATTCAGAAAAATACAAAGTATCTGTATCTGAAAATGGAAAAGAGTGGAAAGAGGTTTTAAGTGAAGAAGAAGGTATAGGTGGAATTAAAGAGATACCATTAAAAGGAACAATAGCGAAATATATAAAGATACATGATGTGGAGAAAAAAACAGGAAGTGTTCCAACGTTGTATGAGGTAGAAGCGTATGGAGTACAAGCCACAACGAGTATATGGATCTATGCTATTATAATTGTATTGATATGTATTGTAATTGTTTTGATGATTGTTACACTGAAAGTTTTAAGGAGGAAGAAACATGAAGATATTGTTTCAAGGAGATAGCATTACAGATTCTAATCGGGATTATAGTGATATTCACGATTTAGGAGATGGATATGCACACTATGCAGCAGGTTTTATTTCAGAAAAATATCCGGAGTGTACATTTGAGTTTGTGAATCAGGGAATTAATGGAAATAAAACAGAAGATTTATTAAATCGGGTACAATCAGATTTGGTTGATATTCAGCCGGACATTGTATCTATTATGATTGGAATTAATGATGTATGGTATTATTCGGAAGATAGGGAATGGCTTTCAAATGAGGTTTTTGAGGAGAGATACCGTACGATTTTAGAAAATATCAGACAGAAGACAAAAGCACATATCATGATATTAGAGCCATATTTGATGCCGGCTGAGGATAAATTGTTTTTTAGAGATGATTTATACGGTAAGGTTCAAATTATTAGAAAACTTGCATACGAATATGCAGATGTATTGGTTCCGACAGAAGGTTTGATTTATTCGTCTATTTTAGGAGTAGAAGAACAAAAGTTTATTGGAGATGGTGTTCATCCGACAGATTTCGTGGCGAGAGTTATTGGTAAATATTATTGTGAGTATATATCAATGATTATTGATAAAATTATATAATTGCACAGTCAGAAATACTCCTAGGAGCGAAGAGGCACAGAAAAGTAGTTGTTCTTACAAGTCCGTGCATTGAAAGAGAGTTTGCTTGCAGACTCTCTTTTTTGTATGGATAATATTTACTTTTTTAAAGAAAAATAAGAAAAAAATATAGATGTATGTAGAAAAAACACGAAAACCCCTCTTTTTTTTTAGCATAAGGGAATTATCAAAAAGTAAAAAACGAAAAAGTCCATACGTGACTTTATTGTGAAAAAAAATCTATAGGATTTAAAAAGATGTCGATATATAATTATTGCATAGATATAATTCAGATAGATATAATTCAGTGCAGAATTAAAGAAATGAAAGGAGTATTATACTATGAGAATTAAGAGAAAATTATTGACAGTAGTGCTTTGTTTGAGCATGGTTACATGCTTGTTTACAGGATGTGGTGGCAGTTCAGAGGAAGAGACAACGAAAGCGGCATCTACGAAAACAGGTGGAGATTTGGTGATTGAAGGGTTAGGAACCGACCAGAATGCTGACTACTCAGTAGAAGGAACGGTTACGGTTGCTGTTGATACGGCGAGAGCTACAGATTATGAAGCTCTTTTTGATGCATTGCAGCAGGCTTATCCAAAGTTGGATATTCAGTTTGATTATTTTTCGCATACAGATAAGGACAGCGCGGCAGAATATTTGTCAGCTAAGGCTTCTGCAGGAAAGATGCCTGACATTATCTGGGATGAAGCTGCTACGGATGGTTCGCTGCTGACATATATATCACAGGGATGGGTATATCCACTGGATGAGTTTGTTAAGGATGATCCGGATTTTAAATATGTACCTGAAAATTTAGTTAAGAATTATACATTTTGTGATAAGTTATATGCGCTTCCACATCAGGCACAGTTTGAAGAAATGGTCGTGAATTTAGATGTTCTTGATGCGTTAAATCTTGATATGCCGGAATTAGACTGGACATTAGAGGACTTTGAAAAATATCTGAAAGCGGCTACAAATTCTACATATTCAGGTATAGAAAAACTTTTCCAGATACCAAGTTTGGTAGTGAGTGCCTATAATCCTAAAGATACTGTAAATGGATATAATGAAGATACGCATCAGTTTGAAGCAGATGCGTATGTAAAAGCATTGAAATATATGATTAATTTAAGAGCTATTCCAGGGCTTGAAGCGTGGGCTCTCAGAAGAACATCAACAGGTGATAAGACAGATTATGTTAAAAAATTTGGAACGGATGAAGATAATGCAGCTTTTGATAAAGGACTTACATTGTTCCATGGTGTAGGTACGTGGGAATTGGCAGATGCTCAGTCCAGATGGTCGGACAAAAACTGGACCAGTTGGACAATACCTCAGAATAAAAAGGCAAAAGGAGTGATGCCGTACCATGTAGATCACTGCTTTATGACAAGCAGTTGTGAAAATACAAAAGCAGCTTGGCAGGTTCTGAGATTTATTACATATAGTTCTGAGGGAAATTTGGCAAGACTCAGCATGTATGATGAGACAAATACAGGAAAATATGCAACAATCAATAAGTTATATTATCCTACAACAACCAATCCTAAGGTGGCAGAAAAATTTAATAGTTTACCGGGAGTGACAGAGGTAGACAAATATTTGTTTAAAAATATTGATAAGTGCAGACGTATTGATGTGGAAAAAATAGTGCCACGGTATAATGACATAATAAAGAACTATTTTGATGAAGCACAGAATCAGGCAACAGACGGAACAAGTTCTAATGTTGAACCGATTATTAAAGAGGCGGTAGCAAAAGCTAATCCGGAAATGAAAAAAGCCTGGGAAGATTTTGAACAAAAAGTTTTGAAAGTTCAGAAAGATTTTGAACAAAAACATTCGAAATAGAACAGAAACACAACGGGTTACAAAAAAAGTTTGGAACAGAATAGGTTAAATTGTTAGAGGATGGAGGAAAAATGCAAAAAAGAATCAGCTTGTTATTAGTTATAGTAATGATTGTTACTTCACTTTTAGCGTGTGGAAAGGAAAAATTAAATACAAAGAACGAATCCTATGAAGGAAAGACAGGCGGATTTTATACAAAACAGGCAATTGAAAACTGGAATTCATATGACGAAGCTGACTGTACAAATATAGAAGCAGAAAATATCCGGCTTAGTGGAAAGAAAGTTTCAAATTATCCGATAACTGTAACCAGAAAAGAAAAACTGAAGTTGCGTGTTACGCCTCCAGAGTCAGCAGATTATTGTGTTGTAGCAGAATATCGTCCAGTGGGCGATGTTCTGGCTACAGATGCATTGTATGAAGTGAAATTGAATGGAAAAGAAACAAAACGGACACAGTTACAAATGCTTTGGCATGATTTGACAAGAGAAGCTGTTGATAGAAGTGGGAACGAATCCGTTAGAAGACAAACAAACTTGGATGAATATGTGAAGAGCACATTTTTAGATTATGGAAATACGGATAGAGAGAAAGTTCAGTGGAAATTAGAGAAGGGAAAAACTTATACATTTGAGATAATTCCGGATGAGCAGGGAATAGAAATATCCGGATTAATGCTTTATAAAATAAAAGATACGAAAACAGAAAAAATGCAAAAAACGGATAATGTTCCGATGATTGTAATTGAAGCAGAAAAATATTCGTTAAAGTCAGATTCTTATATCAGAGCAACATCAGCAAGGGACGCATCTCTTTCACCTTATGATACATATCATAAAAAAATTAATTTGATTGACAGTTCTGCATGGGGAACAGCAGGTCAGAAGATTATATGGGAATTTGAGGCGAAAGAGGAAGGTAATTATCGTTTAGGTCTTCATTTGAAACAAAATGCTGATGTTAATAAGACGGTGTTTAGAACGATAGAGATAGATGGAAAAGTTACAGATTCCAGATGGGAGAATGCAAAAGTCCCATATACAGGAAACAGTGGATATCATAATTATACATTTAATGACGAAGAGGGGGATATGACGGTACACCTGGCGAAAGGAAAACATACTTTGGCAATGGTGGTAACTGTGGGAGATTATAAAGAAATATATTCACAGATTGATGAATTGATGAAAAATGTAAATCAACTGGGAACTGAGTTACTTCGTATTACAGGCGGGGTGTCCGATGAAAATCGTACATGGGATTTAGAATCTTATATGCCTGATGCAACAGACAGAATAAAGAAATACGCAGAACAGGCAGATAAAATATATGAGCAATTAGAAAAAATAGACGGAAAAGAACCGGTATATGCGATGGACTTACAGACAGCGTCCGATAAACTTAGAAAACTATTGGAGGAACCGGAAAAAATACCAGGGAAGACAGAAGATATTTTCAGAGGTGATGATTCAGCCTCCAAGTATTTAGGAAATGTGTTATCCTGCCTTACAGGTCAGGGATTATCTTTGGATAAAATTTATCTGTATGGAACAGATGAACTGCCAAAAGAAGATATATCAATATTCAAAACAGCAGGAGAGGCGATTAAGCGATTTTTATGGTCATTTACAGACGAAGCAGATAGTGATAATTATGCTGCCAGTGATCAGAATGAAGAAGAACTGGAAGTGTGGGTGGCACAATCTACTGTAACAGTTCAGATATTACAACAGTTATTAGATGAGACATATAATAAAGAGCATAATACAAATATTCGTTTGAAAGTTATGCCAAATGAACAAAAACTGGTATTGTCCAATGCAACGAATACAAATCCGGATGTGGTGCTCTGTGCAACGGCAGGACAGCCGTTTACGTTTGCCTGTAGAGGGGCATTAAAGAATCTTCTGGACTATGAAGACTTTATGGATGTCTACACAAAAGATTATCAATTGGAATCTTTAGTAGCAACATCTTATGGTGACGGTGTTTATGGCGCTGTGGATTCCAGAAACTTTCAGTTATTGTTTTATCGCAAAGATATTCTGGAATCACTACATCTGGAAGTGCCACAGACATGGGATGACATAGAGGCCATGATGCCGACACTGTTAAGAAATCAGATGAACTGTTATATACCTATTTCACAGAGAGCATCATTAAAGGGTTTAGGAGTTACTACTCCATTTATATACCAAAAGGGTGCAGAAATATATTCAGAAAAAGGTAATACGACAGCAATTAATAGTACAGAGTCGGTGGATGCTATTACAGAAATGACAGAATTCTACAAAATATACGGAATGCAGACTACTGTAGAAAACTTTTATCTGAGTTTTAGATATGGTGAGGTGCCAATCGGAATAGGAGATTTTAATACGTATCTCCAGTTGAAGATGGCAGCACCGGAATTGGCAGGACAGTGGGGAGTTGCATTATGTCCGGGAACCAGACAGAAGGATGGAAGTATTCTCAGATATCAGCCGGCTGACACTACGGCATCAATGATTTTTGCGAATACAGATAAGCCGGATGAAGCATGGGAATTCCTTAAATGGTGGTTGGACGAGGATACACAGTATGAGTATTCTATCAGAAGATGTCAAAGTTTAGGTTTAGAATACCAATGGAATACAGCAAATATTGAGGCCTTCAAGAAACTGCCATTTGATTCGGATGTAAAAGAAAAAGCCATAGAACAGTGGCAGTATCAGAGAGAAGTTACGCCACATCCTGCGTCTTACATTGTGGAGAGAGAGTTAAGCGGTGTATGGAATGATGTGGTTATAGACAGCAGTGATATGATGGAATCTTTAGATCAGGCTGTTTTAGTAATAGACAGAGAAATTAAAAGAAAACTTCAGGAATTTGGATATATAGATCAAGATGGAAAATTAATTAAAGATTATAATATAGAGATACTAAAAATGCTTTACACAAAAACAGGAAGACGAGGTGCCAAAAATGAAAAGTAAACTCCTTTCTTTAAAAAAAATTAAAAATAAATACTCCTCTTTAGTTTTAATGGCACCTTATACATTCCTGTTTATTTTGTTTATTATAATCCCGGTGGGGGCGGCTATTATATTATCATTTACATCATTTAATGCAATTGGTGCGCCGTCCTTTACAGGGTTAAGCAATTATGTGAATTTGCTTACGAATGATTCGGTATTTATGCAGAAAGTATTGCCGAATACATTGATATATGCCATTTTTGTAGGACTTGGTGGTTATGTATTATCATTTTTTTTGGCATGGTCATTATCTCAGATATCAAAAATACCGAGAACAATTATGACCGTTATATTATATTCTCCGTCTGTAACTGGTGGAGTATTGCTGGCGACTATATGGAGTTCAGTTTTTAGTGGAGACAAGAGAGGCTTGTTGAATTATTTACTGTTAAAATATGATATTATCGAGAATCCTATTCAATGGTTACAGTCGGGATCATATCTCATGCCCATTATGATTATTGTAGGTCTTTGGAGTTCTATGGGCATAGGGTTTCTCTCAATGCTGTCAGGTATTTTGAATACGGATAAAGAAATGTATGAGGCAGCAAGAATAGACGGTGTCAAGAATAGATTTCAGGAAATTATCTATATTACGATTCCGGCGATAAAACCGCAAATGATGTTCGGTGCAGTAATGGCGATTGTTAATATCTTTAAAGATGGTGGAAGTGGTGTAACACTTTCCGGAGCCAACCCCACACCGGATTATGCAGGACAGTTGATAGCAAATCATATTGATGATTATGGATTTATCCGTTATGAGATGGGATATGCTGCGGCAGTTTCTACAGTATTACTGTTGATGATATTTATATTGTCAAGAGTTGTTGCAAGAGTGTTCAGTAGTGATGGTGAGTAGGAGGTACTGTATGTTAAAAAGAAAAAGGCGACATAAATTGGGAACAAGTAATACAGATCCTGCCAGATTTAATAAAAGCCAGATAAAAATATATGGGTATCTGATACCAATATCTATTGTAATGCTTTTACCAATTATATATATTGTAGTATCTGCATTTAAACCGATGGATGAACTGTTTGCATATCCACCAAGATTTTATGTGAAAAATCCTACATTTGATAATTTCAGGAGGTTGTTTGAGGTGTCTTCAGATACTGCAATTTCGGCAGGAAGATATTTATTCAACACTTTCGTGAATACCGTTGTCATTATGTTTTTAAATGTGTGGATATCTGTGTGCGTCGGGTTCGTTTTATCTAAGAAAACATTTCGTGGCAAAGATGCATTGCTGCAGGTTAATAATATGGCGTTGATGTTCGTTCAGACGGCTGTGGCAATACCGACCTATTTTGTTATTGTATATACAGGACTTAGAAACAATTTTCTTGTAGGCATTATACCTGCATTGGTAGTGCCAACAGGAGTGTTTTTAGTAAAACAGTTTATTGACCAGCTGCCGGATGCATTGATTGAGGCAGCACGTATTGATGGGGCTACGGACTATCAGATTATACGAAAAATAGTGTTTCCATTAGTGAAACCGGCGTTAGCTACCGTAATGTTATTAGCATTTCAGGGGGCATGGCTTGATGCAAATGCCTCTACGATGTATTTGGATAGTGAGACTTTAAAAACATTTGCGTATTATATAGGAACATTGACGGCAGGAGGAAGTGTTATCACACAGGGGATAGCAGCAGCAGGAGCATTAATTATGTTAGTTCCGAATATTGTTTTATTTATTATTCTTCAGTCAAGAGTAATGAATACTATGGCAAACTCGGGAATTAAGTAGTTAACAATATAAATGGAGAAAAATATGGCGACAAAATTAAGGAATATATTTTTATTTATAATACTTATTAGTGTTATTTTGTCAGGAAAGACAAATATTGTTTCGGCATCAGAAGGAACAACATACACATATACGATTTCTGTAGATGGCGATTATATCAGAACGCAGGAAGCATATTTGGCAAGTACGGTTTATATGCAGAGACAAGGGCTGGTACAGCCAAGTGATTTGTTTATATACGGGAAAGAGATATTTATTGCAGATACAGGAAATAAAAGAATCGTAGTTTATAACAAAGAGAATGGAGTTGCCAGAAATATTACAAATGATGCATTTGAGGGACCGAGTGGATTGTTTGTGACAGATGAAAGAATGTACATAGCAGATCCGATGGCACAAGCGGTATTTATCTGCGACAGGCAGGGGAATATATTGACAACGATTTCCAGACCAAAAGATTCACCTTTGATGAGCAAATCGGCAATATTTAAACCGGTTAATGTAGTTGCTACAGATGACTCCAATATTATCGTAGTAGGTGAAGGCTCTTATGATGGTTTAATGCAGTTTGGTGATGATGGCGAGTTTAAAGGGTACTTTGCAGCAAATCAAAGAAGCTTAACACTATTAGAACGAATTCAGGAGATGATATATACCAGAGAGCAGAAATCTCAGCTTCAGACAAGGAAACCAAGAGCAATACAAAATATAGACTTATCTGCCAGAGGTTTAGTTTATAGTGTTACGCAAAGTGCAGAGGTAACTTATTCATGGTCTAAGGCTGAAACGAAAACATCAAACGCATTGAAATTACATAATATGGCAGGTACAAATATTTTATCACCTAATAAGTTTATGGATGATGAGTGGAATTTCGTGGATGTGACAGCAGGACCATATGGAAATGTGTATGCATTGACGCAGACAGGGCTGATTTATGAATATGACAATAGCGGAAATCTGCTGTTTTCGTTTGGAGGAAGAGCAGTGTCTAATGACAGATACGGATTGTTTACATCAGCAGCAGCGATTGATTTAGATGAAGAAGGATTTGTTTATGTATTAGATAAGGAAAGAGGTTTTGTTCAGGTATTTGCCCCTACAGAATTTGCAATGTTGAATCACAGGGCGATTTATGATTTAGAAAAGGGAAATTATGTAGAAAGCAAAAAAATCTGGCAGGAAATTTTAAGATTAAACGGCATGTCCAAAATAGCTCATATAGGATATGGAAAAAGCCTTTTAAGACAGCAGCAGTATGCAGAGGCATTAGAGCATTTTAAGACAGCCAATGATAGAGATAACTATTCGGAGTGTTTCTGGGAAATCAGAAATGTAATGATTAATAAATATATTGTATGGGTAATCGCCGGATTATTGATAATATTTGTAATATCACTAATCAAAGGAGCAGTTCGTCCGAAGAAAAAAAAGAAGCAATATAATACACATGGTATTGCTGAAATACCAGCAAAGGGAATTGGCAGATTAAAGGGTGATTTTAAATATATGGGAACAATGCTGAAACATCCTATCGATGCAATTTATTATTTGAAGATTGGAAAAAGAGGAAGTTTGTTGTCAGCGGGGATTATGATAATCGTAACGTTTATCATATATATGGCAGACATTTTAGGAAGAGGATTTATCTTTAATCAGAATAGTTTGTCAACGTTGTCACCAATGTTGCTTTCGATAATTTTCTTTATCATTCTAGGTTTATTTATTGGGGGGAATTACATGGTTTCCACAATTAATGATGGCGAAGGAACGATAAAAAACATATTTGTTTCAGTGGCATATTCCATGGTTCCATATATGATAATGGCACCAATAGCAATTGTGTTGAGTTATGTTTTGACCCAGAACGAGGCGTTTTTGATTACATTAGTGTGGTATATTGGTATTTTATGGTCAGCGGCACTTGTAATCTTAAGTATATTGAATGTGCATAATTATACATTTAAACAGACAGTGAAAAATGTGTTGCTAACATTGTTTTTTGCAATTGTTGCACTTATTCTGGTAGCAATTTTATATCTGGTATGGGATAAGATTATAGAGTTTATAGGAGAGGTAATATCGGAGGTGGAGTATCGTGTACAAATATAAGAGAATAATATGTATCGGCTTGACATTCATTTTATCTGCAACAGTAACTATGGCGTATGCAGCAAAGAAGGAAGATAATAAAGTATCAGAAATTGATTTTGTTGTACCGGATTCATCTGCATTAGATGTAACTTCTGTAAGGTATACACAAATAGAAGAGGTTAGAAAGGTAAAAAACAGACTGGCTGATTTGAAAGGCTTTGAAAAAAAGATGGAAAGTGATATCCTTGCAGTTTACTATTCAGATGAAACAAAAGGTATTCGTATTTTAAATAAAGAAACAGGGTATGTGTGGGGAGGCTTAAAGGAAACAAAGGCAGAAGATATGAATAAAAAGTGGTCGTCTATGGCAAATTCAATTATATCCATAGATTATCTGGGTGGAAACTGCCAGTCTGCCAGAGCAACATTGGGAGATAGTGGAAACTCTCTTAATTTTAATTGGAAAGAAAATGAAGCAATTTGTAATGCAAACTTTGTTTTGGCAGGAATATCATTGTCATTTAAGATGAAACTGGAAGAAGACCATTTGACAATAGAAGTGTTACAAAACACGGTAAAGGAACTAAAAAATAATAAACTGCAGTCGGTTTGGATATTACCGTTTTTAGGAACAGTAAAGGAGGATACTACGCCAGGGTATATGTTTGTGCCGGATGGTTCAGGAGCATTAATCCGCTATAATAAAAAGGGAACTTATACATCGGTGTATGATGAAAGAGTTTACGGAAAGGATGCATCTGTAGATGGACTTTCAGAGGCTGGTGATCTGATAGCAAAGCGAAATAATGATTACATGATTGATACACCAAAGGCTACAATACCGGTTTATGGTGTGGTGCATGGTGCAAATCAAAATGCGTACATGGCAGTAATTGAAGAGGGAGCAGAGTATTCTTCAGTATATGCTTCTCCGGCAGGAATGGTGACAGATTACAACTGGGTATCTTCCAGATTTGATTACAGACAGGCATATAGTTATCCGGTCAATAAGAGCGGAAAGACAATTATGACTACGCAGGATGAAGCAGAAGCATATAACGGCAGAGTTACATTTTATTTTCTGTCGAACGAAAAGGCAGATTATTCCGGAATGGCTGTAAAATATAGAGAACTGGTAAAAAATGCAGGAATATTGAAAAGGAATGAACGAGAGGACAAAGAAATTCCTATGTATCTGCATATGATGGCAGGTGTAGTGGAGGAAGGACTTATTTTTAATGGATATAATAAGTTGACTTCTGTGAAAGAAGCACAGGATATTGTTGATAATTTGCGGAGAAATGATATTAAAAATATTTCAGTTTCATATGAAGGATGGCAGAAAAATGGAATCAGCGGACATAAATATGGGACAACCAGTTTAGATTCCGATCTTGGAAATGAGGGAGATTTGAAGGAATTACATAAAATGCTTGGAGACAATGGTGGAAGATTTTATCTTTACACTAATCCGGTAAGTTTTAATGAAGATCAGGCGAGGATTGCTTCAACGTCAGCTCTTACAATTTCGAAAAATTATTCTTCATATACTAGAAGTAATACAATGTTAATGTATCCGACAGAGTATTATGCACATCCGTCAGATGTGGTTGATTCACTGGCGGATATGGTAGAGGATTATCCCGAGTATAATCTGGATGTGGCTAAAGTTGGAAACATGATTTATGGTGATTATTCTAAGAATGAAAAAATATCAAGGCAGAAAAGTAAACAAATATTGAGTGAAACTGTTTCAAAAATAAAAAAAGATAAAGTATTAGAAAATCCGAATCAGTATTTGTGGAATGATACATCTGAGTATATAAATATGCCGTTACAGAATAGTCAATATATGTATGAAACAGATTCTGTTCCGTTTTTACAGATCGTTTTGAAAGGAAGCATAGACTATTATGCGCCATATGCGAATCAGGGATTTTATAATCAGACAAACAAACTAAAGATGATTGAGTATGGCGCGTATCCTTCTTTTATAATTATGTCAGAGAAAAACGAAAAGTTAATAGATACTCCATTAGAAGACTATTTTTCACTGAATTACAATGATTGGTCTGATGTGATGAAGGAAGTTTATCAATATTTAAATGGTGCACTGAAAGAAGTGGAAGGAAGTTCTATTATTCAACATAAGATGCTTGATACAGGCGTTGCGGCAGTGTCATATGATAATGGGAAAGTAATTTATATTAATTATTTAAATCGGGAGTATGTGACAAAACAGGGAGTACATATTCCAGCACAGAATTATTTGGTAGCAGATAGATAATTTGGCATAGAATAGGAGAAAAACATGGTAATCAAACCAAAGGGTAAGGTATCAAAAAACGGAAAATATAAAAAAACAAAATTAACAAATACCATGAAAGGAATATTATTTGTTTCACCATGGCTGATTGGATTTGCTGTGTTTACGTTGATTCCGTTTATTAACAGTATTTTATATAGTTTTAATGCAGTATCCATTACTCCGGGAAAGATAAATTTAAAATGGGCAGGTCTTGAATATTATAATCAGGCGTGGAATGTAAGCACAAGTTTCAAATTAAATCTGTCCTCTTCGGCAATGATGATATGTTGTGCGACGCCGGTTATATTGGTGTTTGCATTGATAGTAGCGGTGATGCTTAATAATAAATTTCGTGGAAGAGTATTTTTCAGAGCAATATTTTTTATGCCGGTAATTATTATGAGTGGTCCGGTTATAAGTAAACTTCTTACGGGATATACAGTGAATTTTACGGAAGAAGGTTCCCAAATAATGCTTTTTCTACAGAGCCTTCCAGGTGTGATTAGTAAGCCATGTGTGTTTGTGTTGGATAATCTGGTACTAATACTCTGGTTTTCAGGAGTACAGATTTTGATTTATTTAGCAGGTCTCCAAAAGGTATCAACCAGTCTTTATGAAGCAGCTGAAATTGATGGTGCCGGAGCATGGGAAAAATTTTGGAAAATAACATTGCCACATATGGGACCGATTATTTTAATTAATGGAATATATACAGTAGTTACAATAGCTAACTATTCAGAACAGGCAATCAATCAGGAAATATCAAATAGTATGTTTAATACATCTATGATGTATAGTTTATCAGCTGCCATGTCGTGGATATATTTCTTATTGGTACTTTTAATACTGGCAGTGGTAGGACTGTTGTTTTGGTTTATCAGTAAAAAGGAGAATACATAATGAAGAAAAAAAGAAAGATACCAGTATCAAAAATATTTGTATATTTTATATTGGCAGGAATTGGATTCGTGTATTTGTATCCAGTTTTATACATGATAGTAAACAGTTTTCTGTCAGCAGGAGATTTGACAGATCCCAGCGTGACTTGGATACCTACAGAATTATGTTTTGATAATTTTAGTACTGCATTTGAAACATTGGATTTTTTTAAAAGTTTTGGAATGTCTATGCTGATGAGTTTGATTCCGGCGGTTCTTCAGACAGCCGTAACGGCTGTTATTGCCTATGGATTGGCGAGGTTTCATATACCATTTAAAAAAGTAATATTAGTATTGATATTGATAACATTTTTATTGCCGACACAGGTTATGCTTGTACCACGTTATGTGTTGTTTGATACATATCATTTAACAGATACTATTTGGGCACAGTTTTTGCCAGCCTTGTTTGGTCAGGGACTTAATAGTGCAATATTCATATTTGTTTATTATAGTTACTTTGTTTCCTATCCGGTGGTCTTGGACGAAGCAGCTGAGATAGATGGAGCAGGAAAATGGAAGATATTTTTAAAGGTGTCACTTCCAATGGCAAAAGGAGCAATTATTCTGAGTATGTTGTTTTCCTTTGTATTTTATTGGAATGAAACATATTTGAGCAATACATTATGGGGGGGAAAGATACAGACACTGCCATTGAAACTGCAGAGTTTTACATTACAGTATGAGGCTTTGTATGGAAAAGAGGCAGCAGGTTCTATTAGTGAGTCCGTATCATTAGCAGGAACACTCTTGTCAATATTACCACTTTTAGTGATGTATTTGATTTTTCAGAGACAGTTTGTAGAAAGTATAGAATCAACAGGAATTACTGGTGAGTAGGCACAAAGAAAGGGAGAATAGATTTATGAATATTGAAGAAAGAATAGAAGAGCTTTTGTCAAAGATGACATTACATGAAAAGGTGGGACAGTTGCATCAGGTAGCACCTTCGAAGGTAGGGGGATTTGAAATACCTGAGGAGGAAGCTTTTAAATTATATAAAAGCGGTGATATGGATGAGAAGACATATGATGCAATTATTAATCACAAGATGTTGAGCAATCATGAAGACGAAATAAGAAAAGGCGAAATAGGCTCTTTTATTAGTGTCATAGATGCAGAAACAGCGAACCATTATCAAAAAATTGCGGTGGAGGAGAGCCGGTTGGGAATACCTTTAATCTTTGGTTTGGATGTTATTCATGGATTTAAGACAATGTTTCCAATACCATTGGCGGAGTCATGTAGTTTTGACGATGAACTTTTTGAAGAGACGGCAAGAGTAGCAGCAAAAGAATCCGCAGCAGGAGGGGTGAACTGGACATATGCACCTATGGTGGATGTGGCGAGAGATTCCCGTTGGGGACGTGTTGCTGAAGGTGCGGGAGAGGATACATATCTTGCGTCATGTTTCTCAAGAGCAAAGGTAAGAGGATTTCAGGGAAAGGATTTAACAGATGAAGATAGAATCGCAGCTTGTGTGAAACATTTTGCAGCCTATGGAGCTGTGGAAGGAGGATGTGATTATGATACGGTAGATATGAGCATGCCAAAGTTTTTTGAGACATATTATCCACCATATGAAGCTGCAGTTAAAGAAGGATGTGCATCAGTTATGATGGCGTTTAACGACTTATCCGGAGTTCCATGTACGACAAATGAATGGTTGATACAGAATCTGCTACGAAAAAATTTAGGATTTAAGGGTGTGGTAATCAGTGATGCCAATGCGATTAAGGAATGTGTGAACCATGGAACAGCATTAGATACTGAAGATGCTGTAAAACAGTCTATTGAGGCGGGGACCGAAATGGATTTAGGTTCGGATTTGTATGAAACTCTTTTAGAACAAATGGTGCTAGATGGGAAAGTAGAAGAAAAATATGTTGATGAGGCAGTTAGAAATATATTGAGGCTAAAATTCAAAGTAGGTTTATTTGAAAAACCGTATGCAGATGTAACTAAAAAAGAATGTCTTTTATGTGATGAACATAGAGGTATCGCCAGAGATGCGGCAAGAAAATCTATTGTTTTATTAAAAAATGACAATAAGCTTCTTCCATTATCAAAGAAATTAAAAATAGCGGTTGTAGGTTCAGCAGCTTCAGATAAAGAGCAGATGTATGGATGCTGGTCATTTACAGGAGAATGGGAAAATGCAGTTACTCTTGTAGATGCATTGAAAAAAGAGGGATATGATTATCAATATGGGAAAGTATGTGGAGAAAAACTGCCATTTGATAAAGAAGAAATGATGAAAACAGTCAAAGATGCAGATGTAATTATTGCAACGATTGAACATTTGAACAGTGGGGAGGCAGAATCCCTGGCAGATATTACTATTCAGGGACAGCAGTTAGAAATGCTGTCAGAACTAAAAAAATTAGAAAAACCTATTGTGACAGTATTATTCAACGGAAGACCCCTTGCAATCCCGGAGATTGTTGAAATGTCAGATGCATTGGTTGAGGCATGGCATTTAGGGAGTGAGGCGGGAAACGCTGTGGCAGATGTATTATTTGGAGATTATAATCCAAGTGCAAGGCTTACAATGACTTTTCCTCATAAATCAGGGGAATGTCCGATTTATTATAATCATCCAAATACCGGAAGACCGGCAGGGGATTATTTCTGGACAAACAAATACATGGATACGCCACAAAAACCATTATTCCCATTTGGATATGGTTTGGGATATTCAGAATTTGAATATGGCGACTTAGAATTAGAAAAAACACAAGAAGGATTTAAAGCAACTGTAGAGATAAAAAACATTGGAGAATATGATGGCACAGAGACAGTGCAACTTTATATCCATAGAAGAAAGGCCACAAGAGTACGACCTGTGAGAGAATTGAAAGGATACAAAAAAGTTACATTGAAATCAGGTGAAAGCAGGAAAGTATCTTTATGCGTTAATAGAGAAGATTTAGGTTATTATGATACAAGAATGAATTATATTGTGGACGAAAGTGAGTTTGATGTATGGATGGCACATGACAGTGGGTGTGGAAGTTGGGCGAGAATAAGCTTATAAGGAGATATCGCATATGAAAAGAGTCGAAAAGATAGTATTAATATTGTTGATTGTTATTATGTCATTTCACACACCAATAATTTCGTATGGGTATACAGCAGTACCGAGTGATCAGGATCCTTTTGATAGTGGATATAGTCCGGAGTTTCCATCAATGGAGGGAATTTATAATACACCGAATAAACTTCTGGGATATGAACAGAAAGACAGAGAATTCTGTTTTACAATAAAAACACCTGATTATATAGTACCATTGTCTATATCTTTTCCTAAAATTGGAGGAGTTAGAATACATGGCGAAAAAAAAGGCAGTTTTGAAGCAGCAGAGAATTACAAAATTTCGTATACTATTTCAAAATCCGGTGATATTACCATGAAGGGAAATAATGAGACAAAGGTAGTATTCCAAAAAAAAGAAGATGCATTCAAAATACATATTTACAATGGCTCAGGAGAGCGTATTTTGGGAATAGATTCTACGCAAATGGAATTTGCATTTAATGATGCAGGAGAACTGATAAAATATAATCTGAAGTTTCCGTTAGACAGAAACAAAGAAGAAATTTATGGTTCAGGGGAGAGATTTAATGAATTAAGTCAGGTAGGAAAGCGTCTTAAGATGTGGAATTTGGATGCCAGTTATCATGGAGATGATACTTTAAACGCAGAATTGTGGAGAGGTTACAAGAATATACCATTGCTTCATAGTTCTAAGGGATATACATTATTTTTTAATACATATTATGCGGGAACATTTGATATCGGTTATTCAGAGGCGAGTAGGATATGTGCAGAGTTTAAGGGAGCAGAATTTGATTTTTATCTTTGGACAGATGCACCAAAAGAAAATCTGAAAGCATATACAGAATTGACGGGAAAATCTATCCTTCTTCCTAAATGGGCATATGAGTATAGTGCAGGGGGGAGTATTGGGTTTTGGAATAGTGGTAAAGGAGTATATGGAAATTCAGTAGATGCTATTAATGGGTATAAGAGAATGGGAACTCCAAATATAGCATCAGTATATTTAGAATCAGCCAGTAAAGAGACTCAGAGTGTATACGATTTGTATAAGAGTGCAGGAATTAGAGTGTTGAAATGGAATTCCCCCAATATGACACCGAAAGAAATGAAGAGTTATCTTTCAGGGATGAGAGAAGATGAATTGCCATATATAAGATATATATGGGACAAAACAGCTAGTTGTGGTGACTTTATAGATTTTACACAGAATACTTCTATAACAGCATTGATAGGGCGCTTAAGCAGCGAAGTTCAATGGGGAGCTAAGGGAGGATTAGTAGATTTTGGAGAACTAATTCAGCCATATGCTTATTTTCCGGGAGTAGATAAAGATGGAGCAGTAATGCATAATGAATTTGCATATTGGTATTCCAGAAGATATTGTGAGGCTATGTCACAACTTATGGGAAATGGAGATTTTGTACTTCATTCACGAAGTGCCGCTGCAGGTTCACAAGCGTATACTGCATTTTTTACAGGAGATCAGCAGACTTCAATGGAGGGGCTCAGAAGGCAGCTGGCAGGTGGAATTAGTGCAAGCGTTAGTGGATTAACAACATGGGGTGGCGATATTGGCGGTTTGTCCGGTGGAGCAGCAGGAGACGGACCAACAACACAGGTGTTTGCCAGAAGTATGCAGTTTTCAACCTTCCAGCCATTAATGAGGACGCATGGAACAACATCCCGATTTCCTTGGGATTATGGAGCTTTAGGAGAAAGTACATATAAGACACATTATTGGCTGAGAGAAAATATATTGAATAAAATATATAGTACAGCGATTGCTGCACATAAAACAGGAAGCACAATCGTTACACCATTAACAATGGAATATTCAGATGAACAGTCTTTGGGAAATGTATATGAAACATACTTGTTCTGCGATGACTTTTTGGTAACACCGGTTTTAAAGGAAAATGCATATCTTTATAATGTAATGTTCCCACAAGGAAACTGGTACAGTTTATGGACAGGTGAAAAAATAAGTGGTTGTGGAGAGAAAACAGTAGAATCCCCAATTGATAAATCCCCAATATATCTCAGGGCAGGAGCACTTATCCCGGTGACTGTGGCAAACAGCCTGAATTTAACAGACAGCATGCAGGATGTAAAAAAGACAGAAGCCTTGTTGGTGACAAAGCCTGATAATGACAGAACAACAACATATTATAGAGATGAAAACACTAGTATTTCTTACAAGAATATGAAAAATGGGAACAATGGATTTGTTATTTCGGCAGAAACTGGAAATGATACTACGGCACTGATTTTGAAGGGAACAGCCGCAGGAAGTGTAGTTGTTGATGGAAAAAGTCTGAAAAAATTGACAAACAGACCAACAGGAGACGGAGAAATTGGATATTACAGTAATGATAATAGGGAGACTATTATTAATATAGGAACAAATGATTGGAGCAGCGTAGAGATAGAAAATGCAGATGTTGATAGTGTGAATCTGATGAAAGATAACATTTTAACAGACAATATGAAAGTTACAGCTGATGGAGATTTCAACACGGCATTATCATTATCTGAAAAAGAATATGTATTTGAATTGTCTAAGACATCTAATATGAATGAAATTTTAGTGAAGTGGACAGATAAATACGCAAAAAAATTTAAAGTAGCAGTTTCAGAGAACGGAAATGATTGGACTGTAATCAAAGATGAAGCAAATGGTTATGGCGGTATAACAAATTGCAGCATTGAAAATAAGAATGTAAAGTATGTCAAATTGTATGATATAGAAGCAGGTACAGAAAGTGCACCGGAAATTTATGAAATAGAGGCATATGGAAATAACAGTAATTGCTGTATAACTTATAATTTAAAGGGGGGAGCAACCAAAATCGAAGAGAAAACAGTGGTGCTTAATAATTCTCAGTATACATTACCATCAAAAAATCGCTTTACAGCCCCACAGGGGAAACAGTTCAAATGGTACCTAATTAATGGAAAGGTTTATAATCCGGGTGATGTGTACAAGGTGATTGGAGATACAACCATATTTTTAGTATGGGAAGATTATGTTCCATCGGATGAAAATGACAGTATTTTGGCATCCTTTGACGGTTTTTATAGTAGTAACGCAACTACTTCTAAAAAAGTAAAAACTACAGATTATTGGAGTGAGAATACAGAGGGAATAATTACAAGAAAAGCTAAGGGAACTGATGGAGCTTTATATAATGGTGACCCGGCCTCTAACATGGCAATGCTTTATTACAATGCAAATATTTATAAGGATTTTGTTTTGGAATTAGAGTATAGAAATCCTGTAGCCGGTATGGGAGGGGCCTATGTTGGTTTTGGGGGAAAGATAGATAACGGAGTCGCTACGACATGGAAAAGCAGTAATGCAGGAACAATTTTTGGAACAGCGGGGTCTAGTGAAGTAAAACTGGCAGGAAATTTTGAAGCATATGGTGGAAATAAGCATTCTACAGGTGAAGAAGATTCAAAAGTCTGGACAGACTGGGTAATGGATGCAGACTGGGGAACAGGATGGAATGCTATTAAACTGGAAGTAAAAAGTGGACATATAAACTGCTATGTGAAAGTTAATGGCAAATGGATACAATCATGGAAAAATGATACTTTTGATATGCCATTTACTTACGGAGACTGGTACGATGGAGGATATGTATATATCGCATCGAATAATGAAGGAACGCAGTTTCGGAATATTAAAATAAGTGATAGGGATCTTTCATTGGATGAAACTGTGGCAGCAGAAAAAAACGAGATAATGAACCAGTTTGATTCGTATTATACAAGTGGTGTAGATAAGAAAAATCCCGAATATGCTGAAATATATAAATATTGGACTGCAGATACAGATGGAGTATTAACAAGAAAAGATATAAAAGAATCAGGTGAAAAATTAGGAAATGAAAATAAAGGAAATCCTTATCCGGAAATGGCAATATTATATTATGATATTGGAAAGTATAAAGATTTTACCATGACAGTAGATTACTATAATCCTGTGGCTGACAATGGTGGAGCATGGATTGGATTTGATGGTGAAAAAGGTGAAAGCTGGTACAATCATTCCGGAAATACAATGATTAATACTGCGGAAGGAAATGTTTATAATTTAACCGGAACATTTGATGTAGATGGAGAAACTTATGAATTACCAAATGCAAATGACATTAAATGGACAGGTTATCTGGAAGATGGAAAATTTAATTCTTTGTGGAATACAGTCAAGATAGAGGTGAAAGAAGGGAAAATCAAGTTTTTTATTCAAGTAGATAATGAGTGGAAATCACTTTGGAATGAAGAAACGTTTTCCTATGGTGACTGGTATGATGGTGGATATATTTTTTTAGTAGCAAATAATGGTGGAACGAAATTTAGAAACCTTCAGATAACAGGAACGCCGATAAAAGAAGTAACGGAATCGGATTTAAAAGATTTTACAGCATATTATAGTCCGCATTGTCAAAGATATCCTAGCACAAAAACGAATATTAATACTTACTGGAGTTGTACCAGTGATGGTGTTATTACCAGAAAGGCGAGAGGAACAACGACAGAAACAGGACCATATGTGGGGAATTGCTGGCCAGATATGTCTATGCTTTATTATGATGTTTCCAGATACAAAGATTTTACATTAGAAGTGGAATATAGAAATCCGAATGAAAGTATCGGTGGAGCATGGATTGGGTTTGATGGTGAGATAAACGATAGCGGCAGTGCCACCACATGGTATGGTGATAGTACAGGAACAGTGTTTGCCACAGATGGAAAGAACAGTGTACGGATTGCAGGAACTTTTGACTATAACGGAAGAAAACAGACGACATATAATACGAGTGATTCTATCTGGAGAGCTGAAATAGCTAATTGTGAGTGGAAAACCAGTTGGATGAAAGCAAAACTGGAAGTAAAGAATGGATTTATTAATTTTTATGTTGATGTAAATGGGAAATGGGAAACACCATGGGAAAAAGATGCTATAGGATATAGTGGATGGTATGATGGTGGATATGTTTACATTGCTTCGAATAATGAAGGAACGCAGTTTCGGAATTTTAAAATCACTGGAGAAGCATTAGAAGAGGAAACTACATCAGAAATACCTACGACAAAAGAGGTTCCGACAACGACAAATGAAACAGTAACATCAACAAAGGTTTCAGAGTCAACAAAGGATATGACAACTGAGACCACGAAAGTAGATATTACTACTGAAATACCAACAACTTATAAAATTCATGAAAGTACAACGGGTTATCTTAATCAAATAGAAACAAAGAGGCCTGGCAGAGTGAAGATTGCAAAAATAAATAGAAAGAAAAAACACTCTAAAAAAGTGAAAATTTATCTGCTAAAAGTAAGTGGAGCAAATGGTTATCAAATTAGAATTTATACTTCGAAGAAAAGGGCGAAGAAAAATAAAAAAGCATTGATTACCAAGAACATAAAATCTTTTAGAAAAGTGTTTAAATCAAAGAAATTAAAAAATAAAAAAAGACTTTACGTGAAGGCAAGAGCATATAGGAATGTTGGTAAAATAAAAATTTATGGGCGATGGTCTAAAATAAAAAAAATCAGAATCAGGTAGAAGAAGACTTGGTTAGGAAGGGCTGGTAATTTATGAATAATAGAACAGAACAGTATATTTGGATTACATTTGGAAATGAGACAAAAAATGAGCCAATAAATTATTGCAAAAAAAACAGTAATGTTATGATGGGGCTTGGATATCATATTAATCCAAAAACAAGAGAATTAGAAAGTAATTATTATTGTAGTTCAAATAGTGTGGAAAGTGATTGGGTAGCAGATAAATATGCTTTTAATCCATTAGTAGCACATAAAATCAAATTAACGGTAGGAGAAGATGGTTATATTGTATGGGTTGATGGAGAAAGACAGATTGTTTATCCTCTACCCGAAAATTATAAAGGTGGCTATGTAGGCATAGGTACAGGATATACAAGTACAGAGATAAGAAATTTAAGAATAAATCTAAAAAAAGAAGAGCCAAATAGTTGTACATACTTTACAAATTGCCAAAATGAGGGATTTGAGATGCCTGTTTCAAGTTTTTATGAAAAGGGGAAGGATGTATATAAGCGAATTTTTAATGGTTCAGGAAGTTTTATTTCTAATATACCAATTATGTTTTTTGAGGATAAAATGGAAACTTTTGAATTAGAATTTGACTTATTCTTTGCTGAGTCCATAGAAGAGAATGCTCCGGCTTCAAAAGAATTCGAAGATCCGTTTAGGACATATTCTTTTGGTCCATATCCATTACAACTATTTTCAGAGTGGAAACAGTATGATGACGTTTATGAAACCATTTTACATAAAGACAGTTTCGAGATTAAGACGAAGTCACCAGAGTGGGATCAAAAGGAACGCTCCTTGTTTATTTCGTGTCCTAATGTAGGTGGAATCAGAATATCTTCTGAAGCACCCAAAAATGCAGATGCATCTTATGTAGGAGATACTGCTATATTTGAACCGGAGTACTCACTTGCAATTGATAAAGCAGACTTTAATAATGAATTGATAGGAACTGATGGAACAAAAGTAAAAATAATATGCAAGACAGGTTATTGGGGGTTAGAGATATATAATGCTCAAAATCAACTGATACATACAATTAACAAATGGAATTTATCACGTTCTGACGACCGATTTGTTACACGTCAATATTCTCTTGAGTTGCCATTGAATAGTGATGAAATTATTTTTGGCACAGGAGAGAGATATAATCATTTCAATCAACACGGATTGAGAATGTGTTTTTGGAATACAGATATGTGTTATCAGGGATATACATCTCTTGATACACATGAATTGTGGAGAAGTTACAAAAATGTTCCGGTAGTTAACAGCAACAAGGGGATTACATATTTTTTCAATACTACTTGTTATGGGGAAGGTGATTTTGGATATACGGACAAAACAAGAACGAGAATATCTTTTGATGACAGCAGAGTAGATTTTTATGTATGGACAGGAACACCAGTAGAAAATATGGTGAAGTATACTGATTTGACAGGAAAGCCTGTATTACCACCAAAGTGGGCGTTTCGTTATCAGGCAGGCGGTTCTAATGGCTTTTGGGGACTAGGTCAGAATAGAGGGAAGGAATATCCAAGAGAAATTACGAGAACGATGATTGAAAAGTTCAGCGAGATGGGAACATTACCGTCTGCTATTTATATGGAAGGCGGAGGTGCTGATGATAAAGTATGCTATGATATGTGCAACGAAAAAGACATTAAGGTAATGCAGTGGAATTGTGGCGATTTCTGGCCGGAATTTGTGCATGAAAATTATCCGGATAAGGATTATAAAGAAATGCCGATGGTAAAAAATATATATAATCCGGATGAGGTACACTATTTTGGCGATTTTACGCATAAAGATGCTCTTTCTGTTTTAAAGAAAATTCATGGAGAAAGAATCAGGTGGGGACTGCGTGGTGGAATGGTAGATTTTACTGAGTTAGTTCCTATAGATACAAAGTTTGACAATGGATTGATGGGAAATCGAATGCACAATTTCTGGGTATGGTGGTATGCAAAGGCATATCATGACTTGTATACAGAAATGACAGGTGGGGATTATCTATGTTACGTGCGCGGTGCTTGTGCCGGTTCTCAAAAATGGAATTGTACATGGACAGGAGACCAGATGAATAGCTTTGACGGATTAAAACAACAGATAGTAGGTGGATTAAGTTTGTCGGCAAGTGGTTTTTCTATTTGGGGAACCGACATGGGAGGTCTTTCAGAAAAACCGGAGGATGAAGTATATATAAGAGCGTATCAGTTTTGCACATTTATGCCAATTATGCGTACCGGAGGGGATGCAACGAAACTTCCTTGGGATTATGGTGAAAAGGTTCAGGAAGTGTTTAAGAAATTCTATTGGTTAAGAGAAAATCTTCTTGATATGATTTATAGTTATGCCATTTATTCTCATAAAACAGGTATTCCAATGACACAGGCAATGGCTCTGGCTTTTCCAGAATGTAAAGAAGCTGCAGGAAATGAAGAACAATATGTATTTTGTGACAACATTTTGTTTGCATCTGTATTTGAAAAGGCGGATACGAAGAATGTTTATTTTCCTGCAGGACGGTGGTATTCACTCTTTAATGATGAAGTAATTGAGGGAGAAGGATATCAGAAAGTTGCTGCACCACTTGATTATTCTCCAGCATATTTAAGAGATGGAGCGGTGATACCTGTAACTTTAGGGGCTTCTCTAAAATTGATGGAGGATATGCTGGAAAACAGATATAAAGGTATATTGATTGCACCACCCGAAATAGAGCGCTCAAGTCAGATATATAAAGATGAGAACACAAAATTAGTCATGATTAGCAAGCGGATTACGGATCAAATGTTTACTGTTGAGATTACAGGAGAGAATGATTTTGAAGTGGCAGTAATTTTAGCCGAAGCAAAAGAAGTATCTGTTAATGGTCAAATAATCGGGAAGAAAGCAGACATTATTTCTGAAAATGAGGGATATGTAGTGCAGGATGGCAGGACATATGTGAAACATTCAGGAACTGAAATAAAAGTAATTCAGGTAGTTACACAATGAGGTAATGAGTTTTTAGAAGATTTTTAACATAACAAAAAGACAAAAACTTTTTAGATGGTTTTTGTCTTTTTGTTTTATGGGTCGTCATGATTTAAAATGATGTCTGAAAGTTGTTAGAATACAAAAAAGTCCAAAAAATAATAAAACCCAACCCCAAAAAATATATCATTTTAATTTTATAAGAGAGATAATTTAAAATAAGTAAGAAACAATATACTTTGGAGGATAATAATAATGAGCAATAGTTTAAGAGGGATTCCAGTAGAGGGATTTGCAGAAAAGAGCCGTGAGGCAGCAGTAGAAGGTATCGTATTATTAAAGAATGAGAATGGTGTACTTCCATTTACAAATAAAATTTCAGTGTTTGGCAGACCACAATTAGAATATTACAGAAGAATTTGAGGATGTAGTTGTTGTTTTGAATGTTTCTAATATTATTGATATGAAGTGGATGAATGATTCGCGGTTCAATGGAAAGATTAAGGCAGTTGCATATGTCTGGTCCGGTGGAATGGAAGGCGGCAATGCAGTTGTAGATGTTCTTTCCGGCAAAGAAACACCAAGTGGAAAACTTCCGGATACCATCGCAGAGAATTTAGAAGATGTCCTTGCAGGCATCAAAGTGAAGTATATGCAGTTTAAGAAGTTAAAGAAGAAATAGAAAATAAATAAATCATGACCACCCTGACGGGTGGTCATGATTTAGAAGGGTTATTGATAATAGATATCAATAACAGAATTTCTTTTATCACGTACTTTTATAGCATCATCTCCCCATACAGTATCTCCGAAATACTCTTCGCCATCAATAATAATTTTCTCGATTTGAGCATTCCAGGTATTTTTTCTGAAAGGGTTATGCAGGATAACCTTGTTAGTTGATAAAAAATTATATGTGATACGATTATTTTGATCAAACAAGTCACCGCACAGTTTTGGACGAAGAGATAAACCTAAGCGATTATCTTTATAAATAAAAGGATGTTTACCAAGAAACATGTCTGTCCAAATGTATAAAACTTCTGAGTTAGAACCTGATAGCCTGGAAACAAAATTTCGCCCGTGTAAAGTTTCATCTGGATTAGCGGAGGAGACAATGAATGAGCAATTTTCTAATATGGAACGACCATATATTTCCGGATTGCAGAATGGAACAAACACATTTGTCAATTCTTCATAAAAACGTTCATAGATTCCACTTTCAATCAGTGAAAACAGGAATTTGTATTCCATATGAAGAAAAATGGATTCATTTTCCTGCCATCCGGGAGTAAAAACAGCAATACGGCCAAACTCAAGTCCCTCAGTAATTGTAGGAGCACTTGTTTTGTACATTTTTAGTTTTTTATCGTATAGTTCAGAGGCTTTTACTTGGTCTAAGATATGAGAAGCTTCTGAAGGATTGGTACAGTTTCGAATTTGTTTCGCAGGTCCCTCTAAAAAGTCTACAACTTTTTGTGGTTGAAATGCGTTTACTTTAATATTTGGATAACCATTTGGGTTTTCTTTTATAATTTCATAATCAGTAGCGACATATCTAAAGTAAGTAGGACAGAGTCCGTCGCCTAGTTGCATTGCTTTTATTACTCCATCAGATAAAAGATTTATATATATATCCAGTGAATGGATGAAATCAGGTATGTCCATAGCGACAGTTTGTCCACTGATTGAGTAACAGGTTTTGTCACGATAAGTTTCTCTTGCTGTAGCCAGAGCGTCCCATAACTCAAAACCAGAACTACATGTGGCAATGGAATCATTCACTTTAGCATATAATTCAAAAAGTTCTTCAGGAACTGTAATTGTATGATTGCTATATTTTGTTAAAACATCTTTTACAAAATGGCAAGTACGTGCAACTTCGAAATTTTCACTCATACCACTGCCAAAGAGGCTAGGGAGACCATTACAGGCATCGTTCCAGCCGGCACGGTTAGCTTCCATCTCAATACCCATCTGGCAAGGATCAAGTAGAGCGATTTTATTGACAATAATGGCAATTAACTTTTCTATTAAATTAGTATAGTAAATTTCACCGGAACTGGTTTTCAGCCAGTTCGTATCCTCGGCTTTATAGCCTAATTCATATTTTTTTGTATTTACATAGAAAGCATCTAATTGTCTTGCTTTTTTTCCGTCGAAAAAATATTTTTCGTTACGGGGTTTTACTGTTTGGTCTGAATCGAAGTATTTGTAGACCTTTGATTTGAATATTAAATCTTCTATCTTTTCTGGATAGATGCGTTGATAACATAATATCATATCTAATAAATAGTCCCATTGGTCAATGTAGTTTCCGACTTTTTCTGTAGATGATTCATAGTTTTGCTGACAAAAATCTAATATACGATGGAGAAACTCGTCAATGGAAATAGTGATTGAAATGTTATTGCTAAGAATCACATTTGCCAATGAGCCTGCCGTGAATCTGTCTTCAAGTGCAGAAATTATTTTAGATTTTCCATGTAATACAGTATCATCAAGAAATTTATAAACGTCCTCTTTGTGTTTTTTTATTACAGAAAAGGTGCAGGCTTTTACGTACATAGGTGTATAGCCGTCTATTTGTACTAATGAATAAAATTGTCTGATGTCAAATTCATTAATCTCTGGATGAAAAATAATATCACATCGTCTGTTTTGTAAAACGTCTCTAAAATTACCATCACCTTGAGAATAGAATTCGGCAGCAGTAGAGAATTGATTATAATCTCTCTCAGGGTCACCATGTTTTCGGGAGAAAAGGTGAAGTACTTTATCATCATTACTGCCGGAAACAACAATAGGATATCCACCACGCAAAAAGTTATCTAAATAACTTTGGCGGAAATATTCATCAAGAATAGGATTTCCGGTTGTTGTTGCAATATCATTGGTATATTTTAATGCTAATTGGTCAGCTTCTACTAATTTTTTATTAATATATTCTTTATCTAAAATGTGTGGTATAAGACGATTAATAAAATCTTCGTTGTGTGCAAAACCACATAATGTAGATAGTGTATAGTTTTGGTTAGTACTTAACTTTTTTGCCACCGGAGCAAACGCACATGAAATTTTGTTTGTAAAGTGTTGTGAATAACCAGCTACAAATTTAAGACCGTGCATTATGAAATTTATTGGAAATTGAAGAGATGTTTCATTTTCGAATAAGGCACATGGGTCATATATTGGGCATATAGTTCCGTTATTATCAAAACACATGTAATAATAGCCGCCAACATTTTCTTTCATTTCTGCGGCATCATCACTTTCTATGCGGGAGAAAAATAAAGGAACATCATTTTTTAAGTTACTTACGGTATTATAGGAACGCATGAGATTTGCCATTGTGGTAAATTTTGTTCCTGGAATACCATAGGGAATAATGCGCGACATACCATCTAAGATTTCAAAGTCAGCTTCTTCCCCAAGATTAGTGAAAGTTACGTTTCTGACCAGAGCACCAAAAGGTTCATGTGGTAGAATAAAGTATGTAATTTCTGTTTTAAAGTTATGCGTGTAGTCGGTTTCAATAATGCGAAAAGAATTTGCTTTAATTCGCATAGTGCGTTTAACTTTTGCATCATAATTGACAGAAAAAGGCTCGAAGTATTCATCGTTTTTGCGTATGAATGTTCGAAAACCTTTTAATGAAGTGTTTTCATAGGCGATAACCGCCGGTTGAAATTCCATAATTGGATTTTCCTTTTTCTCAATACCAAAACTAGTCAGGCATTGTCCCCTGTTTACGTAAAAACTCCATAGAGGAATTCCATCTTCCCCGGTAAGTCCCGGAAGAAAACTGGTAAAGGGGGCTTTAGAATCGTAATTTTCAATGATAAATTCATTGTTTTCAAGTCTGTAATCACTCATAATAAATATATCTGCCTAAAAGGCATGTCCTTTCTAAAAATTATTATATGAAACGCCATGGTATTTTTTATTGACTCACGGCGTTTGATTATAGTTCCATCTTTTTTTGAGGTTGATACGAAAGAAGCATCCAGGTGTTTTTGCCTATATTGGGAAGGTGTGATTCCTTCCGCATTGGTGAAGACACGGCTGAAATACATCTGGTCCGGAAAACCTGTCTGCTCAGCAACTTGTCTAATGGACATTGTTGAGAGCAGCATGGATTTTGCCTTTTCTATTCTTAAATTCGTAAGATAGGCTTTAGGGCTAAGACCAAAATGTTTTGTAAACGTTTTGGAAAGCCAGCTGGAACTGTAATTCAGTTCTTTGGCAATAGAAGTAATGCTGATTTTGTTTGGATAATTAGTATTGAAAATTTCTAATACTTTTTCTAAAATCAAATCATTTTTGGAAGAAATATATGTAATAGTACAGATATCTCTGGAAATTGTGTACAATAATTCTAACATTAGAATAGATGATATATCCATAAAATGAAGTTTTCTGTTTAGCAGTTCATTAATAATTTTATCAAAAATAGTATCATATTCAGGACAGATAGTTCCCATAAATGCATGTTTCGTTGAAAGGTTTAATTCTCCAAGAATATTGTCAACATTATCTCCGGTAAAATGAACCCAGTAAATATCAGGTGCATCTTTAAGGAAAAATTCATAATGCAGTAATTCGCTTGGTTTATAAATTAGAATTCCACCTGCAGAAATTGAATATTGTTTTTTGTCAATATAGTAGTAAATGGTGCCATGCTTTACATATAGTAACTGATAATCCTGTCGCTTTTTTTGATTTACGCAGAAAGAATCATGGGTATACAAAACATGCCTTCCACAGCTGGTGGCAATTACGGGATATTCATAGTTGGGTAAATCTATTTCGGAACTTGAATAACATGAACTATTAATAGATAACATAAGATACCTCCACGAATAAATTAATTTTATTATAACAAGAACAACTAAAAAAAAGAATGGATTTAATTGACAGTAGATAAAAAAATATGGATTTTTTTGTTGCATATAATGGAATTATTTCTATATATGTCCTGTAAAAATATATTTTTGATAAATTTAAAAAGAAATATAAAAAATAAATCCATATCAATCAAAAGAAGTGTAAAAAATCCATATGCTTTATTGTCAAAATAAAGTAATATAAAATTACATAAACAGTAGTAAGTAGTAGTAAGTAAACAAATATAGAAGGGACGGATTTTATGGATAAGAAAAAAATGTACCGTCAGGTGGAAAAAAATGAATTTGGTAAATTTAATAGTGGAGCATCGCCAACAGAACCAATTGTAGATGAATGGAGAATATTGGAAAAAATGGTTGATATTGTAAAGTTCGAGGAACGGTTAAAGATTACATATCAATTAGGAAATGAAAATATAGATTTTGTCATATCGGCTCCAAGTTTGGGAGGAATCCGAATTACAACAACAGAGAGTAGTTTTTTTAATCCGACAGAAAGAGAAGAAATTCATTTTATAGAAAGTGACGACAAGGATATTATTCTTTTTAGGACAATGGATGGTACAGAATTTCATTTAGTAAATGGTCCGGAGTGGACAATCAAAATTTTTGATATTTATAATGTACTTCAATATTGTTTGACAAAAGACAGCGTTCGTTTTGGATTCTATGAAAATAAATTAGTAAAAATCCGCTTGGAATTTGATATTGATCCAGATGATGTGCTTTTAGGAATGGGAGAAAAATTTTCAGATATAAACCAAAATGGGAAACGACAGTTTCTTTGGAATACGAATTGTGAATATAATATTGATAGTGATGGATTGGAATTGTGGAAATCTTATAAAAATGTTCCATTGTTACATAGTTCCAGAGGCAATACGTTGTTTTATGCTTCTTATTATCCGGCTGTCAGCGACTTGGGATATACAAATCCGTATAAAGGAATATGGGAGTTTTGGGAAACAGAATTTGATATATATATTTGGACAGGAACTTTAGACAAAAGGTTACGTTCTTATACAAGATTGACAGGAAAGCCGTTTCTTCCACCTAAATGGGCGTTTCGTTATACTATGGGGGCAGGAAATCAGGTATGGTATGGGGAGAATTGGGAAAAGGAAAATAATCCGGAAAAATACTTAAAGATATTAAAGGAAATGTTGAATGGATATAGGAGATTAGGAATTACAAATCTTTCTGCAATATATGGAGAAGGATGGATTTCAGAAAATAGGATTGCTTATGAAATACTTAATGCACAAGGAATTCGTATGATTGTCTGGTGTACACCGGATTCAGAGTTAGAACAGAATAGAAAATATCTGCCAAACGTTAAGGAGGAAGACTATCCTATCATTAAAATAAAAGAAGGTTCGAAACAGGAATCAGGGGGACGTATTGATTTTTTTAACCACAATGCAAAAGTTTTAATTAGAAACCAAAAGAATGATTATTTTATTAAGGGTATGCGTGGTGGAATGCTGGGATATAGTGAACAGATTACAGAGGACGATATGTATTGCAATGGTATTACAGGAAAAGAGATGCATAATTGGGGGGCATACTGGTACACAAAGGTTTATGGTGAGGCAACGCGGGAAATCATAGATGACGATTATATATATTATTGTCGGGAAGGGTGTGCAGGAAGTCAGCAGTGGGCAGCAGTTTATTCGGGAAATCAGCCAGCAGAGCTGTATGGATTAAAACAACAATTAAATGCAGGATTATCTGCCGGCTTATGTGGATTCGCAGTATGGGGTGGAGATATGGCAGGTTATGAAGGTAAGCCGAATGTAGAGACTTACATCAGAGGAGTTGAGTTTGCAGCTTTTCAGCCATTAATGCGGAGTCATGGAACAAAAACACGCTGTCCATGGGATTTTGGAAAAGAGGCGGAAACAGTATATTTGAAATATTATTGGTTACGGGAAAACCTTATAGAAATGCTTTATAGTGCGGCAATTTCATCAAATCATAGAGGATTACCAATGATGAAAGCAATGGCTCTGGCGTTTCCTGAAGAGAAAGATTATCTGAACAATGGAGAACAATATTTATTCTGCGATACAATATTAGTTGCACCGGTTCTGGAAGAAAAGGCACAGACAAAGAAAGTCTGTTTTCCGAAAGGAACATGGTATGAATTGTGGAGTGGTAATGAAGTTTTAGGAAGTTGTGAGAGAGAGGTTCCGGTATCTTTAAAAGATTGTCCGGCATATTTAAAGTCCGGAATTGTACTTCCTGTTATTATGAATGAAAAAATGAAGTGGGCGGTCCCATTTTCAGAACAGAATCAGACAAAAGTGATAGTGATTACACCACCGAATATGGATGCTGAATATCGTTATTATGCAGAGGAAGATGATAAATATGTATTCAAGTGTGTAAAAGAAGATGAAAGAGTATTTACAATTTATTCTTTGAAAGACATTTTCATTAATAAACTCTTAATATATGGAAACGTGCATGAAATAGAGGTTGATGGCAAGAAAGAGGAATTTTCTATTGTATATGAAAATCAGACGATGACTGCACTTAGATTAAAGAGCGATAGGTGGAATAAACTGACAATTACTTGTAAATAAATAACAAGCTTAGAAAGAGAGAGGAAAATGAGAAATTACGAGAATCCGTTGGTAACCAGCGAAAATAGAATGAATCCTAGGAGTTACTATATTCCTGAAGGAGTATCGGAACTTCAAATGTTAAATGGAGAGTGGAGTTTTAAATATTACAAACGAGATATTGATGTCAAAGATGAAATTGCAGACTGGGACAAGATAATGGTTCCTTCCTGCTGGCAGTTACAGGGATATGATGATTTAAATTATACCAATATTAATTATCCATATCCTGTAGATCCACCTTATGTTCCGGATGATAATCCATGTGGAGTATATCAGAGAGAGTTTGATATAAAGAAAGTATGGGGAAAGATTTATTTTGTGTTGGAAGGTGTTTCTTCCTGTGCGTATATATATGTTAATAAAGAATATGTAGGATTTACACAAGGAAGTCATTTACAGGCAGAGTTTGACATTACGAAGTTTGTGACTAAGGGAACGAATACGATTCAGGTAAGAGTTTTAAAATGGTGTTGCGGAAGTTATTTGGAAGATCAGGATTTTCTAAGATATAATGGTATTTTCAGGGATTGCTATATTCTACAGCGTCCGAAAGATCATATAGAAGATGTGAGGATTTTATCAGATGCGGAGAAGATTTCAGTAGATGTGGGAAAAGAAGCAGATATTGCATTATTAGATGCAGAAGAAAATGTTCTTCAGTTGGAGAGGAATGCATGCAATGTAGAATGGAAGATAGAGAATCCTATATTGTGGAATGCGGAAAAACCATATTTGTACACAATCAAAATTAAGCGAAACGGAGAAGAAATTGTCCAGAAAACAGGAATGAGAAGTATTGCTATTTCGGAAAAGTCAGAACTTTTGATTAATGGTGTGCCTGTAAAACTACATGGGGTAAATCATCATGATACAGATCCAAAAACGGGCTGGTATCAGACCCCGGAAGCACTGGTGAAAGATTTAAAATTAATGAAAGAATTGAATATTAACTGTATTCGTACCTCACATTATCCACCGACACCGCATATGATTGAACTGTGTGATGAAATGGGATTTTATGTTATTCTGGAAAATGATATGGAAACGCATGGATTTCGTATGAGAAATCCTAATGAAGAGGACCGATATGATATAGAGACAGGAGAATGGCCATGTCAGAGAGCCGAATGGAAGAAAGAGATGGTTGAGCGTATGCAAAGAACTGTTATGCGGGATAAGAACCATACCAGCGTTATTATGTGGTCATTAGGAAATGAAAGTGCTTTTGGAGAAAACATGAAAGAGATGGTCCGCTTCATTAGAACGCAGAAGGATTGTCGTTTAATACATAGTGAAGATGCCAGCAGATTAGGAGAAAGTGATTATGTAGATGTACATTCTACAATGTATCATTCTCTCGAAGAAGTAGAAGCGTTTTTTAAAACAGGAAGCAAACAGCCATATTTTTTCTGTGAATATTGCCACGCTATGGGAAATGGACCGGGGGATATATATGATTATAATGAACTGATTCATGCAACGCCACAAATGATAGGAGGATGTGTATGGGAATGGGCAGATCATGTTGTTTTGGATGAAAAGGGAGTACAGAGATACGGTGGAGATTTTCAAAATGAAAAAACACATGACAGTAATTTCTGCTGTGACGGTATGGTTTTTTCTGATAGAAGTATTAGAAGTGGTTCCTTAGAAGTAAAAACAGCATATCAGCCAATGGTGACGCAGTATGAGAATGGCGTGCTTACAGTAACAAACAGATATGATTTTACAAATATGGAAGATTGTGAATTTACATATGAAATACAGGCAGATGGGAAAACGATTGTATTCAGAACGATGAAACTGGTGATAGAACCACATGAGAGCCTGAAATTAAACATAGATGTGCCAAAGGTAGAATATCAATATGGATTGTATTTAAACTGCAGATTATACAAAGAGGGGAAGGAGTATGCTGTCACACAGCATAAGTTAGCAGATACCCCGGCAAGACAGAAAAGTGATGAAGCAGCGGTACAGGCAGTGTATGAAGGAGAAAATGTGGTTATAACCGGGGAACATTTTCGATATGTATTTTCCAGACATTATGGAACATTTACGAGTATGAAAATCAATGGAAAAGAGCAATTGGCAGGACCAATGAGACTTACAGCATGGCGGGCACCTACGGATAATGACTGTAATGCACAGTTAGAGTGGGGCGGATTAGAGAGTTACCGTCAAAATGGCAGAAGTGAAAATTTAGACAAACAGTTTTCTAAAATATATGATTGCGAAATCAAGGATGGAAGAATTATTGTAAAAGGAGCCTTAGCTGGAGTAGCGAGAAGACCATTTTTTAAATATATGATGTCAGTTAATGTTACAAAGGATGGTAGGATTGATATACTTTTAGAAGGCAACGTTCATGAAAGAACAAAATATTTGCCGAGACTTGGTTTTGAGTTTGATATTCCCGAAAGTAATGCAGCATTTACATATTATGGACGTGGAGAAGGTGAAACATATTGCGACGAGTGCCATTATGCAACGATTGGCATGTATGAAAGTAATGCAGAAAAAGAATATGTTCATTATGTGAGACCACAGGAACATGGAAATCATATAGATGTTAAGATGCTGAAAATAGGAAATTTAAAGTTTGAAACAGAAAAGACATTTGAATGTAAGGTCTCTCAGTATAGTACAGAAGTGTTAACCAGAGCAAAGCATACGGATGAATTAATTAAGGATGGAAAAACACATGTAAGGGTAGACTATAAAGTTTCAGGTGTAGGTTCTAATGCCTGTGGACCATTTCTGGCTGAAAAGTATCAGTTAAATGATAAACAGATATGTTTTGAAGTAGAGATAAGCCCTGATGAACATTATGAGTAAAAATAATAAAGTATATTATAGTGAAAGGGGATGAAAAATTACCCTGACAGATGACCTGCATCAGCTAATGCTGATGCAGGTTTTTTCATTTCAAAACGATGTTTGAAAGTTGTTAGAATACAAAAAAGTCCAAAAAAACAATAAAACCCAACAAAAAAAATATATCATTTTAATTTTATAAGAGAGATAATTTAAAATAAGGAAGAAACTGATAATATTCAATATAAAAAGATATACTTATATGTACCTTATTCAGAAAAAGAAGAAGCTAAAGCACTTGGCTCAAGATGGGATGCTAATAAAAGGCAGTGGTACATAACTGAGAATTTATACACATCAGCTTTTACGTGATGGTCATAACTTTGAGTGGCGGAATATTTCCGCCACTTCTTTTTTTTCTAAATTAATACATTTTAAATACGAATAATTATTATAGGATCATATGAAAAAACTTTTATATCAAATTGAAAATTATGACGGAGGAAACTGTATAAAGTGATGAATAATATTACAGTAATAAGATCAAAAAGGAAAACAATATCAATTAAGGTAAATAAAGATTTGACAGTAACAGTTAGAGCTCCAATTTTTACTTCTGATAATGAAATAAGCGAAATTTTGAAAACAAAAGAAAGTTGGATTTCTAAATGCATTGAACAAATAAAAAGAGAAAATGAAGAGTTATCTAAAGTTGACTATTTTTCAGCAGAAGAAATTGGTGAGCTGTCAGATAAGGCATTGGATTATATTCCTGGCAGGGTAAAATATTATTCGGATATTATGGAGGTTACATACGGAAAAATAACAATTAGAAATCAAAAGACCAGATGGGGAAGCTGTAGTGGTAAAGGAAATCTTAATTTTAATTGTCTGCTTATGCTTATGCCACCTGAAGTAATAGACTATGTTGTGGTTCACGAATTATGCCATCGAAAGGAAATGAACCATTCAAAAGCTTTCTGGAAAGAGGTAGAGAAAATACTTCCAAACTACAAAGAGGCAGTCGGCTGGTTAAAGAAAGAAGGAAGAGGAATTATAAGAAGAATGGGATGAAAATGAAATGATTTGCTAAAAAAACGTTACAATATTCCAAAATGTTGATAAACGGACATTTTTACACCCCAAAATGTTGATTATAGTATTTGGAAAAAATAATTTTAAACAGATGTCTTCTGCAATGGATAGTTTATCTGTATGTTTTTGATGAATGAAAGTACTAATCTCCCCTGGTTGTAGGAAGAAACAAACGATGATAAGGGCAGCTATCGTGAGATGGAATCTGTAATTGGTATAAAAAAATAAAATTGTCTTTGGTAAATGCTTTTGAAGAGCAAATTGTTTACTGTAAAATATGAATAAAAAAAATCGCACCAATGGTGCGAGAAATTAATTAGGTTAAAAAATGATTACTAACTAACAATAATAACATTGATGTTATAATTCATCCATAATGCAATAAAACTAAATCTCCTTTCGTTTAATTGACATATGACGTCAGATAAATAAAAAATCTAAAATTATATTTTTAATATCGGGAGGAATTATTATGAGAAAGTTGAAAAAAACTTTAGCGGTTACATTGGCGGCAGCAATGCTTTGTTCTGTATTACCGGCATCGCAGGCTAATGCAGCGGTAAAACATAAAGGAGTATATTCCACATTAAAAAATGGAGTTCTTACAATTAGCGGAAAAGGTAAAATGCCAAAAAACATGAAATTTAGAGGAAACACCAAAATAAAAAAAGTTATTATAAAAAAAGGTGTTACTTCTATTCCGGATAATGCATTTAAATCATGCAAAAAATTAAAGAGTGTTTCCATTTCAAAAACTGTAAAATCCGTAGGTTCTTACAGTTTTTATAATACAGCCATTGAAAACATAACAATACCTAAAAGTGTAAAAACAATTGGGGCAGGTTCTTTATGTAATTGTAAATTATTGACGACTGTAACAATGCCCGGGAAATTTAAGGTTTACGCTCCAAATCCGGAGAAAAATGAAGATATAATGAGCCGTTATGATAATATTAAAAGTGTAAAGCTTAATACAATATTAGACATTTCTAACATGAAGTATTTTTCTGCAATGAATGTCTATACATGGAATAAAGATATCAAATATAAAAGTTACGACGGTGTAGTATACTCAAAGGATGGTAAAACAGTTTTGGGAATGCCACTAAAAAGAGATGAATTGACAGTAAGAGAAGGTTGCACAACCTTTGATGTTCAGGCAGTTGCATATGACAGTGTTTCCAAGGACTCTGACACATTTGCGTGTGGTTTACTTAGAAAAGTAATAATTCCGGAATCAATCGAAAAAGTAGTGGATAGTAGAAATTTGCTTTCAAAGACAAAAAGAGCAGAATTTAAGGTTGAAGATATTATTGTAAAATCCAAAAAAATGGATGGAAATAGCATTGCCTTGTTATCCACATGCTTCAATCATATTGAAATAGAAAAATTTATGAAAAAGTTTTCTAATCAAATAAAGAAAGAAGATGGAATGTACATAAGTAATGACAATGTACTTGTAAAGTATGATGGGAAAGCAAAGAATGTTGTCATACCTTCTTATGTGAAAGGAATTGCCGATAATGCGTTTTATACTGCTAATGTGGAGAGCGTAGATATACCTGACAGCGTTACGAAGTTTGGTAAAAATATATTTGAATTATCTAGTATTGTAAAGGTTAATCTTCCTAAAAACATGAAAACTATCCCTGAAGGAATGTTTAAAAACTGCAGAAATCTTGTTGATGTGAAAATTCCTGATTCAGTGGAAATCGTTGAAAATGAGGCATTTTCCGGATGCTCCAAGATTGATGTTAATATTGCATTTGGAGCGAATGTGAAAGTGATAAAATCAAAGGCGTTTTCATATGTTTCATGGGAGAAAATTACAGTACCTGAATCAATAGTAAGAATTGACGAAGATGCATTTGAAGGACCATATGGGGAGTCAATGAAGAAAAGTGTGGTAATAGAGAGTAATTCAAAGAAAATCACACCGGAAGCATTTTATGTTAGTGGAGACGATTTAGACTTTATTGGCAAAACAAGTTTGGAATACAGTAATAATTTTAAATATGCAGCAACAAAAGCAGTGGCAAGAAACATAAAATATTATGGAAACAAGAAAACAAAATTAGAATACAGCTGGGCAAAAGTAAAAGGTGCTGCTGGATATCAGATTTATGCCAGCAATAATAAGAAATTTAAGAAAAAAATCGTAGTGAATGTTTCGAAAAAACATACTAGTACAAAAATAACTTTTAACAAAAAAGTGTCAAAGATATATATGAAAATAAGACCATATAAAAAGATAAAGGGTAAGAAAACGTATGGAAGATGGGTGAAAACGGTTGGAAACCGAATATATTGATAGTTTGTATTGCAGTGTTAGCTTAATAGAAAAGGAGGAGAGCAAAATTCCTCAAAAGATTGTTACCATAAACCCAATATGATAAGATGTTGGTATCACGAAACGAAAAGGTAAAAATCATGGCAATATTATCAATTATTTCAATTATCATTCTTTTAATATTTCAGTGAGGATTTTATCCCTATGCGTATTTACTTGTGGCGTTATTGGGAGGCGTTGGAATAATTGTTTCAAAGAGAAGTACTACCATTACCAGAGAATTAGGGTTTTTGTTTATTATTTCCTTGGCGTACTTTTTTTTGGTTTATATAACGGACTTTCATATGGAACATTGGGACAAACGTTGCTTCCTCTTGCTTGCCTTATAATGGGAATGGTGTTTTCCCTGCTGGACGATGAAGAGAAAATTATTAATAATTATCCGGCAAAACAGAAAGAAAGGGTAAATGAGACAAGGATATATACTTATGACAGCCTGAACCGTATGATAACATCGAAAAAAACAGATAATATCAGTCAGACGGTAAGTAATGCTTCGTACACATATGATAAGGTGGGCAATTGCACTAAAAGTGTAGAAGATGGAGTTACAACATATAGCACATATAATAGTTTGAATCAGTTAGTGTATAGGGATGTTTCAAAGAATGGAACACGTGTTGGTCTTACATTTTATTCCTATGATGCAAATGGAAACCAGATATTGGAACAGACAATGGTATCACCGCCGACGATAACTGAGACAATAGAAAAAAATATTATAAAAAGGTTTCTAGTTGGCTGGGTGCAAAAATGAAAATGATATAAGTATTTATAAAATAATAAGGAGCATTTAATGAAAAAGAAAAAAGTTTTAATTATTTTTATTTTGTGTGTATTAGTTATAGGAATTCCATATATGAATGTTGAGATAAAAACATATAAATATGGAGACCAATTTAAAGACCGTTATACAGATACTAATATGATAGAATCTATCGAATATTATAAGGTTTTTTCTTATTCGGAGACAAAAGCAAAGGTATTATATGTAGAATTGGGGCATGAAACTGTAAATTTGGTGTGGTTTAAAAAAGAAGACGGAAAATGGATGTATGACAATTGGGAAACAATATGGTCTCAAAATGGAAGTGCTGATGGATGGACATTCCCATTTTACAGATAAAAATTAATGTATTAAGTTAATTCCATATTCGGTGGGAATCATTTATCAATAAAATTTACTATATAGCAATAAGGTTTTGATATGAAAAAGTTATCTTATGTTTTAAGAGTTATTTTAGAGTAATTCTAGCATAGTACAAATACAACTATGACAAGAACAGTAATATCACAAGTGAGACGATTATTAATAATTATCCGGCAAAATAGGAAGAAACAGGTAAAAAATGAAGTAAATATTCCTGACCAATGAGAACACACAACTTATCGCATAGTATCATAACTAATCACAAAAGTTGGACCGAATTTGGTCCAAAGTTGGTCCGGATAAAATGGACCAACTTTAAAAGAAGAGTTTGCTTAATTCTTCGTTAATAACTAAATTGGATTGCTATGAAATATTTATTAAATATTAAAATAATGAAATAAAAATGTATGCGAATAAGAGAACAACGTTCTATTAATAAAATATTTTATAGCAGTTCAAAATATGGAACTAAAAAGATTAATACACCATAAAAGGGTGAAACGAAACAAAAATGCACCACTACAGTTAATGGTTAAATATTAAAGTGGTCCTATGTCAAGATTTAGTACAAGTTAAAATGAGAAATTTCTCCCCATTTTA
>URKY01000015.1 GCA_900548465.1 uncultured Eubacterium sp.
GCCACTTCGTGGCTTCAGACAATGCTCCGCAATTGTAGCTATGCTCGCAAGGAAAACAAAATGCTTCCTATCATTTGGGAAATCAGTGTTACTATCATTTTTTTAATTATTTTATTGTTGCCATATAGTTATACTTCTTCAATATTATTTACTCCAACGTCCGGAAGCACCGCATGGAAGTACAAGACCGTTTGATGATACAGGTAGTCCGATTTCTTCGGCTTCTACTTTGCCTCCGAATTTAGGGATTATAGCAGTGCTAATCATATAGTTCAGGACCGCAGGCTGTAGTCCTGTTGTGTACGAATTGATTAAGAAGAAGAGGGGATCGTCGCTTAATATTTTTGTACATAATTCAACGAATGGGAAAATACTTTCTTCTATTTTCCATGTTTCTCCCTTTGGACCACGACCGTAAGATGGCGGATCCATTATTATTCCGTCATATTTATTGCCACGGCGGATTTCTCTTTCTACAAATTTAACACAATCATCAACCAGCCATCTGACAGGTCGGTCAGCCAGACCGGAGGAAACAGCGTTTTCCTTTGCCCAGGTAACCATACCCTTTGAAGCATCAACGTGTGTAACATGAGCCCCTGCATCGAGGGCTGCAAGAGTTGCACCACCGGTGTATGCAAAAAGGTTTAATATTTTTACGGGACGGCCGGCATTTTTTATTTTGTCTGAAAACCAGTCCCAGTTAGTTGCCTGTTCAGGAAAGAGCCCTGTATGTTTAAAACTAAATGGTTTAAGGTTGAAAGTAAGATTCTTATAACTTATAGTCCACTGTTCAGGAAGGTTAAAGAACTTCCACTGCCCCCCACCTTTGTTACTTCTAAAATAGTGACCATTATGTTTATGCCAGCCTTTATTTGTTTTTGGAGTATTCCAAATAACCTGTGGGTCAGGACGAACCAAAAGGTAGTCTCCCCATCTCTCTAATTTTTCTCCTGTTGAAGTATCAATTACTTCATAATCTTTCCAATTATCTGCAATCCACATTTTCATTAGTTCCTTTATTTAATAATTTTAAAGCACGTTCATTTTACCATACTTAGACTAAAGAAACAAATAGGAGTTAAGTTGAAGGAAAGCCGCTTTTTTGTTATATTATTGAAAAAAGTGTAAAGAGGTAGATATGAAAAAAAAGAAGATTATAGTAAGTGCATGCCTGCTTGGAAAAAACTGCAAATATAACGGTGGGAATAATTATAACGAGGCTATTGTGGAGTTTTTAAAAGATAAAGAAGTGATAGCGGTGTGCCCGGAAGTTATGGGAGGACTGCCTACTCCTAGAAAACCTTCTGAAATTGTCCACGATGTAGTAACTAATACAGAAGGTGTAAGTGTTGATAATGAATTTCGTCAGGGAGCAAAAGTGGCAATGGCTTTAATTAAAGATGAAGAAATTGAATGTGCCATTCTTCAGTCCAGAAGTCCATCTTGCGGAACAAAACAGATTTATGATGGAACCTTCTCAAAAAGGCTTATTGAAGGACAAGGAATTTTTGCAGAGCAACTTGCAAAAAAAGAAATAAAGCTTATAGACTCAGATGAATTTGCAAATTTGCAACAACAGTAATACAATTAGATTAGTGAAACTGTGAACATAAATGCAAAAGAGAGGAAGTGGGGAAATGTATTCACCTTCAAAAACAGGAAAAATAGTAAGCGAACTATGTAAAGAAAATAATATTTCTCAAAGAGAGCTGGCTAAAAAATTAGGCGTAACGCCATCCCAGATAAGCCGGTTAATCAATGCGGAAACAAAAAATATAAACGTTGATATATTGGTTGGACTGGCAAAGAAATTTAATGTATCAACAGATTATATTTTAGGAATTGAAAGGAAAGACAATTGTGAAGAACATTTAGAAGAAAAACAGGCTAAGCCTGCAACAGAAAAAACATTACACACACCAATGCTTTTGATGAGTAAACCTTTTGAACCGGGAAAGTGTATGGATTTTGTTAAAACGATAGAAGAAAAGGATGTAAGAGATGTAGCATATGCTGAATATTATTATTTTAGCGGACAACATGAAAAATCAGTTAAATATGCTGAAATGTATTTGGATTATGATGATATAATGTTGAGATTATCGGCGTGTCTTATATATAGTTTTGCAAATTTGTCATTAAACCGAATTAATTCGGCACGAATGGGTATTAGCAAGTTAAATGAAAATCTTGAATTAGCAATATCAAATAATGCAGACAGAAAAAGTATGGCATTTTGCGTTTTTGTTGCGTCAGCAGCCCATACGTTACTTCATCTGCCAATTGTGGATATTCCTCCTTTATCAGATTATCTTAAGGAATTACCAAGGGGATTACAGCTTTTTGGCTGCTATGTTCTTGCCCACAATGCATATTTAGAGCAGAAATATGAAAGATCCTTAGGTATCGTGAAAACATGTATGACAGTAAGTACAAAAAAATATCCTATTTCTATGATATATTTGAATCTGGTTGCAGCAATGGATGCAATGAATTTAAAAGATAAAAATATGGCAAGAGAATATTTTATGGAGGCATGGAATATGGCACGTCCCGATGACCTAATAGAGGCTATAGGTGAACATCATGGACTTTTACAGGGGCTGATAGAAACCTGTCTTAAAGATAAATACCCGCAGGATTATGGGAGAGTCATAGAAATAACATATCGATTTAGCGCAGGATGGAGAAGAATACATAATAAAGATACTAGGGAAAAAGTAGCAGATAATCTTACAACAACGGAATTTACAATTGCCATGCTGGCAAACCGTGGTTGGACAAATCAGGAAATTGCAGATCATATGGGGATTACACACCGTACTGTTAAACAGCATTTGACAATGGTGTACAACAAATTAAACATATCCAGTCGTAAACAACTAAAGGAATTTATGTTACGTTAAATAAAAACAACGAAACGGTCAGTCTATATGAAAGTATATAGTCTGACCGTTTTTTTGACCATTTTTGCTCACGAATGGACGATGTGCAACAAACAACTATGAAATAAAATGTTAGTAGAATGTTTTATTAAAATTGCTAATAGTATGTATATAGAATTTTAATGGAGAGTGCTTATAGTTTTATTTATGAAGGGAGAAAATTATGCTACATAACAGAGTAAAAGTATTAAAGAAAAGCAGACGTATGCTAAGTATTGTACTTGCAGGAGCCATAACGGTTACAAGTATTCCGGCAATGTGTTTACTGAGCAAAACAGTTAGAGTAGAAGCAGCAATAAATTACAAACCTAAAAAATTAGGGGTATGTCTGTTATGCAACGATATGGTGTCAGGTAGTGATGCAGCCAATATTTATAACAGCCTTGTAAGGACCGATTCTCAGGCAGAGAATAAAAGCAGAGGAAGTTATTATAATAGTGTATTTATAACCGGATTAAAGTTTAGAGACACCCATGGAGATGCAGGAAAAGCATATTGGGTTAATTTAAAAAGCAGCTATAAGGAATTGTATAATCTGGCAAAAAAAGGACAGGTTGAGCAAAGCGTAATGGCAAATATAAAGAATCATAGTCATTCCAGTTTCACAAAACATTGGAAGAAAATAACCCAGTACGGAAAAATCATACTTGGTTATCCTAACAGCTCCGAAAATAATCTCTTTTATGTATCGCAGAGGTATGATACAGGGGATAAAGGGGGAGATACATATACAGTTGGGGATACTGACAAGTGGGCAAAGCTGAATCCGGATAAAGGTTATGATAACAGGTTGGCAATTTATATGACAACAAAAAAAGGATGTGAAGATTGCAGTGGTGCCAAAGTTGGAAACGTGTCCCTTGCCTTCAAGGACACAACAGCACCTAAAATGACCAGTATTAAAATTACTGACTCATTGACAAGTGATACAGAAAAAAAATACTTCAAGGAAAATGACACTGTATTTGTAAAAGTGAAATTTAGTGAAAATGTGCGCTTGGCAGATAATAGTGCAGGCAGTGCTCAGTCTTCAGGAGTCAAACTGGCTTTAGCATTAGGAAAAGCCAATACTTCCGGAGTTACAAATGTATATGCGGATTTGGTTAGTCTGGAGGGAGATACTGCGGTATTTTCATACAGAGTGCCGGGTAAGATTACGATTGGAACAGGCAATAACAAAAAAGACGAAAAGATGGATTTCTATGTTTCAGGACTTGCTGATATATCTGTTCAGGACAGTCTCATAGTAAAGAAGGATGCAACACCAAAGTTTAAAAGAGTCTTTGTTGGTCCAAATAGCAGGACTATATCTGATAGTGGTGAAACTATGCAAAAGTTAAAAGTAGGTCTTGGGAATAACCAGAGTAAGTACAATGCCATGAAAAAAACAACAAGTGCCATTACAGATATTGCAGGGAATCCACTTGACACGGAGGGCTTTAAAATAAAAAACGTTGCAGGTTTGTCTGTAACAAAAGCAGTTTTAGATACGGTAAATCCTAAGACGGAAAGTATAAGATTGGAATCAGAACAGAAATCAGTTTTTGGAAGTGTTTATGAAAAAGATTATTTGAAGAGTGGCAGTCAGTTAAAAATCAGAATGGTTGTTAATGAGTATTTACAGGAAGTTACAAAAAATGATATTTCAAAAATAAAGGCAACTTTAAATGTAAAAAATGAAAAGGAAGAATATCTGACAACTAATGCCTCAAGTATTTCACGTGACAGCAGGACAGGTAAGACAACTATATTTTTTAATCCTGTAAAGATAGACAAAACTCATAGCATTAATGTAAATAAGGAATGGTCATATGACGATAAGGCGGATTATAAAATAACAATAACAAAAATGGAGAATGCGTCTTTACTGAAAGATTATTCTGAAAATCAATTAGATTTTACAAATGATGCCACAGACAGAAAAGCTGATGACTTCCGTGATAAGACAAGTAATGATTATCTTTTGGATAACCATGCTCCTAGTGTAATGATAGATAATGTAGATGCCACAGAAAGTGATACCTATGAAATGGCAAGGGAAAATGTCAGTGGAGAGGTTTATTCAGTATTATTAAGTGTAACGGACAAAGATAATCAAAGCGATAGCGATAAAAAGCCTTTTGCTTCGGGAGTTATGGGAGCAAAGGGAACAATTAGTGTGGATTTAGGAGAAAAGGCAAATAAATTAAAGTTTCAGTATTATCTTTCAAACAAAAAAGTTTCAGCAGAAAATATAAAGTTTAGGGAAACAGCAGTTTCCGGTGACAAATTAAAAATGTATGATACCAATACAAATTTTGATTTGCCATCCTTAACTTCAAACATATATCTATACATAAAATTTATTGATTCAGTCGATTATGGAGATGCAACTTCCGGAGTTAAAGTTACAACATCTGTCAGCGATATAAACAATAATACAAACACTGTAACGACAAAGTTTGCTTACACACCTAAAGACAAGGTAAAACCTGTAGTGTCATTTGACAGCATGCAGTTGAAAGAAAATAATGACAACAGCGCTTATGAAGAGGTTGTTGTAAGAATTAAAGATGCAGGAGGTATTGATACAGCCTCGTTAAAGTATAAATGGGTTGAAGAAGGCGAAGCTGTGCCAAATGTGGAAAATTATGACACTATTGATGTAAATGACGTAAAAACAGTTACAAAATCAGGTGATAAGGTGACTGAATGTCTTGCAACAGTCAGAACAAAAAATGTTACGGCTAATAGTGTTTATAAGGCAGGATTATATGTTTGGGCACAGGACGTTAGCTATAATGGGGTTACAAGTGGAAAACTTACAGATGTTGACATTAATATGGAACTTCCTGCTATAGAAATTGGAGTTCCAAATCCGGGATACAGTAGTAGTTCATCTCTTATTGTAAACGGACCATATACTGAAAGTACGAATGAAGTTTTCATGTTTGTGGCAGTGAAAGATCCTATGACTGATAATGGATATTTTATCAGAACATTATCAGGAAGAGCAGCTGATATTGCAATGAACGGAGAGGAACTTTTTGATAGCAAAAAGCTTGCCTTTTCAAGTACATATGATGAGAATGAAGCAGCTAAATGGAAGTATGCCACTATTGTAAATGCAGGTGGAAACTACACCGTAACAGATGCTGAGATGACAAACACAGAACTTGGAAGATTACTTGCAATTGCAGGTGATAAATATTACGGAAAAGTTCAGGTTATGGCAGGAACCGGATTTAAAACCGCAGCTTTTACAATTAACAGTAATGGTTTTGAATTCGAAAAAGCAAAGGGAAAATTTACGGAAAAATCATTTTACATGATGCCGGAGTACTATGGATTTTCAAACAAAAAGGATGTAGAAGGACTTTCATTTAAACAATATTATGCGACAGCAAATAAAATAGATATAGTTCCTAAAGGTGATTATGGAAAGCATTTATCAATGGGTGATATCAGCAATTATAATCCTGAAGATAATGGGACAGAATATCTTACAACACTTGCAGGAGCATCCTTCGAAATTAATATTTCTAATAAAAGAACGAAGGACTTCATAACAGATGACATAGATTATGATTCAGATGATACGTACATAAAGCTTAAGAATGTTGACACTAATGAATATGTATATTCATGGACAGTAGAACCGGGGCAGGCGAAAATACAGGATATAACTATCCCGGATGTTAATGAACTAAAATTAGATAATGGTCATTATGCACTGGAAGTGTCCCTTAGCAGTTTCAGTGATGAGAATAATAAGGCAATTGTTAATAAAGAGACTTATGACAATATTTATCTGAAAAATTATGATGATGAAATGACAGAAGCTTTCGGAATTGATAAGATAACCACCAATGCAGAATTTACGGCAAAAGATGAGTATGGAGATGCAAAACAGGTACCATACTATGGATTTGAGACCGTAGGTGATTATAAATTTACAAGAAAGATAGTTGATAAAAACCTTGTGGATTATACTTCTGAACTAAAGAGCGCTTATGAAGATAATGCAATTTATCTTGGAAAATGTGGAACACAGGAAATTGAGAACAAGGGTGAAGTTAAATATAACAGAACAATTAAATTATCAGTAAATGGAATGGATAAGGAAGACCTTGACAGATATTGGATAAAAGTGTGGACAGGTGAAGATGAAAGTGCCGCAAAGTGGTATAAATTTGACAAATACGACGAAACAAACAGGGTAATTTCAATTAATGTTAAACCAATAGATGTAAAGGCAGAAATGTGGCTTGACACTCCAAAGGCATATTACGATGGTGGTTTTACAACATATGAAGAGTGTACAATTCCTATTTTTGAAGGTTCAAATATAGTTTCATATAGAATAATGAATTTAGGTGCAGTTAAATCAGAAGTTCATGAAATAGAAATGAATTACTGTACTAAGACTCCCGATTTTTCTATCAGTGTTGGTGATCAGTCTGTTACAAATCATAGTGTGGAAGCTATGGTGGCGGAAATGAATAGCGATATGATGACAAGAGAGATAAAATTATATGAATCTGATTTTGGAGGAGCAGAAGGTGATATTGCACCGATAGATGAACGCGAGTTTTCATACAGTGAAAATGGACGCCATCTCTATTATATAATAGATGGCTATGGAAACATCAATTATGAAGATTTCTATATACATTCAGTAGACAATCAGGCACCTAGTGCAGAAATTCAGGAATGTGTTTCTTCACAAGCTTGGGAAGGAGATACTTTTGAACAGATTTCACAATCTAGGTTAAAAGTTAAGGTTATGGACGACAGGTCTTTACTGAACGCAGATATACAGATTTCAGTTGATGGCAGAGAACCATTTAAACTTAAATATGATGATTCATGGTCCTATGACGATGAAACAAATTCATATTATGAAGCAAAAAATAAAAAAGAAGAGGGATTTGAGTACTTACATGGTGTCTATAACAGACAGGAAAACGGTATGTATTATCTTGAACTGGATATAACATTGCCACAGGATACAGATTTGTCAAAGGCCCATAAGGAAAAAATCGGACATTCAGTTTCAGTAAGTGTAATTGATGAAATAGGAAACCCAATGGAGGGAGAACTTTATGTAGACGGAAAGGAATTCTATGGATTAAATGTTATTCCTAAATTAACCAACACAAATTGTGAGGCTGAATATCAGGATATACAGTTAGTTTTTAATTCAAGGGTATATGTAACCAAAGTAAATGGTAATGAGATTCCAAGAGAATTATATTCAAAAGTAGGTGCTAATGCCGAGTTCAGATTAATGCCTGGAGAAGATATGTTCAGGCAGTTTGAAGGTGCCGAGATTGAGAATTACCTGTTTAAGGATTATTGTGGAATCAGCAAAGACGGAAAATACAGTATTGAATTTGAAGATGAGTACGGAAATAAATACAAGGATACTTTCGAGGTAAAAGATTTCTTTGGGGATTACTCAGCAGACATTGAATACAGTACCTTGGAAAAAACAAATGGTGATGTTGTGGCAACTATTACCGGAACAAGTAATAATGCAGAATTATCTCTAAAAAATGCGGAAGAGGACAACGGTAAATACACCATAACATGGAATAAGAATAAGAGTAAGGCGACAATACTGTTTAAAGAAAATGCTTCGGTCAGTTTTAATCTTAAGGTGAAGGGCGCAGTGGAAGATAAGACTGTTGAATATAAAGTAACTGTGGGAAATATTGACAAACAGGCACCTGAAGAGGTGGAGGTTAACTGGAAGTTTAATGAGAATGGACAAATATTCAACAATATGCCTGTGCTTGATATGGATATGCTGTTAAAGAATACAACAAGCGACAGTATAGAAGTATGGATTTCTTCAGAGGCAGAGGACATTGTTCCGATTAACGGTAAAGAACTTAGCCACACATTTAGCTATTCAGAAGATATGGATAGAAGTTATACATTTGAATATGTAGATGAATGTGGAAATGAAGGAGAACCTATAACTGTTACATTACCGGATGGACTGGTGATGGCGGAGTACGAAGAACCGGATCCGGATGAAACTATTTTTGAAGACAATGATACGGAAGCGCCGGCAGTTTCAGCAGATGTTTATGCAGTATATGAAAATATGGCAGAATATTGTAGTTCATGGAATCCAAAGAGTGAGGAATTTTCGGAAATAGTTTCTCATATAGGATTAACAGGTGGATACAAAATAAACTATTCACTGGTGGATGATAATAAATCAAAAATAGTGGTTCTTAAAGGCATTAACGCATCAACAGAGAATATTACATTTGACAGTACATCTGAAAAAATAGATGGAGTTATAGTATCAACTGTTAATAACTCGGTTGTCGTTACAAAGAAATGTGAATTAACAATAGTGGCTATTGATTCAAAAGGAAACAAAGTTGCTCACAGTCTGGAAGTATCCGAAATTGATGATGTGGCTCCAACCATCAGTGTGAAGAAAGTAGGATTAAGCTTTACGAAGATGCGTTTGAAATTCTATGGAGATGACAATTCCGACAGTAAGAATGCAGGCGGAACAATAGTACCTGTAACCCAGGGATTGTCAGCAGGGCTTGATGATGAAGGGTTCTTCTACTACAAGGATGTAGATGCTAATGGAACTTATACCACTACATTTAAGGATAAAAGTGGAAACAGAACAAGTGTAAGTACAAATGTTACGGAAATTGATAATGAAGCACCAAAAATAAATGTTGTGTCATGGAGTCCTTGCTATGTAAATAATGGCAAAGCTTATGAAAAGATTGCACCAACTCTTCCTACTAACAGATCAGTAATATTAAAACTCGATTTTAGTAAGACAGTGTCGGAACTTAAAGTATATTACAAGAACGGCGAAAATTGGGAGGAAGATCAGGGTACATTCTCAAAAACAAACATAGAACTCGGTGGAAGAAGTGCAACAGTTGAATTTACGGACAAAGTACCGGGAATTGTAAAAGTTGTGGCAACTTCACCAAACGGTAAGAGCAATCAGATTGAAGACATTGATTTGGTAGATGTTATCGATAAAAATGCACCAAAAATCACATTCACTAAGAAGGAAGAAAATAATACAGTAAAAGTAACTTACAAGTCAGACGAAATGGTACTGGTAAGTGGTGCTGATTCCGATACAACTTATGGTGCAGGAACTGACATACCTCTTACAATAAAGAAAAATGGAACTTATAAGATAAGTTTTACGGACATGGCAGGAAATGTAACGGAGAAGACTATATCTGCTACTTCAATTGATGAGACAGCTCCTGAGGTATTTGCAATAGGTATTCCTGAGAGTTTCGTAACACCTAAGAATTGCAACATTCAGGTAACAATGTCGGAGAAGGGTACGATTACATTCCAGGGTAAAGAATATAAGGTAAAAGCACCTGTTGATTCCAATGGAGATGGAAAATATACAGGATCTGAATGTGACTGGATTACATTGCCAATAAATGCAAATGGAAGTTATCAGGTTAAGGCAAGAGATGAGGCAGGATTAATTTCCTATAAAGTTTTAGAAGTTAAATATGTAGATGACAGCGCACCAAATATCCGTTTTACTGATTCAGTAGTAAAAGTTTCTCAGGGAATAAGTGTGGAAGAACTGGAAGCTATATTAACAGACGATTCCACATATAACATATGGGATAACATTGATAAAAATCCTGATGTAAAGATAAAGAATATGCCAAGTGCGGATGACTTGAAAAATCAGGGTATTTACGAGGTTATTTATATTCTTACCGACAGTGCAGGAAATAAACGTCAGGTAGATCGGTATGTAAAGGTAATCAGTTCAGCAAATATCAGGCTTACTGCAAACGGTGAACTGATGTCTGCGTGTGATACTACAATAATACTTGGCGGAAACGTTGATTTAAACCTTGAAAAATCAAAACGTTCAGGTGAGTCATTCAAAGTATATTATAAACAGGGTATTGAAAAGGCGGGAGCTATGAAGAATGCAAAAGTTACAAAGGAAGGCAAACTTAGAAATCTGGAAAAAGGATTCTACACGCTCTACATTGTGACCCAGAATAAAGAAACTTATTTGACATATCTTTATATAGTAAAGTAGGAGGACAGATATATGAAAAAAACATTAAACAGGAAGATATTTAATAAAGCTCTTTGTCTGATACTTTCAGCTGTTTTAACAGTATCGGTACTGCCGGCAGATATAAAGGCAGCACCGGAAGGCGTGGAATCTAATCAGACTTCGGATTTTGCAGAGAGCAATGAAGTTCTTTCGGTGGAGAACGAATATACATCTGTCCATATGTTAGGAACAAATGGTGGATTTTATATTTCAAACCGTGAAGGTGATAAAACTGTAAAGTCTGATAATAATAAAGATCTTTTATATCACAATGATGAATATGACACATCATTTACATCTTTTAAAATAACAAGAAACGGTGAAACTAAAAATTATATTTTCGGAGAAGATTATTCTTACGAAGGTATAAAGACAAGTAAGGTTAGAGTTTCAAAAGATGCAAAGGGACTGTCAGCAGTATGGACACTGGGTGAATTGGAATTCACCCAGCGTCTGGAACTTGCCAACACAGGCTCTAATGAACACGGTATGGTGTTAATCAATTATGACGTGAAGAACAATGGCAGTGATGATGTAAAAATCGAAGCAAGGATACTGCTTGATTCAGCAATAGGAGATCAGGACTATGCTTATTATTACATTCCAAAATCATCTTATTCAAATGATATATTGAAGAAAGAATGTATATTAAAGGCAAATGAAATTCCTGCAACATTTTATGCATATGATGATGTATACAATCCAAGTGCTACGGCATGCACGGTAATATCATCACAGGGAATGCTTAAGCAGATTGCATTTGCACACTGGAATTCCCTGGCATCTACAGATTTTGATTTTGCCCCAAATGAGTCATTGAATTTTACAAATGACGGAAATGAAGCATATGGCACAGCAGACAGTGCTATGGCTATGTATTATGATTTGGGAACAATAAATGGCGGAAAAGAAGGTATTGTAAATACGTACTACGGAGTATATTCAAATGAGAAGACTGACCTGAATAAGGATACTGTTACATTTAATATGTCTTCGCCATCAACCCTTGAATTATCAAAGGATGGAAAGAATTATGTGTCTAACTGTAACAGAAATGAAGATGGCAGTTTTAAAGATGACGGAATATTTAATATCAGGGCATCTTTAAAGAATATTTCAGAAAAAGAAGAATACAAAAAAGTAGTTGTGGCAGTGTATGCATCGGAGGGGATTACACCTCTTGATGAGCATCAGCAAAAAATAACATATGAAACAAATTATTCTAGTCCATATCAAAGTGAGTATGTTGATTTTAAACCGGGAACAGACATAAAAATTCCGTTTTATTTTAAGGCGGATGTTGACAGTTCAGCAAGTTATAGAAAGATAACCTTCAGAGTATTTAATTTACCTAATGATACGGAAGAAAATCTTCTATATGAAAATATGCTGTATGAAGGTTCAATGTACATCTTATGTCCGGGAGGAAACGGAAAACTTCCGGAAATCACTTTTAACAGTGCTACTCCGAGGATTTTATATAATGATTTATCAAGACATTTGTATGTTACGGGAACTAACTTCTCAATGTTAGAAGATAAGACGAGATATACATTATATGCAGTAAATGAAGGTGGCACTGAACAATATGAAATACCATCTTCAAACATAACAGTATATTCTGAGGAAAATAAACTGGATATTCTGTTTGACAAAAAAATGGTACCAGATACATATAAGCTAAAATTTGAATGGACTGAGCCACCGGCAGGAGTAGATAAGGAAACTACCGGTGATGCACTTCAGATAGTAATGTCTGATGACATAAAATACAGAAACGATTACTACGGGGTATTGGCAGTCGTTCAGGAAAAGGGAACTACCGGAGATGATGCAAAATATGATATAAAATCCTATAGTGATGAAGACACCTTTGAAAAAGACAAGGGAAAATATGAAGAAGTATTACTTACGTTTAAGGGAAGTTTTATAAAGGATGATACTTTTGATAAAGGAACCGGTGGAAAAGACGTAAAGTATGTTGCAAAATCTATACAGGGTGAAAAAGATAAAGTTGTCATTAACGGTTGTATAGATGCCTTTGATGGAACTGTAACGTTATCAAAGGTTGATGGGGACATAAAAACAGATTTTGATGAAATAACATTAAATGCATCTGTGGAAAATACAAGAATTTATAAAGGAAATGCAGGATTTACTACAATCTCTGACGGTGAAGAGTATGGTCTTGTTCCATATAATACCGATGGTGAGGAAATTAGCGGATTTGGTGATGAGACAATTACTCTGGTTTATCCGACTGCATTAAACGGGTTAATGACAATTGCCGGAATGGCATTTAACCTGTCTTTTGCAAGAATGGGAATGATGTACGATACAGATGTAAAACATGCGTCCCAGATTAAACAGAAAGACGCAAAAGGATATGTAATGTCCTTCTCTGCACGGCTTGATTTAAGTTTTCTTATTCCACTTTCAAAGAGAGGAAAGACAACAGATAGAAGGAACAATTCAAAGTATGAAATCTTCTCGGATATGGGTGCTAAAGCTGAAAATCTTAGAGAAGAATGGGCAAAAGTATTTAAAAAGAACAATGGAACTTCAGGTGGATTTAATGATGATGAAGATGAAGGAGAGACCCAGGCAAGTGTAGAAGTTAAGAATGTTTTATATGGTATGAATCAGGGATTCATCGGTGTTAATTTTGAAGCGGAAGTCAAAGTTCCGGGATATACGGCTTCAATGCCAAATATTGAAGGTAAGTTAAAAGTAAACACCATAAATGATTGGTCTTTCGGAGTTGAAGGAAAAGCAAGTTTTCTGAAATCAATAAAACTTGAAATATCTCTTGGATTTAAGAGTAAAAATAACATACCTATAGTAGATAATTTATATTTCTATGTACAGGGAGTTAAACCGGGGATTAATATTGACTCTGCAGGTGTCTGCTGGCTTCTTGGCGGAGGCGGTGGATTTGAAAACATGTATGACACACTGTTCTGCTGTAGTGAAGTTCCACCAATAAAATTACTGCTAAGTGTATCCTTTAGTCTGTTCCAGGCGTTAGATGCGAGAGCAGATTTATCTTTAGGTCTTACGGGATTTGGCATTAAGGTTTCTGACTTAAAGGTTGCCAATACGGATATTAAGATAATGGATTATGCAAAATTTGAGGCACAGTGGATTCCTTATACGAAAGTTCTTGCCCAATGCAGTATTAATTATTTACAGATAATAGAAGGAAAAGGCTACATAGTTATTGACGGAAGCACCGGGGCGGAAGAAGCATTTGAAGCTTACGCTCAGGCGGCAATTAAAATTCCTGATTTTATTCCTTTGATTGGTGGGATAGATGTAGGTGGTGCAGCCCTTGGAATTAACACAAAGCGTATTTGGGGAGCACTTAGAGTTCTTGGATTCTCAACAGGTATTTCTTATGCTTATGGTGGAGATTTGTCCTTCGGTTCTCAGGTAAAAGTTGAACCTACATATCCACAGTACCTGGAAGAGGCAAGTAATAAGGACGGCTTAAGTGGAAAATGGTATGCGGTACGTTATGATGAAGAAAAGCAGGATATGCTCTATATGAACATGGGAGCTAACATTCATGAAGTAACATCTTCTTCGGGAAATATGTATGCAGATAACAATGGAAATGCTTCATCAAGTCTTCATTCGGACATAACTAAGACATATCATGACTTTGTCCTTGGAAACTTTGAGGATGGAGGAGCACAGGTTCTTAGCATGGCTTTTTCAGCAGATACACTTGAAGAAGCGCATAAATATAAAGATAATCTGAAAATTGCTGATGAGTCAAAGAAAAATTATAATTTAAAATATTATGATAATTCAAAGAGCGATGAAAAAAATGAAGATGCAAATGCAAACTTTACTTATGATGAAGATAAGAAAGAGGGAACGGTAGTTGTTTCCTTTACTGACAAATCTTTATATGGAAAGAAATATACCGTAAATACAGATTTGGCATCTGAATTAATTCTGTATGCAGTGGATCCGCTTCCTGAAGTGACAAAAATTAACACATCATCTACTGCTTATTCTAATGAAAATAACAATATTGAGTTAACATGGAATGGAAATTCCAAAATGTCTGAACTGGAACAGATGGACATTTATATAGTAGATAATTTAGATGTGGAAAAAGAAGGTGGAACTCCGATTGCATCTTTGAATAAGGCAGACATTGCAAAGGGAAAAGCAACAATAAAACTGCCTGAAACACTTACAGGCGGAAAGTATTATATAAGAGCCGTGTACAGCAAAGAAAATGTTACCACAGGAGTTGTAAGCACTGAGACATCATTTGAATATACAAATAATGTACAGCCTGATGAAATAACAAATCTTGTTGCAGATAATGCAGGGGATTTGCAAATCAGGGCAGCAATTAGTAATGTGGTGGACAATAAGTGCGAAGGAGCTTTATTTAAAGTTTATAAAGTTAATGAACAGGGAAAGAAAACTGAAATATCCGATTACAATGTTTCTGCAACAAGAAACGAAAATAATGAAATATTTGCAGTTTTAGGCGGAAGTTGTGAAACCGGGTCAACAGACAAAAACGGAAAGGAAACTACTGAAAAAGAAGGTCTTAAGGCAGGAGAAAAATATGTAATTGGAGCAACACCATTTAATAAACTGACAGACAGCAAAGGAAACCTTACAGGTCTGACTTATGGAAAGGAAACATTCTCAAAAGAGATTACCTTAAACAATCCGTCAAAACCTGAAATGACAATAACAGCAGATAAGGAAAAATATCAGGTTGGCAGGAAGGAATTTGTAAAGGATGATAATGACAAAACTGTTGAAAAAACGGTAATGTATGATACTTATAAATCTTCTACAATAGGATTTACTGTTGCTTCTGACATGAATATTTCAGGAACATGGATTGTGGATGAAGATGAGAAAATTAGTGGTACATTCAGCAATACAAAATCAGTAGAAATTAATCTTTCAGAATTAAATGACGGAGACCACACAATTACCGTTTACGGAAAAAACGAAAAAGGAGATGGATTTAATCAGACCTTTACCTTTGATGTAGACACTACGGCACCAACACTTCTTCTTACATCACCAACCAATGGTTCGGGATTTGAAGAAAGTGGAGTATTGAAAGTTAGAGGAATAACGGATGAAGAAGCATTACTTACAATAAATGTTGAAGGAATTCCTGTTGCAAGGGATAAAACTCTGAAGGAATTAGGAGCAACCATAGCAGAAGATGGAAACTTTGAATTTAACATTAATGTTGGAAGCGGTTATTACAGTAAGGAAATTGAAATCATCGCCAGTGATGAAATTGGAAATAGTGAGAAGGTACAATGTGTTGCCTATAATAATGGAATGGGCAATGTTAAAAATCTTGATGTTGCACTTAGTGCAGATACTACCGATAACCCTGAAAAGGAATGGGTGTCATATTCAAATAAGAACCTGTATCTGGGAGAAAACAGCCAGACAGGAGTGGAAATGCAGGTTTGTGCCATAACTAATGACAATAACAAAATTATTTTAAACAGACTTGATAATGTAGATTGGAATATTAGAACAATTTCAGGAGAAGCAAAACTTGAAGAAAACAAATTAACTCTTTCAAAGGGAGCTCACGGATTTGTTGAGGGAAGACTTAATCTGGATGACGGCGCAGCCTTGTCAACATCATTTACATTTGGAGCAGAGGTTCTTGGACAACAGGAAGAAAATGAAGGCTATAAAATGACTTATGACGCTAATGGTGGAAAAGGTGCAATGACAGATCCTAACAGTCCGTACAAAGAAAATGCTTCAGTTCTTGTAGCCGGATGTGGATTTAGCAGAGACGGATATACTTTTGTGGAATGGAATACTAAGTCTGACGGAAGTGGAACATCATATCTTCCGGGAGATAAATTCTACATAAAGTCAGATGTGAAGTTATATGCTATATGGAAAAAATCACCTAACTCAGATATAAAGAATGATGTTAAGGAAGATAATGGAACTGCAAAAATCGGAAGTATTGTTACGATTGGTAATGCAAAGTACAAAGTGACCTCAAAAGACACAGTCACATATATGTGTACAACGTCAAAGAAGGCTAAGAGTATTAAGATAAGTGATACGGTAACCATAAAGGAAAGTAAATACAAGGTTACGGTAATTGCATCGGGAGCATTTAAAAAGAGCAGGAAACTAAAGAGTGTCATTATTGGTAAAAATGTTGTATCCATAGAGAAAAAGGCATTCTACAAAATAAAGACACTTAAAAAGATTATTATTAAATCAACAAAAATTTCTAAGATTGGCAGGAAGGCATTTAAGGGAATTAATAAAAAAGCCCTGTTTAAAGTTCCGAAAAAAGCCAAAAAGAAATACATTAAGAAGTTGAATGCTAAAACAGGATTCATTAAGAAGAAAATGAAGATAAAATAATTATAGTGCCGGAGGCTGTCTTAGGGCAGCCTCAAAGCATTGTAAAAGATTTTATAAAATGATAGTATTAGAGAAGGGTAAATGCGAGGTGGAATATTAATGAAGATAAAAATAGAAAAATTTCTCAAGAATAAAAAAAGTGTCTGCATTGCTTCAGCCATTTTAGTGATTATTATAATGGCAGGTATAGGTATAGGCATTAATATGTCGGGCACCGCTGACAGAAGCAGAGCATTGAAACTATCAAAGATGGCAACAAAGGAAATTAATGATATTAAAAAAAGCACACCTAATATGGATAGGGATACATTTATTGAAGTAAATGAAAAAGTTATAGTGGGCTTTATAAAGATTTCAGAATTGAAAATGGAATATCCGGTACTTAATACTTATAATAGGAAGAACTACGATAGTTCACTTTGCAGAGTAGGAACAGGCATGCCCTGGGACACTGTAGGAATGATTGTATATGGCATAGATTCTTTTACCTCGCCGATGAAGCAGATGAAATATGGTACATCTATGATTTTTGAGGATTTGGCCGGAAAGAAATATAAATACATTTATAAAAAAGACAGTGACAGGAAAGCTATAGACAATGGAATAAAAATCTGTACTGTTGATAAGGATGGAAATGAGAAAGAAACTTATCAGTTTATCCCTGAAAACTAAGGATATAAAGAACAAAAAAATAATAAAAATAATGCTTGCAATTTAATAAACACTATGTTATGATAATTCGTGCTGTGACATGATAGCAGAGAAGCGCGAGGTTGCTACATAATTAAATGTAGGTTTTCCGTGGAGCGAATGTCAAGTTAGAAAACTGGCGACAAGTCACTGTACAAAACACAAGTCCACCGAGGATGTGGAAACGCTGTGTGCAAGTTGTTTGAGAAAATGACACACACGGAAAGGTTGTACGGTCACCGCTTGTCGTGCTTACAAAATAGTACGAAAAGGAGGCGGCTTTTTTTATGGCACAAGTAATGAGAATTACACTTAAGGCTTATGATCACAAATTAGTAGATCAGTCAGCAAAGAAAATTGTTGAAACTGCAAAGAGAACAGGAACAGAAGTAAGTGGTCCTGTACCACTTCCAACTAAGAAAGAAGTAGTTACTATTCTTAGAGCTGTTCATAAGTACAAAGACTCAAGAGAGCAGTTTGAACAGAGAACTCACAAGAGACTCATCGATATCATTGCTCCAAACCAGAAGGCAGTAGAAGCTTTATCAAAGCTTGAAATGCCAGCAGGTGTGTACATTGATATTAAGATGAAAAACAAGTAATTAGTGAAATGTCCTTAATAGTTTTAATAGAAACTGTTCTAGGATGATCGCAAAAAGCGATCCGCTGTAGATTAACAGGAGGTATTTAAAATGAAGAAAGCTATTTTAGCTAAAAAAGTTGGTATGACTCAGATCTTCAACGAAGCAGGCGAATTAGTACCTGTTACAGTTCTTCAGGCAGGACCTTGTGTAGTAACACAGGTTAAAACTGTTGAAAACGACGGCTATGCAGCTGTTCAGGTTGGATTTGAAGATATCAGAGAAAAGCTTGTTAACAAACCTGTAAAAGGAATGTTTGACAAGGCAGGCGTTTCTTACAAGAGATTTGTAAGAGAATTGAAACTCGAAGGCGAATACGCAGTAAAAGACGAAATCAAGGCAGATGTATTTGAAGCAGGCGATAAGATCGATGCTACTGCAATTGCAAAGGGAAAAGGATTCCAGGGCGCAATTAAGAGACATGGACAGTCAAGAGGACCTATGGCTCATGGTTCTAAGTATCATAGACATGCAGGTTCAAACGGTGCTTGTTCATCTCCAAGTAAGGTATTCAAGGGCAAAAAGATGCCTGGTCACATGGGTGGCAAGAAAGTTACAACTCAGAACCTTGAAATCGTAAGAGTTGACGCTGAGAAGAATTTACTCTTAGTTAAAGGTGCTGTACCGGGACCTAAGAAAGCTTTAGTTACAATTAAAGAATCTGTTAAAGCCGGTAAGTAGTATTTGAAAGGAGGAACGCACAGATGGCAAAAGTATCTGTTTTAAATATGGAAGGAAGCGAAGTTGGAACAATTGAATTAAATGATGCTGTTTTCGGTGTTGAAGTTAACGAAAACTTAGTACATCAGGCAGTTGTAAACCAGCTTGCAAATAACCGTCAGGGAACACAAAAAGCTAAAACTCGTTCAGAAGTTAGCGGTGGCGGTAGAAAACCATGGAGGCAGAAGGGGACAGGTCATGCAAGACAGGGTTCAACAAGATCTCCACAGTGGACAGGCGGCGGAGTTGTATTTGCTCCAACACCAAGAGATTATTCATTTAAGATGAATAAGAAAGAAAAGAGAATCGCTCTTAAGTCAGCATTGACATCAAGAGTTAATGAAGGAAAATTAATCGTAGTTGATGAACTTAAGTTTGATGCACCTAAGACAAAGGAATTTGCAAAGGTAATGGCAAACTTAAAGGCTGAGAAGGCATTGGTAGTATTAAGCGAAAATGATGCTAACACAGTTAAGTCAGCTAAGAACATCCCTACAGTGAAAACTGCTTTAACTAACACAATTAACGTATACGATATTCTTAAGTACGATACATTAGTTGTAGAAAAAGCAGCTGTAGCAACAATAGAGGAGGTGTACGCATAATGGCAGACCTTAAATATTATGACGTTATACTTTCGCCTGTAATCACAGAAAAAAGTATGAACGCTATGGCAGAAAAGAAATATACATTCTACGTTCACACAGATGCTACAAAGTCACAGATTGCTGAAGCAGTAGAAAAAATGTTCGAAGGAGCAAAAGTAGCTGGTGTTTCAACAATGAACTTAAGTGGTAAAAACCGTAGACGTGGTTATGTAACTGGAAAAACAGCAGCAAAGAAAAAAGCAGTTGTTCAGTTAACAGAAGACAGCGCAGATATTGAAATCTTTGCTGGTTTATAATTTACGGTAAGGAGGGACCCACGAAGTGGGAGGATACCTTATCGTTTGTGGTAAGGAGGGACCCAGAAAGTGGGAGGCCTCGTTACTAAAAAAACGAATATACGCAGGCAAGCGTGATAACAAATGTTTAATTTGAAAGGAGAAAGAAAATGGGAATTAAAACATTTAACCCATACACACCTTCAAGAAGAGCTATGACTATGCTTGATAATGAAGAGATTACGAAGTCTACTCCTGAGAAGTCTTTAGTAACATCTCTTAAGAAAACAGCAGGTCGTAACAATCAGGGTAAGATAACAGTTAGACACCATGGTGGTGGTTCTAGAAGAAAATACAGAATTATCGACTTCAAGAGAAATAAAGTTGATATTCCTGCAACAGTTAAGAGCATTGAATATGATCCAAACAGAACAGCAAACATTGCATTGATTAGTTATGCTGATGGTGAAAAGGCTTATATTCTTGCACCTAACGGATTAAAAGTTGGTGATGTACTTATGAATGGTGAAAACGCTGAAGTTAAAGTAGGTAACTGCTTACCATTATCAGCGATTCCTGTTGGTACAGAAATCCACAACATTGAGTTATATCCTGGAAAGGGCGGACAGTTAGTTCGTGCAGCAGGTAACGTAGCTCAGTTAATGGCTAAGGAAGGGAAGTATGCTACATTAAGACTTCCTTCAGGAGAAATGAGAATGGTACCTCTTGTATGTAGAGCAACAATCGGTACTGTTGGAAATATTGAACACGGTCTTGTAAACATTGGTAAAGCAGGACGTAAACGTCATATGGGTATCAGACCTACAGTTCGTGGTTCTGTTATGAACCCTAATGACCATCCACACGGTGGTGGTGAAGGACGTGCACCAGTTGGTCGTCCGGGTCCATGTACACCTTGGGGTAAACCAGCACTTGGTTTGAAGACTCGTAAGAAGAATAAGAAGTCTAATAAGATGATCGTTAGAAGACGTGACGGAAAGAACATGAAATAGGAGGTAGAAACTTATGGCTAGATCATTAAAAAAAGGCCCATTTGCGGATGAGAGCTTATTAAAGAAAATTGATGCTATGAACGAATCAGGCGATAAGTCAGTTATTAAGACTTGGTCAAGACGTTCAACAATTTTCCCACAGATGGTTGGACACACAATCGCTGTCCATGATGGTAGAAAGCATGTACCGGTATATGTTACAGAAGATATGGTTGGACATAAACTTGGTGAATTCGTTTCTACCAGAACTTACAGAGGACATGGAAAAGATGAAAAGAAGGGTAGATAATTAAGCCCTTAGAATTTGAAAGGAGGTCTCATCTATGGCAAAAGGACATAGATCCCAGATAAAGAGAGAAAGAAATGCTAATAAAGATACAAGACCATCAGCAAAATTATCTTACGCTAGAGTGTCTGTACAGAAAGCATGTTTCGTATTAGATGCCATCAGAGGTAAAGATGTGCAGACTGCAATCGGTATTCTCACATACAACCCAAGATATGCATCAAGCGTAATTTTGAAATTATTAAATTCAGCTGTAGCTAATGCTGAAAACAACAATAACATGGATGTTAGTAAACTTTACATTGCAGAATGCTTCGCTAATGCAGCACCTACAATGAAGAGAATTAAACCTAGAGCACAGGGTAGAGCTTATAGAATCTTAAAGAGAAACAGCCACATCACTATAGTGCTTGATGAGAGATAAGATAGGAGGCAAAGTATGGGACAGAAAGTTAATCCACATGGATTAAGAGTCGGAGTTATTAAAGACTGGGACTCAAAGTGGTATGCAGAAGCTGATTTTGCAGACAATCTTGTTGAAGATTACAAAATCAGAACATACCTTAAGAAGAGATTATACAGTACAGGTGTTTCAAAGATTGAAATCGAAAGATCATCTGACAGAGTAAGAGTTAATGTTTACACAGCTAAGCCTGGTCTCGTAATCGGAAAAGGTGGTGCTGAAATCGAAAAGGTTAAAGCTGAAGTTCAGAAAATGACTGACAAGAAATTATTTATGGATGTTAAGGACGTTAAGAGACCTGACAAAGATGCTCAGTTAGTAGCAGAAAACATTGCTACACAGTTAGAAAACCGTGTATCTTTCAGACGTGCTATGAAGTCTGCAATGTCTAGAACAATGAAGAGCGGTGCGTTAGGAATCAAGGCAGCGGTATCTGGTCGTCTTGGTGGTGCTGATATGGCTCGTACTGAGTTTTATAGCGAAGGTACTATTCCACTTCAGACATTACGTGCTGATATCGACTATGGTTTCGCGGAAGCTGATACAACTTACGGAAAAGTAGGTGTAAAGGTTTGGATTTACAACGGCGAAATACTTCCAACTAAAGAAGGGAGCGATAAATAATGTTAATGCCAAAAAGAGTTAAACATAGAAAACAGTTCCGTGGTTCTATGAGAGGAAAAGCAACTAGAGGAAACAAGATTTCATATGGTGATTATGGTATTGTAGCAATGGAACCGGGCTGGATCAAATCAAATCAGATTGAAGCAGCCAGAATTGCAATGACACGTTACGTAAAGCGTGGTGGTAAAGTTTGGATTAAGATTTTCCCAGACAAACCGGTTACAGCCACACCAGCTGAAACTCGAATGGGTAAAGGTAAAGGTGCACTTGAATATTGGGTAGCAGTAGTTAAGCCAGGCAGAGTTATGTTTGAAATTGCTGGAGTTCCTGACGAAACAGCAAAAGAAGCATTACGTCTTGCAACACACAAACTTCCAATTAAATGCAAGGTTGTATCTCGTGAAGATTTAGAAGGCGGTGATAACAGTGAAAATTAAGGAATATGTAGAAGATTTAAGAGCAAAATCAGCTGCAGAATTAGAAGAAGAATTAGTAGCTGCTAAAAAGGAACTTTTCAATTTAAGATTCCAGAACGCAACAAACCAGTTAGATAACACAAGCAGAATTAAAGAAGTTAGAAAAAACATTGCTAGAATTCAGACTATGATAGTTGAAAAAGCAAATGCTGCTGAATAGTTACAGGTTAATCCCTAGTTAAGAAAGGAGAATTGTTGTGGAAAGAAATTTAAGAAAAACACGTACAGGAAAAGTTATCAGCAATAAGATGGATAAAACAATCGTTGTTGCTGTAGAGGATCATGTAAAGCATCCTTTATATAACAAAATCGTTAAGAGAACTTACAAGTTAAAGGCTCATGACGAAGAAAACCAGTGCGGTATCGGTGATACAGTAAAAGTTATGGAAACAAGACCACTTTCAAAAGATAAGAGATGGAGACTTGTTGAAATTATTGAAAAGGCTAGATAATAGTCTATAAAAGAAGGAGGAATACAGCATGATTCAACAGGAAAGTAGACTTAAAGTTGCTGATAATACAGGCGCTAAAGAATTGCTTACAATCAGAGTAATGGGCGGATCTACTAGAAGATATGCTAATATTGGCGATATAATCGTTGCTACTGTTAAAGATGCAACACCAGGTGGAGTTGTTAAAAAAGGTGACGTTGTTAAAGCTGTAGTAGTTCGTACTGTTAAGGGCGCTCGTCGTAAAGATGGTTCATACATCAAATTTGACGAAAATGCTGCTGTAATTATAAAAGACGATATGACACCAAGAGGTACTCGTATTTTTGGACCAGTTGCCAGAGAGTTGAGAGACAAGAAATTTATGAGAATTGTTTCTTTGGCACCTGAAGTTTTATAGGAGGTATGCATAATGTCAGCTATGAAAATTAAAAAAGGTGATACAGTTAAAGTAATCGCCGGTAAAGACAAAGGTAAAGAAGGTAAAGTTATTGCCGTTGATGCAAAGAAGGGTACAGTAACAGTTGAAGGTGTTAATATGCATACTAAGCACACAAAACCAAGTGCTCAGAACCAGAACGGTGGCATAATAACACAAGAAGGACCTATTAATATTTCTAACGTTATGCTTGTTGTAAAAGGACAGGTTACAAGAGTTGGATTTAAAGTAGAAGATGGTAAGAAAGTACGTATTGCCAAGAAGACTGGCAACGTAATCGATTAATTAAGAGAGGAGGTCCAGAAAGTTGAGCAGACTTAAAGAATTATATTTAAACGAGATTATGGATGAAATGAAGAAAAAGTTCGAATATAAGAACGTCATGGAAATTCCAAAACTCGACAAGATAGTTATAAACATGGGTGTTGGTGAAGCTAAGGAAAACCATAAGGTTTTAGAAACAGCTGTTAAGGATCTTGAAACAATCACAGGTCAGAAGGCAGTTGTAACAAGAGCAAAACATTCAGTAGCTAACTTCAAGTTAAGAGAAGGACAGCCAATCGGATGTAAAGTTACTCTTAGAGGAGAAAAGATGTACGAATTCCTTGATAGATTAGTAAATCTTGCTCTTCCTCGTGTAAGAGACTTTAGAGGTGTTAATCCAAATGCATTTGACGGAAGAGGAAACTATGCTTTAGGTATTAAAGAACAGATAATCTTCCCTGAAATCGAATACGATAAGGTTGATAAAGTTAGAGGTATGGACATAATTTTTGTTACTACAGCTAACACAGATGAAGAAGCTCGTGAATTATTGGCACAATTCAACATGCCATTTGCAAAGTAATTAGGAGGTAGACCCATGGCTAGAACTGCTATGAAAGTTAAACAGCAAAGAAAAGCTAAATTCTCAACACAGGCTTACAACCGTTGTAGAATCTGTGGTCGTCCACATGCTTATTTAAGAAAATACGGAATCTGCAGAATCTGCTTCCGTGAATTAGCATATAAAGGACAGATACCAGGTGTTAAGAAAGCAAGCTGGTAAGAGAAAATTTGAAGGAGGAAGTTAACTATGACTATGAGTGATCCAATCGCAGATATGCTTACAAGAATCCGTAATGCAAATACTGCAAAACATGATACTGTAGATGTTCCTGCATCAAAGATGAAATTAGCTATTGCTGAAATTCTTTTAAATGAAGGATATATCAAAGGTTTCGAAGTATTAGAAGAAGGAAACTTCAAGACAATAAGAATCACATTAAAATATGGCGCAGACAAGAATGATAAAGTTATCACAGGAATCAAAAAGATTTCTAAACCTGGTCTTCGTGTATATGCAGGAAAAGATGAATTACCTAGAGTTCTTGGTGGACTTGGTGTTGCAATCATTTCAACAAACAAAGGTGTGATTACAGATAAAGAAGCAAGAAAAGAAAACGTAGGTGGAGAAGTTCTCGCATTCGTTTGGTAAAAAAAGATTAGGAGGTAAGGCGAAATGTCACGTATAGGAAGAATGCCTATCGCTATACCAGCAGGAGTTACTGTTGATATAGCAGAAAATAATAAGGTGACTGTCAAAGGCCCTAAGGGAGAACTTACAAGAGTTTTACCAGAGGCTATGGACATTAAATCAGATGGCTCAGAAGTTGTTGTAACAAGACCTAATGACTTAAAGAAGAACAAGGCTTTACATGGACTTACAAGAACACTTATTTACAACATGGTTGTTGGTGTTACTGAAGGATATGAAAAGAAGTTAGAAGTTAACGGTGTTGGTTACAGAGCACAGAAACAGGGTAAGAAGTTAGTACTTTCACTTGGTTACTCACATCCAGTAGAAATGGAAGATCCTGAAGGTATCGAAACAGTTCTTGACGGACAGAATTTAATCACAGTAAAAGGTATTGATAAAGAAAAAGTTGGCCAGTACGCTGCAGAAATCAGAAGTAAGAGAGCACCTGAACCATATAAAGGTAAGGGTATCAAGTACGATACTGAGGTTATCAGACGTAAAGTTGGTAAGACTGGTAAGAAATAATAAAGGAGTGTAGAAAATGGTTAGTAAGAAATCTAGAAGCGAAGTTCGCGTTAAGAAACATAATAGACTGCGTAATCATTTGAGTGGAACAACAGAGTGCCCACGTTTAGCAGTTTTTAGAAGCAATAATCATATGTATGCTCAAATTATTGACGATACAGTTGGAAAAACTCTTGTAGCTGCGTCTACTACAGAAGAAGCTGCTAAGAAAGAGTTAGAAAAGACTAATAACGTTGATGCCGCAGCATATGTTGGCAAACTTATTGCAGAAAGAGCAGTAGAAAAAGGTATTAAGGAAGTTGTATTCGACAGAGGCGGCTTCATTTACCAGGGTAAAGTTCAGGCATTAGCAGACGCAGCTAGAGAAGCTGGTCTGGAATTTTAGTTGAGGAGGTAACACACATGAAACGTGAATTAATTGATGCAAGTCAGTTAGAATTAGAAGAGACAGTAGTATCAATCAAACGTGTTACTAAGGTAGTAAAGGGTGGACGTAATATGCGTTTCGCAGCTTTAGTAGTAGTTGGTGATAAACATGGACACGTTGGTGCAGGTTTAGGAAAAGCAGCTGAAATTCCTGAAGCAATTCGTAAAGGCAAAGAAGATGCAATGAAGAACCTTATTACTGTTCCTATGGATGAAAACAATAGTATTCCATATGATATTATTGGAAAATTCGGAAGTGCAGAAGTACTTCTTAAGAGAGCCAAAGAAGGTACCGGTGTTATCGCCGGAGGTCCTGCACGTAGTGTTGCAGAACTTGCTGGTATCACAAATATTCGTACAAAATCTTTAGGTTCTAAAAATAAGCAGAACGTAGTTCTTGCTACAATTGAAGGATTAGCTGCATTAAAGACTCCGGAAGAAGTAGCTACACTTCGCGGTAAAACTGTAGAAGAGATTTTAGGCTAAGGGAGGATATTAAGATGGCAGATAAATTAAGAATTACTTTAGTAAAATCAACAATTGGAGCAGTTCCAAAAAATAAAAAGACTGCTGAAGCTTTAGGACTTACAAAGCTTAACAAGACAGTCGAAGTGCCTGATAATGCTGCAATCAGAGGAATGATTCAGAGAGTTAGACATTTAGTTAAAGTTGAAGAAATTTAATTTAGATAAGGAGGTGCGACAATGGATTTATCAAATTTAAAGCCTGCTGAAGGCTCAAAGCACAATGATAATTTCAGAAGAGGCCGTGGACATGGTTCAGGAAATGGTAAGACTGCAGGTAAGGGTCATAAGGGTCAGAAAGCTCGTTCAGGAAGCCCTAGACCAGGTTTCGAAGGTGGTCAGATGCCATTATACAGAAGAATTCCAAAGAGAGGCTTCACAAATATTAATTCAAAGAACATTGTTGGTATCAATGTTACAGCTTTAGAAAGATTTGATAACGACGCTGTAGTAACTGTTGAAACATTGTTAGAAGCAGGCGTTATTAAGAATGCCAGAGATGGCGTTAAGATTCTTGGGGATGGTGAATTAACGAAAAAGCTTACTGTAAAAGTAAATGCTTTTAGTGAAGGAGCTAAAGCTAAAATCGAAGCGGCAGGCGGAACTTGCGAGGTGATCTAATATGTTAGAAAACTTGAAGAAAGCCTTGAAGATTAAAGAAATAAGAAAAAGATTATGGTATACATTTTTTATGCTTATAGTTGTAAGACTTGGATGCCAGATTCCAATTCCTTTTGTTAACAAAAGCTCTATTAGTGAAATAATGAGCAACTTTGCAAATGATAATTTTAGCTTTTTTTCAGCCATCACAGGTGGTTCATTAGAGAAAATGTCAATATTTGCATTGAATATCACGCCGTACATTACAGCGTCAATTATTATTCAGTTATTAACAATAGCAATTCCAAAGCTTGATGAACTTCAGAAAGATGGAGAAGAAGGTAGAAAAAAATTAGCAGAAATCACACGTTATTTAACAGTTGGTTTAGCTCTTATCGAATCTACAGCAATGATTATTGGATTTGCAAACATGAAGATGTTTGACACAACAGCTGTTGCTTACGGTGACATGCATGCCATTAGAAAATGGGGTGTTATTGTAACAGGTATTTTGGCAATGACAGCCGGTTCAGCAGTTCTTATGTGGATTGGTGAACAGATTACCGAAAAGGGTGTAGGAAATGGTATTTCAATAGTTCTTACTATTAACATTATTTCCGGAATGCCAAGTGACATCGCAAACTTATTTACAAACTTTGTATTTAAGGAAGGAATGTCAATAGGTGGAAGAATTCTTGCAGGAATAATTATTATAGGTGTTGTTGTAGGTATTGTGGTACTGGTAGTTATTCTGCAGGATGCAATTAGAAAAATTGCAGTACAGATGTCTCAGAAAGTTCAGGGAAGAAGACAGATAGGAGGACAGCAGTCAAATATACCTCTTAAGGTAAATACAGCTGGTGTTATTCCAATTATCTTTGCTTCATCGCTTTTACAGTTCCCAGTAGTAATTGCTTCATTTGTAGGAAAAGGTGAGGCAGAATGGACACATTACCTTAGTCAGTCATACTGGTGTGATCCTTCACAGATCAAGTATTCAATAGGTTTTATTGTATACTTGGTACTTATAGTATTCTTTGCATATTTCTATACATCAATAACATTTAACCCACGTGAGGTTGCTAAAAACCTTAACGACAGAGGTGGATTTATTCCTGGTATTAGAAGTGGAAAGCCTACAGTTGACTACTTAACAAAGATTTTGAATTACATTATCTTAATTGGTGCAGTTGGACTTATTATTGTTTCCATTATTCCAATTCTTGCTTCAGGTGTATTTGGAGCCAAGGTAGGTTTTGGTGGTACATCAATCATCATTATCGTAGGTGTTATAATTGAAACAATTCAATCTGTTAGATCAATGGTATCAGAAAGAAATTATAGTACTGTTAAGGGAATATTCTAAATATATACTTAGGGGACAGTGTAACACTGCCCCCTAAATCTACTATATTAAGAAGTGTATTTGCAGTTGCCGTAAGGCAGATTATTTAAAGGAGAGGCAAACTATGAAAATTATTATGTTAGGCGCGCCTGGAGCAGGAAAAGGAACTCAGGCAAAAATGATAGCTGAAAAGTATAATATACCTCATATCTCAACAGGAGATATTTTTAGAGCAAACATAAAAAATGGAACAGAATTAGGAAAAAAAGCTAAGTCTTATATGGATAAGGGACAGTTAGTTCCTGATGAATTAACATTAGACTTAATTATGGATAGATTTAAAGAAGATGATTGCAAGAACGGATACGTTTTAGACGGATTTCCAAGAACTATTCCACAGGCTGAAGCACTGGATGCTGCTTTAAAAGCTAACGGAGAAAAAGTTGATTTTGCAATTGATGTAGATGTTCCTGATGAAAATATTGTAAAGAGAATGGGTGGAAGACGTGCATGCGTTAACTGTGGAGCAACATATCATATTGTATACAGCCCAACAAAGGTTGAAGGTAAATGCGATAAATGTGGTGAAGAGTTAATCGTAAGAGATGATGACAAACCGGAAACTGTTTTAAGCCGTTTGGAAGTTTATCATAATCAGACACAGCCACTTATTGACTACTACAATGAACAGGGAATCTTAAAAACTGTTGATGGAACAGTTGACATGAAAGATGTATTTAAAGCAATAGTAGATATTTTAGGAGCATAAAGCGATGCCAGTAACAATTAAATCAGAAAGAGAAATAAATTTGATGCGTGAAGCCGGTAAGATTCTTGCAAAGGTTCATGAAGAACTTGCAAAGGAAGTAAAAGCCGGAATGTCATCATATCAGATAGATAAAATTTGCGAAGAAATGATTAGAAGTTATGATTGTATTCCATCATTCCTTGGATATGAAGGTTATCCTGGAAGTGTATGCATATCAATAAATGATGAGGTAGTACATGGACTTCCAAGCAAAGATAAAATAATTAAAGATGGTGATATAGTAAGTCTTGACACAGGTGTTATCTGGAAGGGATATCAGTCTGATGCAGCAAGAACAATTGCCATAGGTGAAATCAGTAAAGAAGCACAACAGTTAATTGATGTAACAAAACAAAGCTTTTTTGAAGGAATAAAATTCGCAAAAGAGGGAAATCATCTTTATGATATATCAGCAGCAATTGGTGATTATGCAGAAAAGTTTGGATATGGCGTTGTAAGAGAACTTGTTGGTCACGGCATTGGAACAGAAATGCATGAAGATCCACAGATTCCAAACTTCCGTCAGAGAAGAAGAGGATTAAAGTTACAGGCAGGTATGACATTGGCGATTGAGCCTATGATAAACATGGGAAGACCTGATGTGGCATGGATGGATGATGATTGGACAGTAGTTACAGATGACGGCTCACTATCAGCACACTATGAAAATACAATACTGATAACAAAGGGTGAACCTGAAATCTTATCACTCTAAAATATAGGAGGACTAAAAATGTCAAAAGCAGATGTAATTGAAATAGAAGGTAAAGTTGTAGAAAAGTTACCTAATGCAATGTTCAGAGTAGAATTAGAAAATGGTCATATAGTGCTTGCACATATTAGCGGTAAGCTTAGAATGAACTATATAAAGATACTTCCCGGCGACACAGTAACAATTGAAATGTCACCATACGATCTCTCAAAGGGAAGAATCATATGGCGTGACAAATAAACAACGCAAACAAAAAAACTCAAATAAAAAATGTATGCTTGCATACATTTTTTATTTTGATTTTTTGTTTATGCTGCGCAGCAGCGCAGTGAGATGTAGCGTAGCGAAATCGAGCTGGCGTTGTGAAAGTTGTGGTAAATAAATGTAAGATTGCAACAATTACATAATATGTTTTTTAAAACGTGTTGTGTTTCTGCCTTTGCTGCGCTGCTTATTAACGATTGCCTCCGCTAACTCGTTGCTTCGCAACTCAGACAAAGCTCCGGCAACCGTAGCTATGCTCGCAAAGCCCACGAAACACTGCCAATTGTTTTGAAAAACATATTATGTAATTGCTGCAATCCTTAATTTTATCAACCACGAAGAACTGGATTTAGTGATTTTCCAGTGGCTTTTAACTTAAAAGAGGAAAAGTATTAACAAAAAATAAAAATAAAAAAGTTTAAAAAAGTCCTTGTAATAATTTTACATCTATGATACTATTGTATTCGGACTTTTTTGTGGAAGGAGGATTTTACAGTGAAAGTTAGATCATCAGTAAAACCAATTTGTGAAAAATGCAAAGTCATTAAAAGAAAAGGTATCGTAAGAGTAATCTGCGAGAACCCAAAACACAAACAGCGTCAGGGCTAATAGCCTTAGAATTACAGTGAATGATGTATAATTGTTCACTTGTTTGTGTGTCTGCAGTTAAATAGTATAACTGCGATGAACAAGCGGCTGCAGTGGCTAAAGTGTGCTGTATAGTATCTAGTAGAGTACATAGAGGTCACTATCAAATATGAGGGAGAATTCCCTGGAATTATTAATAAGAAAAATTGCTGAACTTATTAATAGGTAGAAACTTTAAACGATGAGTTTTGGGGTGTGCACATCATTTCAGACGCGTTGAGCGGGCTGCATTATTTCGGAATTCATACAAATTAACTAATGGAGGTTATACACATGGCTCGTATTTCAGGTGTTGATTTACCAAGAGAAAAGAGAGTTGAAATTGGTTTGACTTATATTTATGGAATCGGTATTTCAAGCTCTAAGAGAATTTTAACAGAAGCTGGTGTTAATCCTGATACAAGATGTAAGGATTTAACAGATGACGAAGTTAAGAAGATTAGTGATGTTATCGATGCAAGTCAGACAGTAGAAGGTGATTTAAGAAGAGAAATCGCTTTAAACATTAAGAGATTACAGGAAATAGGATGCTATAGAGGCATTCGTCATAGACGTGGACTTCCTGTTCGTGGCCAGAATACAAAGAACAATGCCAGAACAAGAAAAGGTCCTAAGAGAACTGTAGCAAACAAGAAAAAATAGAAAAACCCATAAGGGAGGTTAGTTTAGAAAATGGCTAAGAAAGTTACAAAGAAAGTGACAAAAAAGCGTGTTAAGAAAAACGTTGAACACGGACAGGCACACATCCAGGCATCATTCAACAATACAATTGTCACATTGACAGATGCTGAAGGAAATGCTTTATCATGGGCAAGTGCTGGCGGTCTGGGATTTAGAGGTTCAAAGAAATCTACTCCTTATGCAGCTCAGATGGCAGCAGAAACTGCAACAAAAGCAGCTCTAGTACATGGTTTAAAATCAGTAGACGTTATGGTAAAGGGTCCAGGATCAGGTAGAGAAGCAGCTATTCGTGCACTCGCTACATGCGGACTTGAAGTTACATCAATTAAGGACGTAACTCCGGTTCCACATAATGGATGTCGCCCACCAAAACGTAGAAGAGTCTAATTTAGGAGGGAATAAAGAATGGCAGTAAATAGAGTTCCTGTTCTTAAAAGATGTAGATCACTTGGTTTAGATCCAATTTATTTAGGAATAGATAAGAAGTCAAATAGAAATTCAAACAGATCTAATAGAAAAATGAGTGAATATGGTCTTCAGTTAAGAGAAAAACAGAAAGCTAAATTCATTTATGGTGTATTAGAAAAGCCTTTCAGAAATTACTACAAGAAGGCACAGAAGAAACCTGGACAGACAGGTGAAAATCTTATGATCATGCTGGAAACAAGACTTGACAATGTAATATTCCGTATGGGATTTGCTAGAACAAGAAAAGAAGCAAGACAGATTGTAGATCATAAACATGTTTTGGTAAATGGTAAGCAGGTTAACATTCCTTCATACCTTATCAAAGTTGGAGATGTTATTGAAATCAAAGAGGACTGCAAGGGTTCACAGAGATATAAAGATATCATCGAAGTAACTGGTGGAAGAACAGTCCCAGCATGGGTTGAAGTAGACCAGGATAATCTTAAGGGTGAAATCAAAGAACTTCCAAAGAGAGAAGAAATTGATGTACCTGTAGATGAAATGCTTATTGTCGAATTATATTCTAAGTAAAATTAATTTTATTTATATATTGTTCCCAATAGGTTTAAGCAATTCCCAATAAAGGAGGGGCTAATTAGTGTTCGATTTTGAGAAACCAAATATTTTAGTAGAAAAATCAGATGATGGAAGATATGGTAAGTTTGTAGTAGAACCGCTTGAAAGAGGTTACGGTACAACACTTGGTAATGCATTAAGAAGAATTATGCTTTCATCATTACCAGGATCAGCTGTAAGCCAGATTAAGATTGACGGAGTTCTTCATGAATTCAGCTCAGTACCTGGTGTGAAAGAAGATGTTACAGAGATTGTTTTAAATATTAAACAGCTCGAAATTAAAAATAACAGTACAACAGATGAACCAAAGATTGCTCATATTGATGTGACTGGAGACCAGGTAGTTACAGCTGCTGATATCCAGGCAGATTCTGATATTGAAATCTTAAACCCTGATTTAGTTATTGCTACTCTTAATGGTGGTGCTGACAGCAGACTCAGCATGGAATTAATAATAACTAAAGGAAGAGGTTATGTAAGTTCAGATAAGAATAAGAATGACAGTTTGCCAATAGGTGTTATTGCTGTTGATTCTATTTACACACCGGTAGACAGAGTTAATATGTCAGTTGAAAATACTCGTGTAGGTCAGGTTACTGACTTCGATAAACTTACATTAGATGTGTATACTAACGGTACAATGGATACAGATGAAGCCGTAAGTTTGGCATCAAAAGTTCTTTGCGAACACTTAAAGTTATTCATTGATCTTTCTGAAACTTCAAAGGATATTGAAGTAATTGCAGAGCCGGTTGATGATGAAATTGATAAAGTGTTAGAAATGAACATCGATGAATTAGAGTTATCAGTTCGTTCATACAATTGTTTGAAGAGAGCAGGTATCAATACAGTCGAGGAATTAGTAAACAAGACTTCAGATGATATGATGAAGGTTAGAAACCTTGGTCGTAAATCATTAGAAGAAGTGCTTGCTAAGTTAAAAGAACTCGGCCTTTCATTGAAACCAAGCGACGAAAACTAATAAACAAAAGTTTATTAGCATTATGGAGGTAATAAAATGGCAGGTTATAGAAAACTTGGAAGAACTTCAAGTCAGAGAAAAGCTTTAATTAGAGGTCAGGTGACTAGTCTTTTAAATAACGGCAAGATTGTTACAACTGAAAGCAGAGCTAAGGAAGTTAGCAAAGTTGCAGAAGGTCTTATTGCTTTGGCAGTAAAAGAAAAAGACAACTTTGACGAAGTTGAAGTAACAGCTAAGGTTGCTCGTAAAGATAAAGACGGTAAGAGAGTTAAAGAAGTTGTTGATGGCAAGAAAGTAACAGTTTTCGATGAAGTAAAGAAAACTATTAAGAAGGATCAGCCTTCTCGTCTTCATGCCAGACGTCAGATGAACAAAGTTCTTTATACAGTTAATAAAAATGAATCAAAGTCAACAGACTTGACAAATAAGTTATTTAACGAAATTGCTCCAAAGTACGAAAGCCGTAAAGGTGGCTACACAAGAATCGTTAAGATTGGTCAGCGTAAAGGTGACGCAGCAATGGAAGTTTTACTTGAATTAGTTTAGAGCAAAGCGCAATTATAATAAAAGAGGAAAACTACTGTCGTGTTTGCACGGACAATGGTTTTTCTCTTTTTTTCTCTTGGAGGAAATATATGGAAGTTTTTGGAATGGTGGTATTTGACAGGATACTTCGTTTTCTTGCCAATATATATTCACCAAGTCTCGTAGTCTATAGCGCTATTGGGATTTTTATGATGATACTGGCTATCCAGGAAAAGCCTTATATGTTAATTGGCTTGTTTTTAACAAGAAAATTTAAACCGGCAGAACATAATCATAAGTACGCAGTTTTAATTCCGGCAAGAAATGAAGAGCCGGTTATAGCGAATTTAATTAAGAGTATTAAGAGACAGGATTACCCACAGGAACTTATCACAATATTTGTTGTGGCAGATAACTGTACTGATAATACTGCAAAGGTTGCACTAGAAAATGGGGCAATATGCTATGAGCATTTTAATCCTGATGAGAGAACAAAGGGATTTGCCTTAAAATACCTTTTTGAAAAAATAGAAGAGGATTATGGTATAACATCCTTTGAAGGGTATTTTATTTTTGACTCTGATAATTTGTTGAAAAAAGATTATATCTCAAGAATGAATGATTCTTTTGATGCAGGGGAAAAAATAATAACTTCATATAGAAGCACAAAAAACTGGACAGAGAGCTGGATTGCATCGACATACGCTTTGCACTGGCTTAGATCAATCAGGTACAGACATCGTGCCCGTTCAGTTTTGCATTTGGCTACAAACATTCAGGGAACAGGATTTTTATTCTCCAATGAAATTGTCAGGGATGGGTGGAAATATACATCCCTCACTGAAGACAGATCCCTTACGGCAGACTGTGTAGTAGAAGGGTATGAGATATCCTACAATGATGACGCAATTTTTTATGATGAACAGCCTGTAAGTCTTAAAGTTGCGCTCAGACAGAGACTTAGATGGTCCAAAGGTCATCTTCAGGCTTTTGCGGAAAGCGGCTGGGGATTATTTAAAAATATATTTGTAGACAAAAATACCAAGCATAAACCAACCGATAAATGGTACAATTATCCGTGGCGTACTTTTAGGCATAGATTTATGTCTTTTGATACATTTGGGCAGTTATTGCCTAAAAATGTTGTTGCCTGTGCAAAATGGATAATCTGGAAACTGATACTGGGGCCTGCATCAATTTATGCAGTAGGTGGACAAATGGTTTTATTTGACAATGGTACATATTTATCAAAGATAGTATCCTATTTTGCCGGGGATGGATTTATAGAATTTAGTTCAGGCTGGAAGGCGTATGGATTATGCCTGTTGGCTACTATTTGGATAAGATTATTTTACCGTATAGGCAAGTATTTTGTTAACATATGGGTTGCAGTGTACCTGTTTATAATAGAACATAAGAGGATGCCAAAATTTAGCTTATGGAAGAAGGTATTGTATTGCTTCACATGGCCGACTTTCGATATTATTGGAAGATGGACGCAATATGTAGCAATTTTCAAAAAAGTAGAGTGGAAGCCAATCCCTCACAACAGTAAAATTACAATTGACGATATTGAAGAAAACAAATAGAAAAATTAAGTGTCAAAAATTTTTAAAGTTAGAGATTGAGGCACAATAAAACAGAGTTATAGGTAACGATTGGAAGTATTTCGTTATCTTTGCGAGTATAGTGCAATTGCGAAAGCACTGTTTGAAGTCGCGAAGCGACTGAGTTTGCGTTAGCAATTGCTAATATACGACGGAGCAAAGATAGAAATACGACATGTTACATATAACTCTGTTTTATTGTGCCTCAACCTAATTTCAAAAATTTCCGGCACTTAATTTTTATTTGCTTTTAAAATAATCGTATTTTAATGTTAAGTCGTTTTTGCGGATGATGTCATGTACCAGACTGCTTTTGGTATTTAAATTCTGCTTGTTTATTGATTTGTTGTTTGTAACAGCACCGTTTTCCACATAAACATTTCCGTCATACCAGGAATAGTCGCTGAAGAATGCAATCCCCTGATAGTCTTTTGCAAGGGCGTTTTTGCAAAGGAAATAATTACTGTTATAGTCAATGCCAAATAAGTTAAGCACGGTAGGAAGAATATTCATCTGCATTGTAGTTTTATTAATGTTTTGTGGCTTTATATCACTGCTCCATATAAAGAATGGAGTATTATTTATGAGGTTGTTAGAAGTCGTTTTATATTTGTCTAAAACACTCTTATCATTAATTGTGTAAAGATAATGGTCAGCATAGGCGACAATTACGGTATTATCGTATAAATTATTGTCTTTAAGAGCCTGTATCAGCAAACCAACCATATAGTCCGTTTCTCCAACCATAAGTTTGGCCGTCTCCTCTTCGGACAAATCGGGAACTTTTCCCTTTCCGTATTTCATTTCAGCAACTAATTTTCCAACTTCCTTTTTGGTTGTAAAAGGAGTGTGAGGTGTGTAGGTAATTATATAATCAAGAAACTTACCTTTCTGTCCGAACATATTTTTATAAAAAGTTTTATTTAAAATTAACTGGCGATCAAGTTCGAAATCCAATGTATCATATTTTGCAATATCTGCTAAACCAAAGTAGTTGTCGTATCCCCAGCTCTTGTAATTAATGCCTCTGGAATAAAAATCCGCGGAATTCATATGGAAGGCATTAACGGTGTAATCCTGTGCTTTAAAGAGTTTCGCTAAAGTGTAGTCAAAGGTATTTGTATTATAAGTGTACACATTCTCTGTAAAAGATATTGGCGTTGTAAAACCAGTGTTAACGGCAAACTCTGAATTAAATGTGGACCCACCACCGGTATAAATAGAGTAGTGATCCGTGAAGTTCAATGAGTGTTCCATTAAATTGTACAGATTAGGTGTGGTTTCCTTTGTTAACAACCATTTATCCATACCTTCTAATTGAAGAAAAATAACATTTTTCCCCTTAAACATTCCGGTGTAATCATCACTTGTTTTTGTATCTTTAGCATTGTAAGTTTCATCTAAGAACTTCTTATCAGAATCACTTAGCTTTTCCTTTGGCTTAAGGAAAGTAATATAAAAGTTTCTAACAGAATACTCATAGAGACCGGAAAGTCTCATGCTTTTATTGCTGTCACTGTAAGTGGCATAAATATTTTTAGGCTTCTTAAAACTATTCCATTTAAGGTGGGCATTGCCTGAACCTAAAAGAAGTGGAGTTAAAAGATGTAGTACAACAAAAATTATAAATACAACACCTAATTTCTTAAATTTAAATGTCTTCTGTGATGGCATTTTTTTATATACAATAATTGCAATAACAAGAACAACCAAAGCAATTATGTAAACAACAGGATTGGTCTGTAGTATTGTATCCAAAATATATGAACTACCCTCGTCTGCCATTAATAATAGGTTAAAACTAAAATAAAATGACGTAAGTGAGTAGTAAATCATATTAGTTAAAAATAGAGCAAAGAATATCAAAAAAATAATCCAATATGCTATTTTTCCTGCAACTCCCTTAAGGCATCTTATAACTCCAATAAAAAGAATAATCCATACAATGGTAAATATATTTGGAATCGGATAATATGCAGGGAAAAAGCTTACCTTATATCCCATGATTCTCGTTATTAAATCCATTAAAATAAATGGAATTGCTAAATATAATGTACATCTGTTCTGCACAATAAAATTAATAAAATTTTTTCCGTATTTTTTCATGTTTTCTTTCATAATAAGCCTCCAAGGTATAAAATAACACAAAGGTAAAAGCTATTCAAGTGATTTTAAAAGGTCTAAGTTGCAAAAAAGCATCAAATAGAATAAAATAATTGCCAGAGTGTGAAAAAATAAATTACTGCAAATACGTTAGATTTAGTACTACCGGGAGAATGCTAATGGGAATAGTTAATATAAAGAATTTAATACATGATTATAGAGACGAAGAGGAGAATGAAACCGTAAGGGCTATTGATGATGTAAGCCTTCAAATTGAAACAGGACAATTTATTGTAATTCTTGGACATAACGGATCAGGAAAATCTTCTCTTGCAAAACATATAAATGCGTTGCTTATGCCAACAGAGGGAACGGTGTGGGTTGATGGAATTGAAACAACAGATAACAAACGTATCTGGGATATAAGGCAGACTGCAGGAATGGTATTTCAAAATCCCGACAATCAGATTGTGGCAACAATGGTGGAAGAAGACGTTGCCTTTGGTCCGGAAAACATGGCGGTACCAACAGATGAAATATGGCGGAGAGTAGAGAAAGCATTGGGAGCGGTTAAGATGACTGCATTCAGACACAAGTCTCCGTTGAAACTTTCAGGAGGACAAAAACAGAGAGTTGCAATAGCAGGCATTATTGCCATGGAACCAAAATGCATTGTACTTGATGAGCCTACAGCAATGTTGGATCCTGTTGGAAGAAAAGAAGTAATAGAAACACTTCATCAGTTAAATAAAGAAAAGAAAATTACAATAATTTTAATAACCCATCATATGAATGAAGCCATAGATGCAGACAGAATTTTTGTGATGAATAAAGGAAAACTTGTAGAGCAGGGAACTCCAAAAGAAATTTTTTCTAAAGTAGAAGAAATTAAGAGTTATGGCTTGGAGGTTCCACAGGTCACGGAACTGGGATATATGTTAAAGAAAAGTGGCTTGGAAATTGAAGATGGAATCTTAACGGTAGATGAACTGATTAAGGCTTTAGGAGGGCAGGTATGTCAATAAAATTAGAAAATGTCAGTTATGTTTACGAAAAAGGAACCAGCACTGAATATGCAGCTTTAAAAAATGTTGATTTGGAGATAGAAAAGGGTGAATTTGTGGCAATAATAGGTCATACAGGTTCAGGAAAGTCAACACTTATACAGCATTTTAACGGTCTTGAAAAATGCACTGAAGGTACAGTTTATTTCGATGGAAAGGATATAAGTGAAAAGGATTTTGATTTAAAGCAGTTACGCAGAAGAGTAGGACTTGTATTCCAATATCCGGAACATCAGTTGTTTGAAGAAACAGTAATTTCAGACGTATGCTTTGGACCATCAAATCAGGGGCTGAAAAAAGAAGAATGTATAAAGAAGGCGAAAGCAGCATTGGAACTTGTGGGAGTTTCAGAAGAACTTTATGAGAAATCTCCATTTGAATTGTCAGGAGGACAAAAAAGAAGAGTTGCCATTGCAGGAGTGCTGGCAATGGAGCCGGATATAATAATTCTGGACGAACCAACAGCAGGTCTTGATCCAAAGGGCAGAGATAAAATTCTCAAATGCATAAAGGATTTGCACGATAAAAAAGGTATTGGTGTAATTCTTGTATCTCACAGCATGGAAGATGTGGCAAATTATGCAGAGCGTATAATTGTTATGAATAAAGGAAAAGTAATGTATGATGACAGTCCCCATAAAGTCTTTTCCCATTATAAAAAGTTAGAAAAAATGGGACTGGCTGCACCACAGATAACTTATATAATGCATATATTAAAGGAAAAAGGATTTGATGTTGATGAAGATATAATCAATCTTGAAGAAGCAAAAGAAAGTATATTAAAGAGCATAGGAAGGTAAAATGGCAAATATAACAATTGGACAATATTATGCGGAAAATTCAATAATTCATAAATTAGACCCAAGAGTTAAATTGTTTGGAACGATGGTGTTTGTTGTACTATTGTTTTTAATTGATAACATACTTGGATATGCTGTTTTCACAGTATTTATGCTGGCAGCAATAAAAATGTCAAAAGTACCTTTCGGCAAACTGCTAAAGGGAGTCAGAGGCATTCTGTTTATTCTTTTATTCAGCGCGGCATTAAACATATTTTTGACGCCGGGAGTGACAGTAGCAAAACTGGGATTTATAGTAATTACAAAAGAAGGTCTGGTTAAAGGAGCATATATATCTGTAAGACTGGTATATCTTATAATTTGTACATCCATAATGACTCTCACTACCACGCCTAACGATTTGTCAGACGGTTTGGAAAAGTCATTTGGTTTTTTGAAAGTTATAAAGTTTCCTGTTCATGAAATTGCCATGATAATTTCTCTTTCCTTAAGGTTTATACCAACTCTTGTGGAGGAAACAGAAAAAATTACAAAGGCTCAAAAGGCAAGGGGAGCAGATTTTGATACCGGAAACATCTTCCAGAAGGCAAAAAGCCTTGTTCCAATTCTTATACCTTTGTTTATATCATCAATCAGAAGAGCATTGGATTTGGCAACAGCAATGGAAGCAAGATGTTACCATGGTGGGAAAAGAACAAAGATGAAACCTCTTAAATACGAAAAAAGAGATTACGTGGCTTATGCAGGTTATGGTGTATTTGTTTTGGTTATTGTAGGAACAAATTTACTTTGGAATAATTATTTATAAAAATGCAGTTAGGAAAAGATATGAAGCGAGTTAGAATGATAATTTCATATGATGGCACAAACTATTGTGGTTGGCAGGTTCAAATCAATGGTATAACTGTTGAAGAGGTTATAAATAGAGAGTTGACTAACCTGTTAGGAGAAAAAATTGCAGTGATAGGTGCCAGCAGAACTGATTCAGGAGTACATGCAATTGGAAATGTGGCAGTATTTGATACGGAAACAAAAATACCTGCAGAAAAAATTTCTTTTGCCCTAAATCAGAGACTGCCGGATGATATAAGAATACAAAAGTCAGAGGAAGTGCCAATGGATTTTCATCCAAGGTATTGTGACAGCACGAAAACATATGAATATAAAATTTTAAACAGAAGATTTCCGGATCCAATGAAAAGACTATATACACATTTCGTATATATGCCATTAGACGTGGATAAAATGAAAAAGGCAGCGGAATATATTGTGGGAGAGCATGATTTCGCAAGCTTTTGTTCAGCAAGAAGTCAGGTTAAAACTACAGTAAGAACAGTTTACAGTTTAGATGTATCAAAGCAGGATGACGTAATTACCATAAGAATTTCGGGAAATGGTTTTCTTTATAATATGGTGAGAATAATTGTGGGAACTCTTATGAAGGTAGGTTTAAATGTATATCCGCCGGAACATGTAGCTGAAATAATAGAGGCAAAGGACAGATATGCAGCAGGACCCAAGGCTCCCGCAAGAGGGCTTACTCTCATAGGAATAGAGTATGATGAATAGTGTTATTTAAAATGAGTAAAGTAAGTAGTATAATATGCATTGACACAGATTAATATTTTGCAGAAAGGAAATATTTGAAAAAATATTGAAGGTGACTAATATGAAAAGAAAGAATGCATGGGAAACATATAATGCTGAAGATTTACAGCAGTTAACAGATTTAAACAAATCTTACATTGACTTTTTAACAACATGTAAGACAGAAAGAGAATGTGTTGAGGAAAGTGTGGCAATGGCGAAAAAAGCCGGATATGTTTCTCTTGAAAAAGTAATAGAAAATGGTAAACCGCTAAAGCCGGGAGATAAAATTTATGGAGTATATATGAATAAGGCCATAGCTTTGTTTAATATAGGAACTGCTCCGTTGGAAGATGGAATGAACATTCTTGGTGCCCATATTGATTCACCAAGAATGGACTTAAAACAGAATCCTTTATATGAATCAAAGAGTATGGCATATTTTGACACTCATTACTACGGTGGAATTAAAAAATATCAGTGGGTTACATTACCCCTTGCAATTCATGGTGTAGTAGTAAAAAAAGACGGAACAACCGTAAAAATAAACATTGGTGAAAAAGAGAATGATCCTGTATTTTGTGTTACGGATTTACTTATCCATTTGGCATCAAAGCAGATGGATAAAAAGGCCGCAACAGTTGTTGAAGGAGAAAATCTTGATTTATTAATTGGAAGTATTCCTTTAAAAGATGAAGAGAAAGATAAAGTAAAGGCAGGAGTTTTGCAGATACTTAAAGAACAGTATGATATCGAGGATGATGATTTTATGTCAGCAGAGCTTGAAGTTGTTCCTGCAGGATCGGCAAGGGAAATGGGACTTGATAAGAGTATGGTTCTTTCATATGGACAGGATGACAGAGTATGTGCCTACACATCGTTAATGGCAATGCTTGATGTTGAAGCAAAAGAACGAACAACATGTTGCCTTCTTGTAGACAAAGAAGAAATCGGAAGCGTAGGTGCAACAGGAATGCAGTCACGTTTCTTTGAGAATATGTTGGCAGAATTAATTAATTTAAATGGAGATTACAGTGAACTTAAATTAAAGAGAGCATTGAAAAACAGTATGATGTTATCATCAGATGTTAACGCAGCTTTTGATCCGTTATATAAAGATGTATTTTCAAATCAGAGTTCATCGTATCTTGGCGGGGGTGTTGTATTTAATAAATTCACCGGAAGGGCAGGAAAGTCCGGTTCGAATGATGCCAATGCAGAATATCTGGCAAAAATTAGAAAAATAATGGATGATGGCAATGTTACGTTCCAAATGTCTGAACTTGGAAAAGTAGATGCAGGTGGCGGCGGAACTATTGCATACATTATGGCATTGTACGGAATGAATGTAATAGACTGCGGTGTCCCTGTGCTCAGCATGCATGCACCATACGAGGTTACAAGCAAGGCTGACGTATACGAGGCATATAAGAGTTATAAGGTATTTTTAGCAGAGTAAAATTGTATTACACAATGTAACACAATTGTAACAAAGAAAAGATTGCTTTATAAATAATGCAATGATATTATTCTAATGAAAAAACGCAGAGAATGACATTTGCATTATATAACAAACAGACGGATGCCGGTTGTAAGCGGCAACCGTCTATTTGTTTGTAAGTGTCAAAGGAGGAAGTTATGAGTAAAAGAAGTTTTTTTCAGCATTTAATGTTAGTGCTGACAGCGCTTATCTGCATCGGAATGTTGACAGTAGCATCTGCATCTGCAAATGATGAAACAACAAAGGTTCAGGAAACATCAACGACTGTAAATGTAACTACAGAATCTTTTGAACAGGTAACGAAGGGGGCTAATACGGTAGGCAAAAATAACCCTCAGAAGACAAAGGTTAAAAAGAAAAAGCTGCAGGGAAAATTTGTTACTAAAAAAGGAAATACATATTACAAGTTAAAGGGGAAAAAAGTTAAAAACAAATTTATTAAAATAAAAAAAGCCACATATTCTTTTGAAAAGAATGGTGTAATGACTAAAGGATGGAAAAAATATAAAGGCGACTACTATTATTTTGGAAGAAATAATGGAAAGATGGCTACAAAGGGGAAAGTAGACGGAATAGCCATAACTAAAAGCGGTAAAGCGAAGAAGACATCCTTAAGTGTTGACAAAATTACTACAATGATCATGGCAAAGAAGAAAGTGGATTCTATTTGTAAATCTACAGATACAAAAGAACAGAAATTAAGAAAATGTTTTGACTGGATTGCAAAGGCTCCATATAAGAGATATAGATTCTTAAAACCTATTTATAAGAAAAAAGGATGGGAATCAACTTTTGCCGATGATATCTTTAAAAAAGGAGCCGGATGTTGTGTATCAGAATCTGCAGCATTGGCATTTATGCTTCATGAAGCAGGATATAAAACCGTATATGTAGCTCATGACTCAGAACATGCATGGGTAGAACTTAATGGAAAAGTATATGATGCATTGTTTGCAAGAGCAAAGGACTACAAAAAATATTTTAATCTTTCATACAGCAACTACAATTGTCATGCAGTTGATAAAAGAAAAATATAAGGGGAAGAAGAAATGGTTTTTAGTTCGGCTATATTTCTCTTTGCATTTTTACCAATAGTTTGTGGGTTATATTTTATTATGCCGAATTTAAAGGTGAAAAATGCTTTATTAATAGTGGCAAGCCTAATTTTCTATGGATTTGGTGAGCCAATATACGTACTTCTTATGATTGCATCAATAATTGTTAATTATTTGTTTGGGTTATTTGAGTACTTGGCTTATACAAAAAAACATTGTGCAGTACAAAAATTAATGCTTGTTATTTCAATAGTTGCAAATATTGGAGTGCTGGGAGTATTTAAATATGCAGGATTTTTTGTTGAAAACATAAATCATGTTACTGGATTAAGTATACACGTTCCTAGCATTACATTGCCTATAGGTATTTCATTTTTTACATTCCAGGCATTGTCTTATGTAATTGACGTGTATAGAAAACCGGAAATGGTTCAGAAAAATCTGTTTAAATTAATGCTTTATATATCCTTTTTTCCACAGCTTATTGCGGGACCTATTATCAGATACAGCGAAATACAAAAGCAGATTGATAACAGGGTAAGTACAGTAGATAAGACAGCGGAAGGCATAAGCAGATTTATAAGAGGATTAACAAAGAAATTAATTATTGCAAATGCGGCAGGATATATTGCAGACAGCGTTTTTGCTTTGGACATAAATGAATATAACTTTATTGTGGCATGGGTAGGGGCAATTGCCTACGCCATTCAGATATACTACGATTTCAGTGGTTATTCAGATATGGCAATAGGAATGGCAAAAATATTCGGTTTTGAATTTAGCGAGAATTTTAATCATCCATATAGTGCAAAAGGAATAAAGGATTTCTGGCGAAGATGGCACATTTCATTATCAATGTGGTTTAGGGAATATGTATACATACCTCTTGGAGGAAACAGGAAGGGAAAGGCAAGATGTGAAATTAATAAACTTATTGTATTTGCCCTGACAGGTATGTGGCACGGTGCCAATTGGACATTTATTATATGGGGACTTATTCACGGTGTTGCCAATGTTATTGAGGATACCCTTGGAAGTGTTATAAAAATAAAAAATAATGTAATAAAAAATATTATTACATTGATTGTTGTTGTGTCCGCCTTTGTAATGTTCAGGGCAGATACTGTAGGTTATGGTCTTAGCATGCTGAAGAGTATGTTTACAAACTTTAGCCTGAGCATTGAATCAGCAAGCTATGTGGCAGGGCTTCTTAGTCCCTATTACATATTTATTTTGGTTGTGGCATTATTATTTGCATACCCGGTAAGGGAAAAAATGGTGAATGTTTTTAAATCAAAATGTAGCAGCAATGCGGTAGAAATCTCATTATACGTTTTAGATGTTGTTTTACTTGTCATGTGTATTGTGAGTCTTGCAACGGCAACATATAATCCTTTTATCTATTTTAGATTTTAAATAGGGAGACAGTAATGAAGAAAAAAATATTTATAGCGGTTTTCTTTGCACTGATTTGTATACCATCCATAGGGATGCTGTTTTATAAAACTGATGCCGGTGCGGAAAAGAGAAATATACAAAGCTTCCCTCAAATAAAAAAAGAGGGGAAAGTTAATATAAAGTTTTTTGATGAATTGAATAATTATTTTGCAGATAATTTTGCATTCAGACAGGAAATGATAGAAGGGGACGCTGTAATAAAAAAGGCAGTTTTTTCAGAGTCAGGAAATGACAAAGTAATAGTAGGAAAAGACGGTTATCTTTTTTTTAGCGAAACAATGGATGATTATTTGGGACGAAATACATTATCCGAAAGGAAGATATTTTCCTGCGGAAAGGTATTGTCACTGTTACAGGAAAATGCTTTGAATAATAACAGAAAGTTTTTGTTTGTAATTGCACCGAATAAAAACTCAATTTATCCTGAATATATGCCCAAGAGGTATATAAAAGTCACATCTTCAAATAATTATTCAATGCTGAAAAAAGAAATGGAAAAGCAAAAGATAAATACGGTTGATTTAAAAGATGCCATTGTGAAATCAGGGAAAAAGGTCTATCAGAAGTTGGACAGCCACTGGAATAATCAGGGAGCTGCCATGGCATGTAACCTGATGCTTAATAATTTAAATAAGAAACATTACGATTATAGCAATGAACCTTATAAAGTAACTAAGGATTTTTCAGGTGACTTGTACGAAATGCTATTTCCAAAAGGTCATAAGAAGGATTCTAATATAAAATATCTCAGGGAACATACATATAAAGTTACTTCAAAAATAAATGATGTAACGGCAATTACCTATGAAACCGAGAGTCAGGGAAAGAATGATTCTATAGTAATGTACAGGGATTCTTTTGGAAATGCACTAATTCCATTTGTAGCCGACGAATATAAAAATGGATATTATACAAAGGCTGTGCCATATGACTGGCAAATTCCGGAGGAGAAAGATGCGGATACTATTGTAATAGAACTGGTGGAAAGACATATTTCTTCATTAATAGAAGGAACACCTGACATGCCGGCTCCCGAAAGACAGGTCAATATAAATCCAAAGGAAGTAAAAAATATGCAGACTTCATTGAAAGTAGGGGATATGGAGGATTATCTTCCGATAAGCGGTCATGTTGATAAAAAATACATAAGCAATGATGGAAAAATATATGTAAGGCTGAAAAACAATAAGCATCAATATATATTTGAGGCCTTTCCCACAGCGATGGATGAAAGCAGTAAAAATGACGGATATGATTTTGGAATGTATCTTGATACTGTAATTTGTGATGTGGGAACATATGACATTGATGTTATTACTCAGAAGGGTAATGAATATTATAGTTCCGGAGTAAAGACAGAATTAGAGTTTGAAGAGTAGTGATAAAAAAAGGTATACAATATATAAAAATCATTTATAATAGAGTAAGTATAAATTGGAGGAAAGAACAAATGAAAAAATATTTAATAGTGGCAACTCTTGCCATAACAATGATGGTTGTAAGTGCATGTGGTAATGATAATAAGGATAAAACAACTACAGCAGTAGAAACAACCGTAGAAGAAACAACGGTAGCGGAAACCACAGTTCAGGAGACAACTGTAGAAGAAACTAAAAAAGTAGTAAAGAAGAAAGAAAAAAAGACGGAAAAAGTTACAAAAGAACAGACAACAGCTGCTGTTACGGAAAAAGCAACAGAAGCTCCTACAAAGGCTGTTAAGAAAGTGGTAAAGAAAACGCCAAAGAAAAACACAGTTAGCAGCAAGGATGCAAAAAAAGAAGCAAAGAAATATGTAGGAAAGTCATTAGATGAATTGGTAGGTGCAATCGGTAAGTACAAAAAGCAGGAGAAAGCAAAAAGTTGTCTTGATGAAGGTGAGTACGATGGAATGTTTTATTATGATGGATTTATCGTATCAGCTTCGACAAAAAACGGTAAATGGATTGTAACAAGTGTAGACTAAAAACGTTAATGGCTATATTTTTCAAAAAAATATAATATTTTGAAAAAATATAATTGACAGTGTTTTTTTCATAGTGTATAATTCTTTTTATTGTGACGTGTTATGCACGTTGGTTTTTGTGCCCTAGCCAAAGCCCCGGTACGGACATAGAAACACATTAAAAAGATAAGCAAAATTTCAGGAGGTAAACCAATGAAAACATATATGGCTAGTCCAGCAGATATTGAGAGAAAATGGTATGTAGTTGATGCTACAGGATATACATTAGGACGTTTGTCATCAGAAGTTGCTAAGATTTTAAGAGGAAAGAACAAACCACAGTTCACACCTCATATCGATACAGGTGACTATGTTATTATTACAAACGCAGATAAGATTAAAGTAACAGGTAAGAAGTTAGAGCAGAAAGTTTATTATCATCATTCAGAATATGTTGGTGGTATGAAAGAAGTAACTCTTAAAGAAAAACTTGCTAAGAAACCTGAAAGCGTTATTGAACTTGCAGTTAAAGGAATGCTTCCAAAGGGACCTTTGGGAAGAAGCATGATGAAGAAACTTTTTGTTTACGCTGGTGCTGAACATCCACATGCAGCTCAGAAACCAGAAGAATTAACATTTTAGTTAACTGATAGGAGGAAATAACATGGCTACAGAAAAGTATTATGGAACAGGTAGAAGAAAAAGCAGTGTTGCCAGAGTATATGTAATGCCTGGTACAGGAAATATAACAATTAATAAAAGAGATATCGATGATTACTTTGGTCTTGAAACATTAAAGGTAATCGTTCGTCAGCCACTTGAAACAATCGGTGCTACAGATAAGTTCGATATCAAGATCAGTGTTCACGGTGGTGGATACACAGGACAGGCTGGTGCTATCAGACATGGTATCGCAAGAGCATTAGTTCAGGCTGATGCTGATAACAGACCTGCATTAAAGAAGGCCGGATTCTTAACAAGAGATTCAAGAATGAAAGAAAGAAAGAAATACGGTCTCAAAGCCGCACGTCGCGCTCCGCAGTTCAGCAAGAGATAATCTGCTGTTCAAACCGTATCAAAATGGTTCAAAAAGCCCGGAAAATCAAGGTTTTCCGGGCTTTTACTATATCTAAAAGGTCTGATATAGTTTGACTAAATCTGGCGAAACGAGAGCTGTTTTCACCCAATTTTTAGTGGTTAAATATAGGACAACCGGCAAAAATGGGGTCAAAAAATGGCCTTAGTGGTTAAAAAATAGGACAACCGCAGGTCGTTTTCAGGGGTATTTTAGAAGCGATTTTCAGCTCTTTTTTCCTCGGTTCCGGCTGTGGCAGTTTGGCATAGTTTGACCTAATTTGAATAATTGAATATGAACCTAATGTAGCACTCAGTAAAACGACTGGGTGCTTTTTTCATTTCAGGAACTCGTATTCCGGCGATAGAAAGAGCCGTCA
>URKY01000016.1 GCA_900548465.1 uncultured Eubacterium sp.
CACGATTGTAAAGGTAAAAGTAGGTAATTTTTTGCGTTAAAATTTTCAATTAAAGCCATAAATATGTCTTCAACTGCACCACATTTAGTACATATAAAATGGTAGTGTGGTTCAACATGTCCATCAAAATGTTCCCGGCCATCACCAAGCTTCAGGGAAAGAGCATCTCCCTGGTCTACAAGAAATCGTAAGTTTCTGTAAACAGTTCCTAAACTAATATTAGGAAGCTCTTCTCTAATGCTTTGATATACCATATCAGCAGTAGGGTGATCGTACCTTGAGAGCAAATTTTGTTTTATCATTTCTCTTTGTAGACTTCGCTTTGTCATATAACCTCCATATCAATAATAGTAACTATTATTATTTTAACAAATAAAATTTTTTTGTCAATACTTTTCTAAAAAATATACAAAATATATAGTGAATTTTTATCGAAAATGATAATTGCTTTAAAAACGTTTTTTATTATAACTAATAACAGGAAATGAATTGTCGGGGTTAAAAAAATTAAATACAAGGAGGACTATTATGAAACAGGTAAAAAATTTTTTACTATTCTTTTGTCCGTAGCACTTGTAATTGGACTTATTCCTCTTGCAAATGTTCAGACAAGCACAAAGGTAGCAGAAAAATTCGCAATTACTACTCCATATTATAATGCGTTAGTTACAGCCGGTCATTTTGACATTAAGTGGAACGGAACTACAGAGAAAAATGTCAAAAACTATAGCGTATATCTTGACGGAGAAAAGATAGGCACTACACAGTCAACTTCAATGGACTGTTACACAACAAAAGTAGCAATGCACACTGCTTATGTAGAAGCAGTGTACACCGATGGTACAACAGCTAAGACTGATGAAATTAAGTTTGGTGTACCTAAAAAAGGTTTAGGTTTGGCTGCAGACATGGGAAGAAATCTTGATTTAAAAGATCAATGTAATATGTCTGTGGATTCCGTGTTTAATTTATGACCAAGTATGATGAATGACAATATTAATATCAGCTCACCTGTTACCGCTGTATGGCCAAAGGCTTCAGAAAATTGGTTCCAGCCATTTATGAACAAAGTTAATGCAAGAGATTATGTTGAAAGATATGCAGGATTCTGTTTTAACAATAAAAATACAGGTCTCTGGCTTTATAATACAGGTGAATTAACTTTAGCCGGTGAAATGTATAGAAGCAATGGAAACCTGGCAGGATATGAAACATCAACAGGGCCTGAGAAAAACTCTTCATTTACTTTTGGCACAAGAAATGATGTATTAGATGATGCTATATCAATCAATGGAGTTCAGTGTACTAATTACGTTAAACAAGGTGGCGTTACTGCTACAGCGTTATCAGAAAATGGAGACGCTAAAGCATTAAACACAGTACGGATATTCAATTTATGAAATAGGTGTGTTTGGATCAGATGATGCCAAGGTGGATGATAAAAAAATAGGAGCCTCAAATGGGCTCCTATTGTATATCAGAAGTTTTTATGATAATTTTTCGTGTATGCTTGCGGCAGCCTGTTTTCCTGCACCCATTGCAAGAATAACAGTAGCAGCACCGGTTACAGCGTCTCCACCTGCATATACGTTTTCTCTTGTTGTTTCAAGTGTATCCTCGTTGACGACAAGACAACCCCACTTGTTTGCTTCCAAACCTTCTGTAGTAGTTCTAAGAAGAGGGTTAGGACTTGTACCGATAGACATAATAACTGTATCTACATCTAATTCAAAATTGCTACCATTGATAGCGATAGGACGACGACGTCCTGAAGCGTCAGGTTCGCCAAGTTCCATCTTAACACATTCCATTTTGCAAACACGACCGTTTTCGTCACCGATAAGTTTTACAGGATTATGTAATGTTTTAAAGATGATACCTTCTTCCTCAGCATGTTCGATTTCTTCGTTACGTGCAGGAAGTTCTTCCATACCACGACGGTAAACAATATATACATTTTCAGCACCAAGTCTGAGAGCTGTTCTTGCTGCATCCATGGCAACATTTCCACCACCAACTACGGCAACGTTTTTGCTCTTAATAACAGGTGTATCATAATCATCACGGTAAGCCTTCATAAGGTTGGCTCTTGTTAAATATTCATTAGCAGAGTAAACGCCAACTAATGCCTCACCTTCAATTCCCATAAATGAAGGAAGTCCGGCACCTGAACCGATAAATACAGCCTTAAAGCCCATTTCCATAATTTCATCAACAGAAAGAACACGACCGATAACCATGTTTGTTTCAATCTTAACTCCAAGCTTTGAAAGGTTATCAACTTCCTTCTGAACAATAGCCTTAGGAAGTCTGAATTCAGGAATACCATAAACCAAAACACCACCAGCTTTGTGGAAAGCTTCAAATATTGTAACTTCGTAACCGAGTTTTGCAAGATCTCCTGCACATGTAAGTCCGGCAGGACCGGCACCGATTACAGCAACCTTGATTCCATTTGATTCAGGTTTTACAGCATCGTCATTGCTGTGTGCCATATGGTAGTCAGCAACAAATCTTTCGAGACGACCAATAGCAACAGGCTCGCCCTTGATACCTCTGATACATTTTCCTTCACACTGATTTTCCTGTGGACAAACACGTCCGCAGACAGCAGGGAGACCGTTTGTGCTTGTAATAATCTTATATGCTTCTTCAAATTCACCTGCAGCTACCTTTGCGATAAATTCAGGAATTCTAACACATACAGGACAACCACTCATACATGGTTTGTTTTTACAGTTAATACATCTGGTTGCTTCTTCCATAGCCATTTCTTCTGTATAGCCAAGTGCAACCTCGTCAAAATTTTTATTTCTTACATTAGGTTCCTGTGCAGGCATAGGAATCTTTGTTAAACTCATATTTGGCATTATTTCACACCTCCATTAACAGCGTTGTACATACGGCAATGTTCCTTGTCGTGTGCTTCAAAATCTCTGTAAGTAGAGTTACGCTGCATTAATTCATCATAATCTACTTTGTGACCATCAAAGTCAGGACCGTCTACACAGGCAAATTTGATTTCGCCCCCAACAGTTACACGGCATCCTCCGCACATTCCTGTACCATCAATCATAATAGGGTTAAGTGAAACTAATGTCTTAATATTGTAAGGCTCAGTAACCTTAGAAACAAATTTCATCATAGGAATAGGTCCTATGGCAATAACAAGGTCATAATTGTTTCCTTCGTCAATAAGGCTCTGAAGCTTATTGGTGACAAAACCTTTTTCACCGTAAGAACCGTCATCAGTTGTGATGAAAAGTCTGTTACAAATTGATTTATATTCATCTTCTAAAATAACAATATCTTTGCTTCTGAAACCGGCGATAACATCAACATCAACTCCCATATTGAATAAAGCTTTTGCTGATGGATAAGCGATGGCATTACCAACACCACCACCGATGACGCAAACTTTCTTGGCATCACCAAATTCTGTTGCAGCACCAAGTGGCCCAACGAAGTCGAGAATAAAATCGCCTTCTTTCATTTGAGATAGCAGCATAGTAGACTGACCAACTATCTGGAATATAATGGATACTGTTCCCTTTTCAGGATCTGTATCAGCAATTGTAAGTGGAATACGCTCACCGTGTTCATCAATTCTAAAAATAATGAACTGTCCGGCTTTTGCCTTTTTAGCGATAAAAGGAGCCTCAACATCTAAGCGTACAACTGTGTCATTTAATTGTTGTCTCTTGACAATTTTGTACATTTTTAATCCTCCCGATTTGTTAATGTTCTTAATTACTTAATCTCTGAAAATTAATATAAAAAATCAATCTACAGTATAGCATATTGTTAAAGACTTATCAATCATACAAAGTGCCAAAATCTTATGAAATAAAAGGGAAAAAAATATAAAAAGACCCATGAGAATGTTGTCAGACTGCTTTCTGCATTCTCATGGGTCAAAGTTTTCATATTCAACCTAGTTATTTATATAAAAATAGCTTAACATATATTTTTCTTAATCCCTTTTTATCTTGATATGTACCAAGCCCATACCCCGGCTGCAGCTACAATTACTGCCATTACAATTCCAACTATAGTAGTAGTCATAGATATATGTACCTCCTTATTTTTTTGCACACAAATAAAACCTTTGTGTAAGGTTGGTACAAAATATTACTTTTTTCCGTCCTGTTTGTGAATATAATCTAGAACAATAGAGTGACTACTTGAATTACTATGTGCATCCGTAGAAAGGAAGGATGAAAAATATGTAAAACAACATCCTGTAAAAATACACACCACAAGTGCGGATAAAACTCTCAAACCAAGAGATGAATTAGCGTTACTGCGGGCACGGGAATAAAAAGAAGAATTTGAATTCTCGATTTTTCCGGATACGCTGGCAGGCAACGCATCATTTATAGAATAAGATATGTATGATTCGTCTGAAGTCGAATGAGAACTGACAGCATGAGAATCCGACACACCAAAAGATAGCCATGATATGACAAAACAAATAGAAAGTAAAAAACATATGAAATTTTTTCGCTTATAGATTTTCATAATAATTTACCTCCCATCACAACGATTATAGCAGAGAATAATTTATTATTCAATTGGGAAAAATCCGTTTGATAAAAATATGCAAAAGAAAACTCTCAAACCACTAGCATTTTTTATGCTCAGATAGTATAATGTTTAGTAGCGTGTTTCGAGAGCACAAAGGCCACTTAATAAAAGAAAAAGCAATTATAGGAGGAAACCAAATGGTTAGAGCAATAGTTGGTGCTAACTGGGGCGACGAAGGAAAAGGTAAAATTACAGATATGCTTGGCGAAAAGTCAGACATTATCGTAAGATTCCAGGGAGGAAGTAACGCAGGTCATACTATTATTAATGAATATGGTAAATTTGCACTTCATTTACTTCCATCAGGAGTATTTTATCAGCATACTACATGTATTATAGGAAATGGTGTCGCACTTAACATTCCATATCTTCAGAAGGAGATTGATAGCATAGTATCTCAGGGTGTACCAAAACCACATATTTTGGTATCAGACAGAGCACAGATTCTTATGCCATATCACATTGATTTTGATGCATACGAAGAGGAAAGACTTGGAGGAAAGGCATTCGGTTCAACTAAGTCAGGTATTGCTCCTTTCTATTCAGATAAATACGCAAAAATCGGATTCCAGGTATCGGAATTATTTGACGAAGATACATTAAAAGAAAAAGTTGCAAGAATTGTTGAACAGAAAAACATTATGTTAGAGCATATGTATCATAAGCCACTTATTGATCCGGATGAATTACTTGAAACATTACATAGCTATAGAGATATGATAGAGCCTTACGTTTGCGATACCGCTTTATACTTAAGTAATGCTCTTAAAGAAGGAAAGACAGTACTTCTCGAAGGACAGCTTGGAACATTGAAAGATCCGGACTTTGGAATTTATCCAATGGTAACATCTTCATCAACATTAGCTGCATATGGAGCAATCGGTGCAGGAATTCCTCCATACGAGATAAAAGACATAATCACGGTAGTTAAGGCATATTCAAGTGCCGTAGGTGCAGGTGAATTCGTAAGTGAAATATTTGGAGATGAAGCTGATGAACTTAGAAGACGTGGTGGTGACGGCGGCGAATTCGGTGCCACAACAGGACGTCCACGTAGAATGGGATGGTTCGACTGTGTTGCATCACGTTATGGTGTAAGAATGCAGGGAGCTACAGAAGTGGCCCTTACAGTATTAGATGTTCTCGGATACTTAGATGAAATTCCAGTATGTGTAGGATACGAAATTGACGGCGAAGTAACAAAAGACTTCCCTGTTACAGCAAAACTTAAAAAAGCAAAACCTGTTTATGAAGTTCTTCCGGGATGGAAAGAAGAAATTCGTGGAATTACAGAATATGACAAACTTCCGGAAAACTGTCGTAAATATATTGAATTCATAGAAAAAGAGCTTGGAGTTCCAATTACAATGGTAAGCAACGGACCGGGCAGACATGAAATCATATACAGATAGGCATTGAGCCTCTGTCAAATGAAAAAACACGGTTAAAAATTGTGCTTGCACAATTTTTCAACCGTGTTTTTTTTATTTGATGTGGCGAAAGCCACTGACGAAATAGACCGAAGGTCTATGAGTACAGAGGCTCAATGCCTATCTGTATAGTAGTAGCACACGAGGCGAAAGCCAGTGACGAAATAGACCGAAGGTCTATGAGTATACGGCTCATGCCTATCTGTATAGTAGTAGCACACGTGTCTATTGTAAATAATTCACTATAGGACTATTTTTGCGACTACGTGTAAAGCATGAATATAACAAAATTATTCACGTATTTTCTACCACAAACTAGCGGGCAGCTTTTGCAAATACAATCAAAAATTAAATAAAACACACTCTTACACGTACTTTCGATTATTGATAACATAGAGACTTTATAGAATACACTAAAAAATAAAATATAGCATCTTCCTACACGTACTCCGGGAGTTAATAATCTGGTGCTCCTTCTAAATACACTAAAAATTAGAATATATCAAGTTTCTCCACGTACTTTCCCCAATAATCTGTTAATTCCTCAAAATATTCTCAAAATTTGAATATGCACAAGTATCTTAAACACAATAAAAGGACTATAAAAATCTTAACCAAAGATTTTTATAGCCCTTTTATACACATCCCTGCTCTGCATATCTATTTGTTACCACGATTCTGTAGCAATCTTGCTATCCACATCATAACATATAAAAGAACAGGAATTACAACCATGCAATAAGCACTGGCTTTCCATGCTGCCTGATTCTTAAGAATGGCAAATACTAAAGTAAGTATTGCGCATACAACCAAAACAATAACTGCAAGCAAAGCACAGATTCGTTTAAATTTATCCATAAATTATACTCCTAAAAAATGTGGAAAATTATCTTCCACAGCAATATTTATATTTCTTGCCGCTTCCACAAGGACAAGGATCATTACGTCCGACTTTCTTTTCCTTTACTACAGTGCCTGATAATTTTTCTTCCTTATACAAAACTTTTCTCTTATCTTCAGAAAGAATATCGTTCCATTCTTCAAGACCGTATAACCAGTCAGCCCTTGCAGCAACCATGTTTTTGTATAACTTTTCATCATCATAATCAAGACTAACTTCACTTGTCTCAGTGATGTTTTCCAAATCGTTTGATTTCTTAAGACTTTCGTCAATTCCGTCAAGAAATCCTACCATAGTAAGAACTTCCATATTATATTTCTTTGCTAATTCTTCAACAGTACCTGTAACAGGAGTACCATGTTTTGAAAGAATATCCTTGTATACTTCCTTTTCCTGAGCAAAATATGCAGCCCAGAATTCATCGTACTGCTTTTGAGTCTGTTCCTGATTATATGCAATTCCACGCCATGTTTCTAATAAATTTTTTGTAGCCATTTTCTTCCTCCAAAATGTATTGTATTCGTTAATATAATAACAAAGAAGAGCATAATTTTCAATATGTCAAAAATTAACTTCATGTTACTAAGATTATACAAATTACTTCTTTTTGTTAATCTCCTTTTGATACAATTTTTCCTCGTGTACAATTCGTTTCGCTTCTTTTCGCTTACCTTCAGAATGACCGATAATTATTTCATATCCTGTAGCACGGATGGCATTAATCAGTTCAAGAGCCTCGTCACTTGTTTTATGTTTTACACTAATCATAACTCCATTCAAAAGCATAAAACAAATTGAAAAGGCAGGGGCAGTATCCTTTGGATTAAAGGAAAATTCACCGATTCTGTAACACCATATAATTTCCTTTAATGGAACAATGGATATCCGTTTTTTGCCTAAATCGATAAAATAATTCTCCGTAATATACATATCGTTAATCTGTATAAAGTTCTCACTGCTGATTTCAGCATTGGCATTGTCAATTAATACTTTCTGCTCGTCTTTTCCAAGGAAAGAACAGACAGGATACATATATGGATTAACAAATTCAATAATAGAACTGATTATTTTCTTTAGTGAAATAAGGAAAATAACAACAATTATCCATAACAAAATAACAAAAAATGTAGGGTGATAGTCTGCATTACTTATAACAAAATTGCGGTTAACCTGTGCCATAGAATTATTGTTCCAATTAAGGTCTTTAACAAACGAATTAAGCATTGTTCTATAAGATCTGTTGGAGCCAATTACCTTTCCCGTAAATTCATAATCTATAAGCTGAGTTTTCGGAGTACCGGTAATAGGAATGATTACAAAAACACTTTCTCCGTCTTTTAGTGAATAGTAATATCCGTAAGTAGAACCTCCTGCTTTAGTAAGGCTATAGCCACTGTAATATAATTTGTCCACTTTAACTTTTACATATTTATCACTTCGTTTTACAGTATAAATGTCATTGGTAGTTTTAGGATGCAAAACCGATATAAATGGACACAAAATAAATAGAATAATCATTAATAAAGCCAAAATTAAAGGCACAAATATTCTTTTTAAACAAAGTTTCTTTATATTTTCAAATATATTTATCATAGCTTATCCTTCTTCAAAAAATTACTTAATAAGTATAAAATAGTATTGAAGTTTAATCAAGGTTGCGTTTAGTATGGATTGTTGGTAAAATCAATCTGATGCAATATGAAAACAGGCGGTGATTTGGTATGGGAGCATATTTAGAATTCGCACAGGTTTATGACGAATTCATGGACAATGTTGATTATAATGAATGGTGCAGTTTTGCTATAAAACTGCTAAAGAAAAATGGCATGGAAAACTGCAATCTTGTAGAAATTGGGTGTGGGACCGGTAGTGCCACAATGTTGTTTGCAAAAGCAGGGTACAGTATGACGGGAATTGATATTTCCCAGGAAATGCTGGAAATAGCCATGGATAAAAAGACTGATGAGGATATAATATACGTTCTTCAGGATGCCACGGAACTGGAGCTTCCATGTAAAGTACCTGCCATGGTAAGTGTAGGAGATTCTATGAACTACATTACTGAATATGAGGATATTGTAAAGGTTTTCAAACAGGTAAAAAAATATTTGGAAGAAGATGGAGTTTTCGTTTTTGATTTAAAAACAAGGAAATATTTTTCTGATATTGGTGATTCAGTTATTGCAGAGGACAGAGAAGATAACAGTTTTATCTGGGAAAATTATTTTGATGAAGAAACGTCAATAAATGAATATTATCTGTCAATCTTTGTGCAGGGAGATGACGGAAGATACGATAAATTCGAAGAGCAGCATTATCAGAAGGGGTATACTTTGGATGAAATTAAAACGGCTGTAGCAGAGACAGGACTTACAGTTAGTGAAATTTATGAGGCATTTACTGATAATGTTGGAAGCGAGCAGAATGACAGAGTGTATTTTATAGTTAAGAATGGAGAGAAATAAATGGACTATATAGTAAGAGCAACGGCAGCAAATAAGCAGATTAGGGCATTTGCCATTACTTCAAGGGAAATGGTGGAGACAGCCAGAAAACATCATAATACAAGTCCGGTGGCAACAGCTGCATTGGGAAGACTTCTTACAGGCGGAGCCATGATGGGTGTTATGATGAAAGGTGATGGTCCTATTAATGGTGTGACAGTTACGGCAGATTCAAAAGGAAATGTAAAAGGTTATGTGGGAAATCCAAATGTTATAATTCCTGCTAACTATGCCGGCAAATTAGACGTTGGAGCAGCAATCGGTTATGGAACTCTTACAGTTATAAAAGATATGGGACTTAAAGAGCCTTATTCAAGTCAGGTACCTCTTGGAACCAGCGAGGTGGCGGAAGATTTGACATATTATTTCGCAACATCGGAACAGGTACCTTCTGCAGTAGGTCTTGGTGTGCTTATGTCTAAAGACAATACAGTAAAGCAGGCAGGAGGATTTATTGTTCAGCTTATGCCTTTTGCAGATGAGGAAGTTATAAGCAAGCTGGAAGAAAGAGTAAATAATATTACATCTGTTACGGATATGCTTGAAAAGGGAATGTCACCTGAAGATATTTTGCAGGAAGTAATGGGTGATATGGATGTGGAAATTACTGACAAAATCGATACAGGATTTAAGTGCAACTGTAGCAAGGAAAAAATCGCCAGAGCTCTTTCAGGTCTTAGCAAAAAAGAATTAGATGAAATTATTAATGACGGTAAAGAAATTGAAGTTAAGTGCGATTTCTGCAATACAACTTATAAATTTAGCATAGAAGAGCTTCAGACATTAAGAAAAAAATTTGTTTAGTTCACAATTAACACTGGACTTTTAGACTTTAGAGTGCTAAAATGTGAAAGTAGATAACCTGTGAATGAGAGGTATAAATATGAGCAAAAAAATAAGAACTACAGAAGTCGACCATTTATTTGATGCTATATTAACACTTGAAAATAAAGAAGAGTGCTATACTTTTTTTGAAGATGTATGTACAGTAAACGAATTGCTTTCAATATCCCAGAGATATGAAGTGGCAAAAATGTTAAGAGAAGGGCATACATATCTTGATATTTCAAATGCTACAGGAGCTTCAACAGCTACAATAAGCAGAGTTAACCGTTCATTGAATTATGGAAATGACGGATATGATATGGTCTTAGAGAGAGTAAAGAAAATAAAATAATCAATTACATAAAAAAAGGATGCAAATATTGCATCCTTTTTGACATTATTTATCTTCATTTGTATCAGATTTCTTTTCTGACTTATTTTTATCTTTAGTCTTTTTATCCTTTTCATTTTCCTTTTCGGCAGAGTTGGAATCAGGAAGAGAATCTATTAATTTTTCAATAAGTATTTTTTTCACAAAAATGTCATAGCTGAGCATTGATATAAGGCCTAAAGTCCGAATATAATCTTTATCATCAATATCCATACCATCAAAAATCTTAACTGATTCATTTGTCTCTTTAGTAATAAAATTCGGTAAATCACATTTGTGTGTATAATTTAAAAACGTATTGATGATTTCTTCTAAAGGCATATCATCGTTATGAAAATGTTTATCTAACAGTGGTGTTAAAAGTTTTGTAACATCATTGATAGAAAGGATGTTTTTGTAGAAATAAATAAGTATAAGCACCATTATATGATCTTTAGTATATTTCTTCTTTTCAGGGGATGGAAGAAGACGGCTTTTAGCATAATTATTAATCATTGTTTTTGTCATAAGCTTATCGTCTTCATGTCTTTTAACCGCTCTGAATTTATCACTAAGATAGGTAGTAACCTGGTCCATATATAAATCAATGTTAGGTATATCGTCAATGTTAAAATTGGTAACGTTTTGTAAAACCTGTTTAACAATTTCTTCTGAATTCATAAAACTCTCCATTTCACTAATGCCCGCTAATGGCACAAGAATTTTGATAAATTTATTATACAACCATATTATAATATGTAGTAATAAAAACTACAAGATGAAAAAAGTGTATTCTGACATGTAATAAAGAATACAAAAAGACATAAATGTATAAAAATTAATTTTTTACAAATTAGAAATATCTTTTTACAGCCGGGTGTGTTAAAATACTTCTTGTTGGAAAAGTGTCGGTCTGCATTTGACTTTGGTCAGTCAGGCAGGGGCACTTTGTTTTAGTTGAAAAATAAACATAAAGGATGGAAATAGATGGGAAATATATATGAAACACTAAATGATATGCAACAAATGGCAGTATTCCATACGGAGGGACCATTGCTTATATTGGCAGGAGCAGGTTCAGGTAAAACAAGAGTGCTTACCCATAGAATTGCATATCTTATGGAAGAAAAGCACGTAAGCCCATATAATATTATGGCTATTACATTTACTAATAAGGCAGCTGCAGAAATGCGAAACCGAGTAAATAAAATTGTAGGATTCGGTGCGGAGCAGGTCTGGGTAAGTACATTTCATTCAGCTTGTGTTCGTATACTTAGAAGATATATTGACAGAATCGGGTATAGCACGGACTTTACCATATATGACACTGATGATCAGAAACGTCTTATGAAAAACGTAATTAAGGATCTGAATCTTGATTCTAAAATTTATAAAGAAAACGGAATGCTTAACAAGATATCTGATTTTAAAAACAAATTAATGACAACCGGTGACGTAGCTTCCATGGCAAGAACCGATTTTAAGATGTTGAATGTTTCTAAAATATATGACAATTATCAGGAGGCTTTGAAAAAGAACAACGCTCTTGATTTTGATGATTTAATAATGAAGACGGTGCAATTATTTACAAAATGTCCTGAAGTTCTTGAAAGCTATCAGGACAGGCTACAATATATTATGGTAGACGAGTATCAGGATACAAATGCGGCACAGTTTGCTTTTGTTAAATTACTTGCTAAAAAGCATCAGAATCTTTGCGTTGTGGGAGATGATGATCAGTCGATTTATAAATTCAGAGGAGCTGACATAACAAACATTCTACAGTTTGAAAAGTATTTTCCTAATGCAAGGGTAATTAAATTGGAGCAGAATTACCGTTCCACAAAGAATATTCTGGAGGCGGCAAATGCAGTAATACATAACAATGAAGGCCGCAAAGACAAAACACTTTGGAGTGATAACGAAAAGGGAGATAAGATTGATTTATATCAGGCTGAGGACGGATATTCTGAAGCGGAAATGGTGGCATCTACAATAAAAGAGAATGTGGATAATGGCAGAAGTGACTACAGTGATTATGCTATTCTCTACAGAACGAATAATCAATCCAGAGTACTGGAAGAAAAACTTATGATGAAAAATATTCCATACAAGATAATTGGCGGGCAGAATTTCTATCAGAGAAAAGAAATAAAAGATATCATAGCTTATTTACGTGTAATCAGCAATCCAACGGATGATATTGCAGTGGAACGTATTGTTAATGTACCGAAGCGAGGCATCGGTGCGACTACGGTAGACAAGGTTAAAGACTATGCAAGAGCATATGGAATGGATTTGTATGAGGCATTAATGGATGTGGAAAACATTCCGGGACTGTCTAGGGCTGCCGGTAAGATAAAGAAATTTACTGATTTAATAGAAGGTTATAAAAAAGACGAATATTACGGAGAAATCGAAAAGTTAACTAAAGATATTTTAGATGATACAGGTTATGTTTCAGAGCTTGCGGCAGAGAACACTGATGAGGCAAACGGAAGAATTGAAAACATTGACGAACTGGTAAGTAAGATTGTTGAGTATCAGGAGAATGCAGAAGATCCCGTATTGTCAGAATTCTTAGAGGAAGTCGCTTTAGTATCGGAAATAGACAATTTAAGTGAGGATAGCAGTTATGTTGTTTTGATGACGGTCCACAGTGCTAAGGGTCTTGAGTTTCCATATGTATTTTTATGTGGAATGGAAGACGGACTGTTTCCGGGGTATATGAGCATTATGTCAGGGGACAATGAAGAATTAGAGGAAGAGCGAAGATTATGTTATGTTGCAATAACAAGGGCAATGAAAAAACTGACCATAAGTTATGCCAAGAAAAGAATGGTTCGAGGTGAGATGCAATATAATATAGTATCAAGATTTGTTAAAGAAGTTCCACCAATGATTGTTAATAGCAAAAATATAACAGACAGGGTGGCTGCAGGTTATGAAAAAAAGCCTTCGTTTAGCGGCTTTGGCGGATACGAAGGATCTATGAATATGGGAGGTTCAGGTTATATGGGAAACGATAATTACGGAGGCGCCAGATCTTATGCGGCAAGCCAGAGAAAAAATGCGTATAAAGCCATGGCAGCAAAACCGGCATATGGTAATCCAAGTTCAAAGCCGGGTTTTGGTAAGGAATTCGTAGTTACAAAAGCAGATATTGACTACACAGTTGGAGACAGAGTAAAACATATGAAATTTGGTGAAGGAACTGTTCTTGGAATTGAAGACGGACCAAGAGACTATCAGGTTACCGTTAATTTTGACACGGCAGGTCAAAAAGTGATGATGGCATCCTTTGCAAAATTAAAAAAGATGTAGTAAAAATACCTTAAGAATGGTATACTAATTTTATCGTAATATTACATTGTTATAGGAAGAGGTGAGATTATGGACGAATTAATGAAAGGTGTAAAAATCGGAAAGCTTCTTGGAAAAGATGAAAAGAAAGAAACATGCAAAGTTGTTGCAATCGTGTTAGGCGTAATTGCAGGAATCGCTGCTATAGCAGGTGCTGCATACGGAATTTACAGACTTATCAATAAGGATTATTATGATGATTTTGAAGATGATTTCGATGATCTTTTTGACGAAGATGAAGACGATGACGATTTTGAAGACTAATATTTAAAATATGATAAAGACGGCTGTGATAATGCAGAAGCATTGTTATGGCCGCTTTTCTTTTTATGGGATAAATAATAAAGGATTTGTCATAGTTTCCTCTATATTATATAATGGGTAGCGGATATTATATTATAAAAATGAAATGGAGAAATACATGAAAAAAGGTGTTGAATATACAGGAAAAGTAGTAGGAATCAGCTTTCCAAACAAGGGAAAGGTTGACTGCAAAGAAGAAGGAATGGCAACAGTCAAAGGAGTTATTCCGGGACAGACTGTGAGATTTGTCGTGTCGAAAAAGCGTTCAGGAAATGCTGTTGGACGATTAAAGGAAGTTGTTGAAAAATCTCCTCTTGAAGATGTGAGCCCTGCATGCCCACATTTTGAAAATTGCGGTGGATGTGCATATCAGACAATGAGTTACAACAATCAGAATGAATTGAAAAAAAATATGGTGAAAAACATACTGGATAACGCCATTAATACAGATTATGATTTTGAGGGAATAATTGGAAGCCCTGTTCAGTGGGGATATAGAAATAAAATGGAATTTTCTTTTGGTGATGAATATAAGGACGGACCTCTTGCACTGGGAATGCATAAGAGAAATAGTTTCCATGATATCGTTACAGTTAATCAGTGTCAGATAGTGGATGAAGACTATAGAAAAGTACTTGATTGCGTTCTTGATTATTGTGCGAAAAGAGAACTTCCATTCTATAAGAAGTTAAGACATGAGGGATATTTGAGACATTTACTTGTAAGAAGAACTACCGTAACAAAGCAGATGCTTGTGGCTATTGTTACAACTTCAGATAAAGAATGCGAAGAAAAGGCTCAGTGGAATGAATTAGTTGAGGAATTAAAGAAACTTGATTTGACAGCCAAATTGTGTGGCGTTATGCACATAATTAATGATGGTCTGGCAGATGTTGTGAAAAGTGATGAAACAAGAGTTTTGTATGGTGATGAATATATTTATGAGGAACTCCTGGGACTTAAATTTAAGATTTCAGTATTTTCATTTTTCCAAACTAATTCTCTTGGAGCGGAAGTATTATACAGCAAGGCAAGAGAGTACATTGGCGATACAAAAGATATGACAGTATTTGATTTATACAGTGGAACAGGAACAATTGCCCAGATAATTGCTCCGGTTGCAAAGAAAGTAGTTGGAGTTGAAATTGTAGAGGAAGCAGTGGAGGCAGCAAGGGTAAACGCAGAATTAAATGGTTTACATAATTGCGAATTTATTGCAGGGGATGTTCTTAAGGTTATTGATGATCTGGAGGACAAGCCGGACATGATTATTCTTGACCCACCAAGGGACGGAATTAATCCAAAGGCACTTAAGAAGATAATTGATTTCGGAGTTGACAAGCTGGTGTACATTAGCTGTAAGCCAACAAGTCTTGCAAGGGATTTGGAGATGCTGCAGGCGGAAGGGTATAAGGTAGTTAAGGCTGCGGCAATTGATCAGTTTCCGAATACTGTGCATGTGGAGACAGTAGCGTTGTTGTCCAAACTTCCTGATGAAATAGACCATATTTAAGTGATAGAGTAAAGGCTTCTGATAGTGTATTCAGGAGTCTTTTTCATATTCCGTATTTTATTGGAAATAATATGAATATGAAAAAATAGAAAACAAAATAGTCGAAAAACACAAAACAGCCGAAAAATACAAAATAAAACAACCGAAAAACACAAAACAAAATAGCCGAAAAACACAAAATAAACTTGAAATATAATTTATCGTCAAGTATACTTTGATTATAAGGAGAAGTGTAAAATATGGAATATATAAGAAGAATAGTTGATGAGGAGCTTAATAAACGAAAAGAAGCTTTTAATGCAATTAATATTATTGGTCCCAAAGGTTGTGGTAAAACAAGAACAGCAAAAGAACGCTGTAACACTATTATTGAATTTCAAGATGAAGAAAAAAGAGATGGTTATTTAGCTGTTGCTGAAACATCTCCAAAACTATTTTTAAAAAATCAGAAGCCGATATTGTTTGATGAGTGGCAAGATGCAACAAAGATATGGGGAACAATACGAAAAGATTGTGATGATAATCCGGAACATGTTGGTGAGTATTATTTGACAGGTTCATCAAGTAAAAAAATTGAAACACCACATACAGGAACCGGGAGAATAACGGAAGTTATAATGTTTCCAATGACATTGTGGGAAACAGGCGAATCAAACGGCTTAATATCTTTATCAAAGATTGTTGAGGACGAAGCGTATGATTTTGATGGAGCTATGTCAGATTTAACGTTAGAAGATTTGTTTTTTGTAGTTTGTCGTGGTGGTTGGCCCAGATGTATGGCGTTGAAAAGCAAAGAGGCAAAATTAGAAATTGCAAAAGACTATTATAGACAAATATATCAAACAGATATTAGTGCTATAGATAGAGTCAAAAGAAACCCAGAATGGGCCAGAACTTTAATATGGTCATATGCAAGAAATATGGCAACTAAAGCAAAGAAAACAAAAATATATGCAGATGTAAAGGCAACACAAAATGTTACAGACGTAACATTAGACTCCTATGTGGAAAAGTTGGAAGAATTATTTGTAATTAAAGATATTGATGCATGGACGCCACAAATAAGATCAAAGACTGCAATAAGAAATGGAAAGAAACATATATTTGTAGATCCTTCAATTGGAATTGCAGCATTGGGACTTAATCCAGATTATTTTATAAATGACTTAGACTTATTTGGACATATTTTTGAAAATTTAGTACTGCGTGATTTACTTGTGTTTGCTGGAGCTCATAATGCAAGAATACTTCATTATACAGATGACACGGGATTGGAAGCGGATGCGGTATACCAAATGGAGGATGGAAGATATGCACTTATAGAGATAAAAACGGGAGCAAATAAGATACCGGAAGCAGAGAAATCTCTTCTAAAGTTTAAGGATGTAATTAGGAAACATAATGAGGAGGCAAAAAGAAACCCTGAGCATCCGAGAGCAACATACAGAGAACCTTCGGCACTAATAGTGATTTGTGCTAATGCACCGGTTGGGTATACTACTGATAATGGGGTAAAAATAGTGCCGGTTGGATGTTTGAAAGATTAATTGTCCAAATTTAGATGTAAAGCCTATAAATTAATAAATAATTAAAGTTTCCAATAACCTCAATCTGAGCGAATTGGAAACTTTTTTTATTTGTTAGAACTTATCTACATACCACCACACAGGACCTGTTGGTGGGTAACTTATCGGTACTTCAGTTCTATATGGTGTATATTTACTTTCAAGTAATTTTTCTGATACTTTTTTACCTTTGTTCTGACAATAAGAGCGTCGCATAGTGTCTGTATGCTCATGGTCTTCTTTTTTATAGAAAATATCGTATGTGTCCCAAGCCCATGACCAGCCTGAGCCAGGCTGACCTAATACATTACAAATATAGAACATATGATTGTTCCAGTCATCGTGCTTTGTAGGACCGTAGAAATATTTGCCACATTCACCACAAAGCATTGCATAGTTATCGCCCATCGGAACATATCTTTCATATACATTAGGATAGTAGTCATATTCTGTATCAGTGAAAGTGTCATCAAATTTACCACCGTTATGAATGCATTTATATGTTGCATTGTCAGCATTATCCCTGCCACAACCGAGGTAAAAATCAAGAGCCTCCCTGTATGATGAAAGGTGAATGCCATATTTTGATTTGCCATTGTATCAGCCTTGAAATTTATAGCCGTTTTTGTATGCGATTGGCGTAGAGATGATATAGCTGCCTTTAGTTATTTTCTTTTTATTATATTTTGTGCTTATTGCCACTTTATTGCCTGTATAAATTGTGCCTGATACAGATGCACTCAATCTGCCATTCGTAACGGTTTTGGCCTCAACTTTAAAATTGGTAAAACAAAAACTTGTAATCATGAGAATTAACGCTAAAAATGTTGCTGTTGTTTTTTCAATTTTTTATTCTCTGGATAATCTGATTGTATTTATTTTACTTAACTGCTGTATTTTCAGTTATGAGAAACCTAACAAATTGTAACATGGAGGTTTAGATACCGCAATATCATTATTTGTATTTTGGCAAGATAGGCAAATCATAAGCCTTGGCAAATTCTGCAATTGGACATTGTTAAAAGCGATAGTGATTTCCCATGTCATAGTCAAAAGACTCTGTTCTCATAACAAATCAGGCAGGACAGCTGTGTTCTTTCTTTTTGCCGCGTTTCGCTGTCATTTTGAAGATGAAATTCAATAATTTCAATTGCCATAAATGGTTGATGTAAAATATTTTAACTGAATATTTTCCCGGAGTTTTGCAGATTCTTTAATACAAGCGGATGATTATATACAGGTAATTAGAGGTTTTTTGAATAAGCTATAAAGGAGTGGGCTTTTTCTGTACAAGTATACAGTAAAAAGGTATAATATAAATATACTATAAATTTATAAGCACACAGTATCAGTAGCAATATAAGAAACAAGAGGAAAAGATTGAAGAATATTTTAAAGATAATAAAAAAGAATATTAATAATAATGAAACTTTTCAAAAACTGTCTGCAATTTTAACGGTAGTTTTTTTATATGTTGCAATGCAGGCAATTGGAATTACTTGCCCCATTAAATATGTAACAGGTGTTTCCTGTGCTGGATGTGGAATGAGCAGGGCATGGATAGCTTTATTTCATCTGGATTTTAAAGCAGCATTCTATTACCATCCTTTGGTTTTGATGCCACTAATTGTAGTAATAATCTTTCTTATGAAATATAAAATAAACAAAAACGTTTACAAAATTATTATGTTTACAACAATAGCCTTTTTTGGTATAATTTACATATACAGAATGATGTGTGGGAGCGGAGATATAGTAGTTTTTAAACCGAGGGAAGGACTCTTATTTCGGTTTACAAATATATTCAAAAAATAAGGAGGAAAAAAATTATGTTTTGTCCAAAATGTGGAAAAGAGGTGCCTGATAGCACAAAATTTTGCCCTTCATGTGGTGAGGATTTGTCATTAGGAAAGAAAGTACAGGATGCTACAAATAATGCGTTTCAGCAGACAGAAAAAGAAATGGGGAGTGCATTCAATGAAATGAGAGATAGTTTTAATGGAACATCAAGTAATGGTGGACGTTTGAAAGATGATAGAGGGCTTCTTTCATACATATTGTTATCAATTATTACATGCGGTATTTACTCATACTACTTTATTTACAAGATTGCGAAGGACGTTAATGTTGCCTGTGATGGGGATGGTCAGAATACATCAGGTTTAGCAGCATTTATTCTTTTGTCAATGATTACATGTGGCATTTATACATGGTTCTGGTATTATAATTTAGGAAACAGATTGGCAGCTAATGCACCACGTTACGGTATGACATTCCAGGAAAACGGAACAACAATTTTACTGTGGCAGATATTCGGATCATTTTTATGTGGCATTGGTCCATTTGTTGCGATGTATATCTTAATCAAAAATACAAACCAGATTTGTAATGCATATAATAGAAAGCATGGATTATAAAATTAAATATTACGTAATTAAAAAATAGAAATTGCTGTTGGGGGTTCTCTAACAGCAATTTTTTGTTAAAATAAAAGAAAAGATTAATTAAAGGAATGAATTATGAAAACACGAAAAGAGGCAACAGAATACGGATTATCTTTTCCACAGACATATTTAGACACACCCTTTAAAGATACTAACTGGCAGCTTGTGAGAGTGAAAGGAAGTAAGAAGGCATTTCTTTGGATTTATGAAAAAGACGGTTTTATTAATTTAAATGTAAAGGTAGATCCCCAGTGGAGAGATTTTTGGCGTCAGACATATGAAGCGGTGATTCCGGGATATCACCAGAATAAAGAGCATTGGAATACAATTATCCTTGATGGCACCATTTCTGATAAAGATATAAAAAGAATGATTGGTGAGAGTTTTGATATTATTACCGACAGTCCAACGAAAAGAATATATGAAGCGGTTAAAAAAATTCCAAAAGGACATGTGGCAACATACGGAAGAATAGCTCAAATGGCAGGAGAGCCAAAAATGGCAAGAGCTGTAGGAAACGCACTTCATAAGAATCCGGATCCGGAACACATACCATGTTTTCGCGTAGTTAATTCTAAAGGGGAATTGTCAGGAGAGTTCGCTTTTGGTGGAGCAGGAGCTCAGGCTAGGCTGCTGGAGGCAGATGGAATTGAAGTTGTAAATGGGAAAGTAGACTTATCAAAATACGGAATATAGAAAAGAGCTAAAGGCTCCAATTTAGTATAAGGGCATGAAGGAAAGGAGAACAATAATATGAACAGTTTTGTATATGACATACCTACAAAGGTATATTTTGGAGAAAATCAGCTGGGACATTTAGGTGAAGAATTAAGTAAATATGGAAAGAAAGTTTTAATGACATATGGTGGCGGATCAATTAAGAAGTCAGGATTATATGACAAAGTTGTAGCTGAAATTAAAAAAGCAGGATTAGAGTTATTTGAATTATCAGGAATTGAACCAAACCCAAGAGTTTCATCGGTAAATGCCGGAGCAAAAATTTGTAAAGAAGAAGGAATTGACGTACTTCTCGCAGTTGGTGGCGGCTCAGTTATTGACTGTACAAAATATATAGGAGCGGCAGCTTTTTATGATGGAGATGCATGGGATATTTTGGAGCAGAAGACTGATGTAACTAAATGCTTGCCTGTTCTTGATATTCTCACATTGGCAGCAACAGGTTCGGAAATGGATTGTGGAGGGGTTATAAGCAATCCTGAAACAAAAGATAAAATAGGACTAATGTTTCCGGTAATGCAACCAAAGGTATCATTCCTTGACCCAACATTAACTTATACGGTAAGTCAGTATCAGACGGCATGCGGTTCATCGGATATGTTAAGCCATATTATTGAAGTATATTTTAATATGAATAAAGATTTATATATGCTTGATACCGTTATGGAAGGTCTTATGAAAACAATTATTAGATATACACCAATAGCAATGAAGGAACCGGACAATTATGAAGCAAGAGCTAACTTAATGTGGGCATCTTCATGGGCAATTAACGGTTTTGTAAATGGTGGAAAACAGCAGGCATGGAGTTGTCATCCTATTGAGCATGAAGTTTCTGCAATTTATGACATTACACATGGTTTGGGACTTGCAATTCTTACACCAAGATGGATGGAGTACTGTCTGGATGAAACTACTGTATCAAAGTATTATCAGTTTGGATGTAATGTTTTCGGATTAGACTCTAAAATGGAACCTATGGAAGTGGCAAAGAAGAGTATTGAACTTTTATCAGATTTCTTATACAACACTTTAGGACTGAAGAGCACATTTACAGAACTTGGAATAGATGATAAGAACTTTGAAATAATGGCAGAAAAGTCTGTAGAAATCGGTGGATTAAAATACGCTTTTAAGCCATTAACAAAAGAGGATGTTGTAAAGATTTTTGAAATGTGTAAATAAAAACCCTTACACATAACATAAAAATCTGTTATAATTTTCTGGAAAAAAAGACAACTGTGTTATCCAGTCAGATGTAAGTCCAGCTAATAATGCGTGCAATCTATTGTGGCAAAAGCCACGGGATTGCACGCTTTTTGTCGTCTGTAAGGAGAAATGTTATGAGTAGTAGTGAAAGTAAAATGGCAACAGGGGTTGTAAAAAAGATGCTGTTAACAATGGGAATCCCCATGATTTTTTCTATGATGCTTCAGGCATTATACAATATAGTTGACAGTGCATTTGTATCTAATATGGGGAAAAATGGTGAATTGGCATTGAATGCTTTAACCCTTGCGTTTCCGGTACAAATGTTAATGGTTGCAGTGGGAATAGGAACAGGTGTAGGAGTAAATGCACTTATTGCTAAATGCTTAGGTCAGGGAAATCGTGATAAGGCAAATAAAGTTGCGGGAAATGCAATATTTCTAGGAATAATTATTTATGCAGTGTTTCTGCTATTTGGACTGTTTGGAACAGGGGCCTATGTAAGAACCCAGACTTCCAATAGGGAAATTATCGAAATGGCATCAGGCTACCTGAAAATATGTTGTATTGCATCTTTTGGGATTGTCTTTTATTCCCTTTATGAAAAAATGATTCAGGCAACAGGCAGATCAATGTACTCAACTATTGCACAGGTTATTGGGGCAGTTCTTAACATTATTTTGGACCCAATAATGATTTATGGATTGTTAGGTTGCCCGGAACTTGGAGTTAATGGGGCTGCTTATGCAACAATAATTGGTCAGATTGTATCTTTTGTTCTGGATTACATTTTCCATATTAAGTTTGATGTAGAAATAGACAATGGAATTAAATATATAAAGCCTGATAAAAAAATTATATGGGAAATTTATACGATTGGTTTGCCGGCAATTATTGCCCAGGCATTAATGTCAGTAATGACTTATGCTCTCAATATAATTTTTGGAACTGTAGATGAACGCGTTGTTACAGCATATGGATTATACTATAAAATCCAGCAGTTTATATTATTTGCAGCCTTCGGGTTAAGAGATGCCATTACCCCAATTGTCTCTTTTAATTATGGCATGAAAGATAAGAAAAGAATTAAAGAAGGTATTAAATACGGACTAATTTAAACATTAATAATAATGGCAATTGGCTTAATTGTTTTGGAAATTTTTGCAAGTATATTTACATCTTTCTTTGGATTATCAGGAGAAACTGCATCCCTTTGCGTAAGTGCAATCAGAATTATTTCTTTAAGCTTTTTGTTTGCAGGTACAAATATAGCAATGCAAGGTTGTTTTCAGGCATTGGGAGATGGTATGGCATCGCTTATCATATCGGTACTTCGCCAGTTTTTGTTAGTAGTTCCAGTGGCATGGTTATTCGCGTTATTGGTAAAATATGTTGGAGCACCACAGGCAGTTTTGTGGATTACGTTTTTAATTGGAGAAGGTCTGTCAGCTATTGTGTCAGTAATTTTAATTAAACGGGTCATAAAAAATAAAGTTGACGTGATAAATTAGACCTATGCAATAATATTTCACATTGTTTTCACAAAATGAGCTTTGTTTTTAAGACTATTTTAAGGTAATTCTTTTAACATACTCATATAACAAAAACTTGATAAGGAGGATGAGGTTATGAGAATGACAAAAGGAATAGCGTTAGTTTGTACATTAACATTGGCAGTTTCTCTTTTGGGGGGCTGTAAGGGAAACTCAGATACTAAAAAAGAAAGCAGTACAAAAATTGTTAAAGTTACATCTGTAAATAACAAAACAATAAAAGGTGTGGTAGGAGAACTTGAGGAAAGCTCAAACAAAGGAGCAAGTGGCAGTGATCAGAATGAAACACCGCCGGCAAAGCCTGATGGAGATTCATCCCAGAATGGAAATCCACCTGCCATGCATGATAAAAAATCAAGTGGCAGCGACAACCAGAATGAGAAACAGTCCGGAAATGCCGGCAGTGATAATCAGAAAGAACAACCGTCAGGAAATGCCGGCAATGGAAAACCGGAAGGAATGCCGGGAGGTTCAAACTTTAAGGAAAGCAGTGAAAATATAACATTTAAGGTTACAGATTCAACTACAATTAAAGTAGAAAACCCTCAGGGTACAGAAGACGGAGAGGTTAAAGATATCTCAAAGGATTCAATACTGGAAGTAGTTCTTGATAAGAATAATAACGCAACGAAGATTACAATAAAAAATCAGGGACCGGGAGCCGGTGGTGGTGCTCCGGGAGGAAACTCAGATTCATCAGCATCTAAAAACGGAATGGCAACGCTTACGGTTTCACAACTGGGAACCTACACTGCAACCGGTGGAAGTGAAAGTGCTCCACTTAAGGGAGTAAATATTGAAGTCTTACAGTAGAAGGTTCTATGGATAGGGATAGCACGGATTTTGGAACAAATGATCCAAGTGATGGAATATCATGTAAGGGTTCGTTAATTATCTAAAGTGGAAAAATAAATGTGGTTTCAAATGGAGACTGCCTAAAAGGAACAGGAAGCAATGGAAATGGTGGAGTTTTTGTTTTAAATGGAAATATCTCTTTAAAATCATTGCTGGGAAATGGATTGAAATCAAAAAATGGAAATATAAATATTTATAACGGAAATTTAGACATATCCTATACAAAAGCTGACGGCATAAATGCAAAAAATTATTATGTCAATATTTTAGAAGGCAAAGTAATAATTGATAATTGTTACGGAGACGGGATACAGGGACAAATGGGAAGCAACTCAACTTATGATGCAAATACTGCATTTGGAATAGTTGATGGAAATAATAATATAATATTATCAATATGTTCAAATAAGAAGTATTCATATGTATTATACACATCACCTAAATTAACATCCGGTACAACATACTCAATGTATAGTGGCGGAAGTGTAAGTGGTAATAAATTAACTTCAAGCAGTTACGATTTCAGATATGCATCATATAATGTAACAAATGCTACATTAGTAAAATCAATAAATTAAGCAATAAAAAGATTTTTGGTTAGAAAAAGGTCAGGATGGTTTACAAAACGATAGGCAGTATTTCGTATTCTTTGCGAGCATAATTACAATTGTCGGAACACTGTTTGAAGTCGCAAAGCGACTGAGTTTGTGGAGACAATTGTTAATAGATAGCGGAGCGAAGATAGAAATACAACGTGTTTTGTAAACCACCCCGACCTTTCTCTAACTAAAATGTTATTTGCTTTGTGGCTTTATATATTTTTTTTACATATATCATTTAGGCAGCATTTGTCGCAATATGGCTTGGTTCTGGCGGTGCAGACAGCACGACCGTGATACACAAGGCGGTGACAGAAATCGCTTCCCTTTTCGGGAGGAATTATTTTCCATAAAGCCATCTCAACTTTCTTAGGTTCTTTGATGTTATCTACTAATCCCATTCTGTTGCAAAGTCGGATACAATGGGTGTCCGTAACAATGGCCGGTTTCCCGAAAACATCTCCCATTATCAGGTTGGCACTTTTTCTGCCTACTCCCGGAAGTTTCAGTAAATCATCCATATTATCAGGGACTTTGCAATTAAATTCATCCTTTAACATTTTCATACAGAGGCTGATATCTCTTGCCTTACTGCGTCCAAGACCACAGGGACGAACAATCTCTTCTATTTCTTCTACCGGTGCATCAGCTAAAGCTTCAATGGTAGGAAATTTTTCATATAGTGATGGTACAATTTTATTTACACGTTCATCTGTGCATTGGGCAGCAAGACGAACACTGATTAATAATTTCCATGCATCGTTGTAGTCCAGACTGCATGCTGCATCAGGATATTCTTTTTCTAATCTTTCTATAATTTCAAGGGCAAGTTCTTTCTTTTTCATAAAAATAGTCCTTCCTAACTTAAAAAAGTAAAATTTATAGAGAACATTATAACATTAAATAACGAAAGTTTTTATAGGAAAATATAAACTTTTTATATGAACTGTGATAAAATAATTCCATAAGTTTATATGAGGAGGAAATATAGTAATGGAGGATAATAATGTAAGATTTTCCACATCACAAATGCTTAAGTGGATGGAATATGTTGCGGACATGAGGCAGGTAAGCCCGGAAAAAATTAAATTATTAAACACTTGCGGTAAAAGAAGAAACGTGTTGGCAACAATAGCAACTCACAAAATGATTTTGATTTTTGCTGACGATACACATTCAAATATTCTTTATAAATGCTGGGAAGCAGGATATGGGGATTATGAAATGTATTTTGGAAAAGGATATGAACCTGGAGAAATGAAGCACTGCAAGGTAAGTGACTTGATGACAGATCCAATAAGTGGGCCGACAGTTATATTTATTGTTAATGAAAATACAAGAGAATCTATGATTTTCGGAATGAAGAATGAGAATTTCTCAATGGGAACTGTTAAGTATGTAGGCCATGAAATCAGATCGGTTATTATGAATAAATTAGAGTTGGATGTAAGCGATGTTGCGTTATTAGTTAATGCAGAAAGTATTAGTATTGAAGCATCAATGGTAGCTTACGAAGGTGTTATTATTGCAGGGGAACGTGATAAGGGATCTCTACGAACAATGGAAGAGAATGTTTCCAAGTTCGGTGTTCATAATATCGAAATAATATCTGATTTAGAAGAAGAGACACTGAAAAAACTTCCAACACCCCGTGTGGCATTTATAGTGGCACAAAAAGAAAATCTCGAGAATGATATTAAGACATTACTTGCAGTAAACCATAATATTAAATTTATTTTCTATACGTTGGAATTGGATATTTTAGCAGATATTAAATATATTTTGGAAAAGAATGGTGTAGATGTAACGGAAGTTATGCAGATAACAGTTTCAAAAACTGATAGAAACAGCGTGTTTGTGGCACAACCGGCACCATGGATAATTTCAGGCGAGGCAAAATAAAACAAAATAATATATAGTTAAAAAAGAGGATTTGTAGTCATTAATAACAAATGGCACAAATTCTCTTTTTGATTTTAATAAAAATATAAAATAAATGTGTTGACAATACAAATAAAAAGTGATAGCATAACTTTACCAAACATAAAACAACAAAAAGTATATAAAAATTAGTTCGCAATATGTGACTTGTAGCCTATATAATATTAATCTGTAGCCCCAATATACTTTGAAGATTTTGTTTGGAATATGATAAGGAGGTAAAAGAGTATGGATGTTTTCTTGCAGGAACATGGTAAGACCATTTTTATCGCAGTATGCATTTTACTGTTGGTAGGGGTAGCCTATGTTATAGGGCCTGTAATCAGCAATGCTGTAAAGGGTGTAGTTGAAAGTTATGCAGGTTCAGTTACATTTGATTCAATAGCCGGAAAAATTCCGACAGGAAAGTAGGAGCAATAGCTTCCAATTTTATTTAGTAATACACCAAAAAATTACAGAATCGGGGAAAAGGTATGAGAAAATTGTCGCTACCGGACAGAGCATTTGGTCAACTTTTAAAATATATTAATGATGATGATATTACAGATATTAACTGGAGTAGAAGCTTATGGGTTAATCATCTAAAAAAAGGACGGTATAAGATAGAAAACTTTGTTTTGGATGATGCATTTATCCAGCAGTTTTACACCAGAATTAGTAATCTGATGAATGTTCAATTTAATAAAAATAATCCACTGTTAGAAGCGGAAACAGAAAATTTGCGAATATCTATACTTCATGATTCCGTTACCAATACAGGGATTAGTATAAGTATTAGAAAAACTCCGGCTGTTAGGAGAATCAACAGAGGCAGAATGATTGAGGAAAACTATTGCACGGGGGAAATAGATATTTTTATGGAAAACGTTATACGATCTCATTGCACCGTGGTCGTAGGGGGATTACCGGGAGTAGGAAAAACAGAATATGTAAAATATCTGACCAATTATATTCCGGATTATGAAAGAGTATATACTATTGAAGACAATCTGGAGTTAAGATATGGGGCAATTAATCCTGAAAAGGATTGTGTGGAAATTAAGGTTAGCGATAGTTTTGGTTATGCGGAAGCTTTAAAAGCTAGTAAAAGACAATTACCAACATGGGTGTTGCTGGCTGAAGCCAGAGGAAAGGAAGTAAAGTATTTATTAGAGAACGTTTCGGCAGGCGTTCACTGTCTTACTACCATTCATCTGGATGACGCCGGCAAAATCCCCGATAGAATCAGAAACATGGGAGAACAGATTAATGAAAATGATGTTTATTCCTTTATTGATATAGGGGTGCAGTTGCAGTCTGTTGTAAAACAGGGAGAAAAGATAACGAGATGCATTTCTCAGGTTATGTGTTTCGCCAGAAATAATGAAAAAAATGAAAAACTTTTAATATATGAAGACGGAAAAATATTAACAAAAAAACTGCCGGAAGACATATTGAGAAAATTTAAATTAGCGGGGATAGATGATCCCTTTACAGGGAGAAATATAAGTGAAGAATAAATGTATAAATATAATCAAAGATTCCTTGAAAATAGTACTTCTTGTCTGCAGTGTATGTCTTGTGTACAAACTTAGCATAACATCTGTTGTTATTTGTAGTGTGGCTGCTATTATATATAATGTTTTTTATGAAAAACAGGAGAAAATCAGAAAATATTATTTAAATAAATATTACGATGTTGTTCAGTATATGGAGCAGATGATTTACTCGTTTAAGAAACAGCCGAAAATTAGGGAAGCATTGTCAGATGCTCAAAAAGTAAGTACAGAGAGAATGAAGGAAATTATTGAAGAAGTACTGGTAAGCATAGACTCAAAGGCTACTGAAAACATTTATGAGGAATCACTTGATATTATTGGGAAAGAATATGACTGTAAAAGGTTAAGATCATTACATAGTTTTCTGATTAAAATTGAGAAAAATGGTGGAGAGTACGAAACATATATAAACATATTGTTAGAGGACATTAAAGAATGGAGTGACAGATTATCTTTGTTTATCAGGGATGTTAACAGGGTTAAAAGAAATGTTATTATATCTATATTTTCAACTTTAATAACCTGTGGTTTTATGGCATATCTCATTCCAAAAGAGTATCAATACACAAATCATATAATTTACCAGATTGTGTCTACAGTTATGATAATTTTAATGTTGCAGATATTTTTGACAGTTAACAAAAAGTTAAATTATAACTGGATAAAAGAGAAAGAATTAATGCCTGAAAATATGGTTATGAAATATTATTCTCTGGTGGAACGGGGACAGCAGGGCAAAAGAGAACTTTCCCTGTTAGAGAGAATGTCCTATAAGAAGGCAAAGAAAAGTCTGGAAAATGAAATAAAAAAGGCATTTCCGGATTGGATAAGGGATGTTGCAATTAATTTACAAAATGAGACAGTACAGTCGGCAATAGAAAATTCCTACGAAAACGCTGCTTTTGTGTTGAAGAGACCTATTAGAAAATTATTAATAGATTTTGAAAGATATCCTATTGGAATTGAACCATATGACAATTTCTTAAGTGGTTTTGACCTTATGGAAATAAAATCTTCCATGAAAATGTTTTATTCAATAAACCAACTTGGAAATGAACAGTCAGATAAGCAGATTGATGCCATCATTGACAGGAATAATAAGATGACAAGACAGGCGGAAGAAATGAAAAATAAAGACAGAATCGGAATAGCGGGAATGTTTTCAGCAATACCAATGTTAATCGGAGTAGGAAAAATTATGAGTGATATGGTTCTAATGGTTATTGTATTTACGTCATCCATATCAAATGTAATTAATGGAGGATGAATATGAAGTTATTATTGTCACAGGCAGGAGAGTGCTTTGTGTATGGAATAATACTACTGTTTGTTATAACAGGTTTTTATGAAATACTGCAGACAGTGACGAATATATAGTGAGGGAGAAAAGTATGGAACAATTTATTACGGAACATGGGGGTATTATAATCAGTGGAATTATATCAGTTATTTCAATAATACTTATTTTTATGGTGGTCATTGCGGTTAGTAATATGGATGCTTATGCATTGACAGCTATGGGAGGATAAGCATGGATAATTTCTTGGAGGAACATGGTGAAATACTTATTTACGGCATTGTGTCAATTATTATGATTATATTGATTTGCAATGTATGTCAGGATAAGTGGAGAATGCTTATTCCGGAATATAATAATAAGCAGAGTAAAAACAGTAGCGATTTTATTAGAAAAAATTTTGAAAAATATCCTGTTATTCAGTCAGAGGATATTATATATGTAGAATGTATGAAGCAAAAGTTTGACTTTAGAAAATATGTTACGGCACGGGACTGTAATGGAAGGGATATAAGTTCAAGATTAATAATGTATGGAAAAGTTGATATGTCAAAAGCGGGGATATACAAAATAAAATGTAGGGTAAGCGATGACAGGGAGTTGTCATGTACGAAATATATAAATGTAATAGTGGAGTAGAAAGATGAAAATAACAATAGAGATGTTTTCTACAATTATTGCTATTACGCTGGCATGTATTTTGTTTTCATCAATTATAAGCAGTAATAATCAGATGGCAACAGCGAGAGATTATTACAATGTTGTTGTTAACAGAATAGAGGACAGTAATTGCAATCAGGAAGTAATAGATGATTGTAGAGATGAAGCAGATAAGCGGGGATATGAGTTAAAAATAGAAGACATGACCGTTAATGAGGAACAGCCAAGTAGACTGGTGATACTAAAATACAGCATTACATTGCCGATTTTTAGTTTGTTTGGAGAAGAGTTAAAGAAAGAATCAATAATTGAGGGGTATGCAAGATAGTATGAAGAAAATCTTTATTGCGGAAATAATTATGGTACTATTCGGAGTGATAGTTATGGGAGTTACTTCTGTAGCAGCTTATGAGGGCTCGGGGACAAAAGGTAAGCCATATATAGTAAAAAATGAAAATGATTATGCGACGGTTCTTACATCAAAATCAAAAAGTGGATGGGTATACATTGCAATTGGAAATAATATAACAATTACGAAAACAATTATCGTTCAAAAAGGTAAATTTCGAATATATGCTAAAGACCAAAGCAGAACAATTAAAAGATCCAGTGATGCAGGTAGCGTAGTAAATAAAAATCCAAGTTATTGCATGATATTGGATGGTAGCACCCACATTGAATTCGGTAATTATAAATTAAGTGGTTATGTTATTAATTTAGACGGAAATCGCTCGGATTTTGAAAAAAGAGGAGTAAGGAGTTCAGGATGGATGTATATAAAGGCAGATGCAAGATTGACGCTGAATAATAATAGTTCCCTCAAAAATGTAATAAATAATAAAATAAAAGCAGATGGCTCAGCAATAAGATGTGTAGGCGAGCTGAATTTAAATGGAAAAATATCTAATTGCAAAGGAGTGAACGGAGGCGCAATTAAGGTACAGGGAGGGAGTCTTACTGTTAATTTGAACACGGAAATAAGTGATTGCGAATCAGTTACTGAAGGCGGAGCAATATACGGATATCTTGGATGCAGTGTAACAATGAAGGGGGGAGCAATAAGAAACTGTAAGTCTGCAGAAGAAGGCGGTGGCATATTTATTAGCGGACAATCAGTTTGCAGAATAAATGGTGGTACTATAAGTAACAATGAGGCCGGCAAATCTGCAGGAGGTGTTTTCGCAGGATATGGTGCAAGCCTCTTTGTGGGAACACAGGGAAACGGAGGTCCGGAGATTTCTTACAACAATGCTAAAGGAAGTGGTGGAGGAGTAAGATGCAATGGTGGAGAAACGGATTACGCCGGAGGTGTTACATATTTTTACGGCGGCAAAATAAAAAATAATTATGCCGGAAAGAATGGTGGGGGTATATCCTGTGGCCCATCCAATCCCAAAATGGAATCCAGAATTTATCTGAAGGATATTAAAGTGGAAAATAACAGAAGTGTTAATGGAGGAGGAGGTATACGTATTGCTGAAAATGTTCATGGTACATCCGGGGGCAGTATTATTATACAAAACTGCACCTTTAATGGAAATGATTCTCGAAGCAGTGGCGGCGGAATTATTTTGTATAGTAATGTTGAAGCTACTGACAGTGTTTTTTCTAATAATACATGTAAAAACAATGGTGGAGGAATTAACATTAACGTGGGTGCAATATTACATATGAAAAACAGTTATTCTAGAGGCAATAATTGTGGGGGAAATGGAAAAGGAGTATATGTTTTAGGACTTTTTAAAATAAGTGGCAATACATATATGGATTCACAAAACGAGGTATATCTTACTAAAAACACATACATTGATGTTGTAGGAAAATTGAATAAATCATCAGGATTAATTGCTGACATCAAATCAGAAATAAATGATAATGGAACGAAACTGGTAAGAGCTAATTACACAGGAACAACGCCGTCAAAGGAATTGTATTACAATGATGTGGCAGATAATGAATATAATGCCACGGGCATTGAAAATAAAAAATATAGATTAAGCAGCAGTCCCAATAAGGTCTTAAGGCCATCTGAAAAAGTTAATGGAATAACAAATGAGTGGATTATAATTAGCGAAAAATATGAAATAAAATATAACAAAAACTGCAGTGACAATGTAGTTGCTTTTCCTATTGCAAGAAAGAAATTCTGGAATGAGGATGCAATTATATGGGAAGATAAGATAATAAGAAAAGGCTTTACAACAAGTCAGGACAGGCATTGGAACACTAAAGCGGATGGAATGGGAGAATGTATAAAACCGGCATCAGTATACAAGAAAAATGCCAATGTGCAATTGTATGCAATATGGGAAAAGGCGGAGGTTACATCTATAACCATAATACCTAAAACCAGATATTTCATAAAAGGACAAAAAATAGTTTTAGATAAAGATGAATTGCTAAAAAAAGTGTTTGTTAAAGATAATTTAGACACGGATACAGTTTATGATTTGAGAATTACGGAAATAAGTGATATTGAAACAGATATTGTAAAGGGAGAAGATATTAAACCAGAAAATTATATAACAACCAAGAAGTGCAATACATACACAGTAACACTGGAAACCAAAACAAAAAACGGTAATGTGACTGCAAAGGCGACAATGATTGTATATGTATTAGAGTCACCTGGTGAATGGACACGGGTAAGATTTGTTTCAATAGATTATTTAGACACATTAACAACCAATTCAAAATGGTATAGAAGCCTGAATAATATAATATCTCTCAGTCTTAAGAAAAAACAGGGCGAGGGATTGTGTATGATAGATATAAATAAAGATAAGGTAAAGGAATTAAAAAGCAGAGTTAAAAATAACGGATATAAAATAGACGGCAAAATAAATAGGATTTTATCGGATGAGTTAAATATACAGATTAAATAAAAGTTAGGAGTATGAATGAAACAAATTATTATAACTATAGGCATGGCGGTGATTATTATGTTAGTTTCATTAACCCTGATATCGGTAGAAAGTAAAGAAACAAGAAAAGAGGAATTAAACAGGGGAGTGGCTGCTGCAGTAAAACAGACAGTCAATGAAAGTAAAAGAGACGGGCAGCAAAGTATAAAAAGCAATAATGATATGGTTGCACAGTTTGTAAATACTTTATGTGTCAGCATTGGAAGTGACGGAGACATATCGGTGGAAGTTATGGGTGTGGATTACATAGAAGGAATGCTGGACGTTTTAGTTACTGAAAGTTTCAATTATCCAAATGGCGGAAATGGAAAAATTCGGGTGCGAAAATGCGCAATATACGACAGTAACTAATTATGAAGTTTAATGCTAACTTCTCCGGAAGTCAACCAGCGTTCAGATCCATTCTCCAATTGGACTTTTAAGCGACAGTCATCATCTATAGAGAGAACCGTGGCAGGAATTGTATTGTTGGATTCAATTAATTGAACATCCTTTCCGATTAAGATGGAACGGTCAATATAGTCTTTGACATAATCCTTTTTATTGATGTTTTGGTAGTAATCCATCAGGTAATCTAAAAGATGGGCAATCAGTCGGCTTCTTTTGTTAATGGAATCAGATGTTTTGTCAAAAACAGCAGTGGCAATATTATCGATATCAGAAGGGAAACCGCCATTTGGAAAACAAATGTTGATTCCTATACCTACAATGGCATAATCTAGTTTTCCTGTTTCCAGATTAAAAGCAGCTTCAGTAAGAATGCCACAAACTTTTTTTGAATCAATGTAAATATCATTTACCCATTTGATACCCGCCTTTTTGTCCGAAACATCTTCAATTGCTTTGGCTGTAGCAACAGCAGCAGATGTAGTTAAGAAAAGTGATTCATTTGCAGGCATGTCAGGTCTTAATAAAACACTTAAATATATTCCTGTTCCGGCAGGAGAATAGAACTTCTTTCCCATACGTCCACGACCTGCAGTCTGTTCCTCTGAAATAATCACTGTTCCCTCAGGAGCACCATTGTTAGCGTCTTCCTTTAAAACAGTGTTTGTTGAGGAAATTGTTTTATAAACAGATATATTAAGAGGATGTTTTAAATACTGATTAATACTTGAAGGAGAAAGAATATCATTTTGATCGGAAAGACAATACCCCTTGTTAGGAACTGCAGTAATCTGGTACCCGTTCTTCTCCAGAGATTTTATAGCTTTCCACACTGCATTACGACTGACACCTAAATTGTTAGCCAACTGTCCGCCGGAAATATAACTGCCTTTATTACTTTCTAACTGTTGTAAAATTTCGTCCTTTACGCTCATAATATCCACCTTCATAATATTTGTTGATTTTATAAAAAACTGAGGTTAATTATAGCATTGATATGTTTTATTATCAATAAGACAAAAAGAAAATGTTAGCCGTAGATAAAATAAGGTTGACAATCTTAATGGCAGGGCTTATATTGTATAGCAGATAAAAAATTATTTACTATTTAAGGGAGATTAAAATTATGAACAAGAAAGTTTTGTCAACTCAAAATATGGCATTAATTGCTATTTTTACAGCATTAATAGCAGTTTGCTCATGGATTAGCATTCCGGGACAGGTACCGTTTACATTGCAGACTTTTGCAGTGTTTGTTACCGCAGGATTACTTGGATATAAGCGTGGAATTATATCAATAGTAGTTTATATAATTTTAGGAATGATTGGTATACCGGTATTTTCAGGAATGAAAGCCGGAGTAGCAGTTATTGTTGGACCAACAGGTGGATACATTGTGGGATTCATTTTGACAGTACTTATAATAGGAATAGGAATGAAACTTGCAGAAAATAAATCAAAGTCTGTAAAGCTGGTAATAACTTTTGTTTCAATGCTATTAGGAGATGTAGCATGTTTCTTAATCGGTACTTTGTGGTTTATGTACATAACAAAGAGTGGGCTTGTATTCTCACTTCTTAATTGTGTAGTACCATTTATTATACCTGACATAGTAAAGATTGCTGTAGCATTAATAGTGGTAGACAGAATGAAAAAGCATCTCAAGGTTTTTAATTAAACAATCTAAAAGAAAATTTAGATAAATAGGTCTTATTGCAGACTGATGTACTCTTACATTAGACTGTTGTACTATAGGATAAAATCTTTTAAACAACGAATAATTGTTATTTGATATGTTATTTAGAAGAGCATCAGGTAGTGCAACAGTCTTTTTATTGCCTGAAAGAATAATTTATATTTAATTGATACTATAATGATTTATGGATAGAATATGAAAAATATGTTAATATAAAAAACAGTGTTAATAAAAGGAGCAGATATAATATGGATAGAATAAATGAGTTAGAAAATTATCAGGTAATAATAAATAAACATATTGAAGAAATGAATTCAGAGGCATGGTTATTAAAACATAAAAAAACAGGAGCAAGAATTGTATTGTTGTCTAATGATGATGACAATAAGGTGTTTAATATAGGATTTAGAACTCCGGTAAGTGATGACACGGGAGTACCACATATTATTGAGCATACTGTTTTATGCGGTTCTGAAAAATATCCCGTAAAGGACCCGTTTATGGAATTGGTGAAGGGATCGTTGAATACATTTTTAAATGCCATGACATATCCTGATAAAACAGTTTATCCCGTGGCAAGCTACAATGACAGAGATTTTAATAATTTAATGGAAGTGTATGCTGACGCAGTGTTTAAGCCAAACATTGATAAGGACAGTAAAGTCTTTATGCAGGAAGGATGGCACTATGAATTAGAGGATAAAGATTCTGAACTTATTTATAATGGAATAGTATACAACGAAATGAAAGGTGTGTTTTCTTCATTAGACGGGATTGTTCCAAGAGTAATATTAAAATCAGTATTTCCGGATAATGGATATAATTTTGAATCAGGTGGAGATCCGGAAAGCATACCTGATTTAACATACGAAAACTATTTGAAGTTCTACAAAAAATATTATCATCCGTCAAACAGTTATATATATTTGTATGGCGACATGGATATGGTAGAAAGACTGGAATGGCTGGATAAAGAGTATCTCAGTAAATATGACTATCTGGAAGTGGATTCAAAAATAAAATTCCAGAATCCTTTTACGGAAATGAGAGAAGTGAAAACAGAATATGCAATTGCCGACAGTGAAAGCGAGAAGGACAATACCGTTCTGGCTGCAAATTATGTAATAGGAGATAATACAGATGCTGAACTGGCAACGGCATTTCAGGTACTGGAATATGCCCTGATGGATATGCCGGGAGCACCGCTTAAACAGGCGTTAATTGACGCTAATATTGGAAAGGATGTTTCAGGATACTACGAAGACGGAGTATATCAGCCGGTTTACAGCATTATTGCAAAATATGCTAATGAAAGTGATAAAGAAAAATTCTTAAATGTAATAAAGGATACTTTGGAAAAACTTGTAAGAAATGGCATTGATAAACAGTCACTTCTTGCCGGTCTTAACAGTCTTGAATTTACAACAAGAGAGGCAGATTTTGGAAGAATACCAAAGGGTCTTATGTGGGGACTGGATATTATGACAGGCTGGCTTTACAATGATGAAAATCCTTTCGCCCATGTTGAGACAAATGCCATATTTAAGAAGTTAAGAGAGAAAATAAATACAGATTATTTTGAAAAACTGTTAGAAAAATATTTGTTAAATAATACACATTGTTCCATGGTAGTAATGAATCCTAAGAGGGGGTTAACCGAAGAGAAAGAAAAGCAACTGGCAAAAAAACTGGCAGACAAGAAGAATGTAATGTCGGAGGAAGAAATAGAAGAACTGATAAATAGAACAAAGGAATTGAAAAAATATCAGGAAACTCCGTCACCGGCAGAGGAATTGAAGAAGATTCCGCTGTTAAAAATTTCAGATATAAGCACGGAACCACGTCCTCTTATATCAGAAGAATTCGAAAAAGATGGAATAAAACTTTTATACAATGAAATATTTACAAATGGAATAGGTTATTTGGACATTGTATTCAATTGTGCTGATTTGCCACTTAAATACATTCCATATGTAGGTTTGCTGAAATATCTGTTGGCATTTATGGATACAGACAGAAGTTATACAGAGTTGAATAAAGACATAGATTTGAATCTTGGAGGATTAGCCTTTAACACAGGACTATACGTAAACGATAAAACAGACGAAATTATTTTTAATATGGAAGTTCATGCTAAATACATGTACGATAATCTTCAAAAGGCAATAGCCTTAACAAAAGAGATAATCTTAGAGACAAAATTTGATGATGTAAAGCGTCTTAAAGAAATACTTGAAGAATTAAAATCAAGATTAAATAAATCAATAATGCGTTCAGGGGACAGTGCTGCAAGACTTAGGGCAATGTCATACTATTCGGAACCTTACTATATAAGAGAAATGGTTGCAGGAATAAGTTTCTATAAGTTTGTAGAAGAACTCATTGAAAATCTGGAGCCAAAGAAAGATGAAATAATAAATACTCTTAAAGAAACGGTTGATTTTGTATTTAGAAAAGATCATATGATGATAAATTATGCAGGAAGCAGGGAAAGTTTTGAAAAACTGGAAGAGGAAATTATTTCATTTAGAAATGATTTGAAGAAAGAAAGAAAATTTAAATCTCATTTTAATGGCGAAAAAATAAAACTTGAAAAGAAAAATGAGGCTTTCATAACCTCAGGTCAGGTTCAGTATGTGGCAAGAGTTGGAAGCTATAACGGGTCTGAAGAAAAACAGGCGTTTGACGGAAGTTTTCTTGTACTTGCAAACATTTTGAGAAGTGAATACCTGTGGAATAATGTCCGTGTATTGGGTGGAGCTTATGGCTGCAACTATTCAGTGGGAAGAAGTGGAAGCCAGTTCTTCACATCATATAGAGATCCAAATCTGGAAAAAACTAATGAAGTGTATGATGGAACTTATGAGTACATTAAAAACTTCACTGCTGATGAAAGAGAACTTAGAAAATATATTATAGGTACTATAAGCGGAATGGATACACCTCTTAATGCATCTGACAGAAGTTCCAGAGAATTAAGTAATTACTATGGAGGCATAGATTATGAAATGCTTAAAAAAGAACGTTTGCAGGTGTTAAACACCAGTCAGGAGGATATAAGAAAACTTGCACCACTGGTAAAGAAAGCATTGGATGAAAACTATCTGTGTGTAGTTGGAGGAAAGAGTGCGATACAAAACGCAAAACACTTGTTTATAGAAACAAAAGAGTTAGGATAGGAGGAGAATGCAAAAGGCATTAACAACGGATATGAAAGAAGGATTTAAATCAGGATTTGTAGCATTAATCGGCAGACCAAATGTTGGGAAATCTACACTTATGAACCAGATAATAGGTCAGAAGATTGCCATAACGTCAAAGAAACCACAGACAACGAGAAATAAAATTCAGACAGTTTACACATGTGACGAGGGACAAATAGTGTTTTTGGATACTCCGGGAATTCACAAAGCAAAAAACAAACTTGGTGAGTATATGGTAAATGTAGCTGAAAAAACATTGAAAGAAGTTGACCTTATTATGTGGCTTGTAGAACCGGATACTTTTATCGGGGGAGGGGAACAGCACATTGCAGAGCAGTTAAAAGATATTGGAGTTCCGGTAATTCTTGTAATTAATAAAACTGATACCGTTAAGCAGGATGATGTGCTTAAGTTTATTGATGCGTACAGAAAGATTTTTGACTTTGATGAAATAATTCCGGCATCAGCACTTAGAGGAAATAACGTGGATACAGTTGTTGAACAGATTTTTAAATATTTGCCACAGGGGCCTATGTATTACGACGAAGATACAGTTACTGATCAGCCAATGAGACAGATTGTGGCTGAACTCATACGTGAAAAGGCATTGCACGCATTAGATGAGGAGATTCCTCATGGCATTGCCGTTACAATTGAAAAAATGAAAAAGAGGCACCATAAGGATATTTATGATATTGAAGCAACTATAATTTGTGAAAGAGATTCCCATAAAGGTATCATTATTGGTAAAAAAGGTTCTATGCTAAAGAAAATAGGAACTAATGCCAGATATGAAATAGAGCAGCAACTGGATATGAAGGTTAATCTTCAGTTGTGGGTTAAAGTGAGAAAAGACTGGCGTGACAGTGAGTTGTTGATGAAAAACTATGGATATGTGGAAAATAAATAAAATGTATCCGGTGTATAATGGTGTCGGCTAAAGACAAAAAATGAGCTTTCCAATATTTTCAAAAGCGCAAATTTGCGAATACAAAAATTATGTGTGGAAATCCTATTCTTATCAACCTGATAACAAGCATAAATTGTTACATGGAATAAAATTACGGAGGGATAAGATGGATAATTTGAAAAACTGGAAGATATTTGAGGAAACCGGAAGAATACAGGATTATTTAAAATTTACAAATGAGAGACGGGTAAATGAAGCAATGGAAAACTTTATATCAAAGGTAGAAGGCGAAAAAAGAGATGGCAGAAAAGGTAATAGCAACGGGAATAGTCATTTCATCAATGAACATAAAGGAATACGATAGACGTCTTGTTGTTCTGACGAAAGAGTTTGGCAAGATAACGGTTTTTGCCAATGGAGCAAGAAGACAGAACAGTTCCTACAGTGCAGGAAGTCAGCCAATGGCTTTTGGGGAATTTACACTTTACAGAGGAAGAGATGCATATTCTCTTTCATCAGTAAAAGTCAATGAATATTTCTTTGAATTATTGAAAGATGACTTAGAAAAACTGTATATGGGAATGTACTTTTTGGAACTGGCATCCTACTATGGAAGGGAAGGTATTGAGGCAACGGAAACCCTAAAACTCATTTATCTTACTCTTAAGGAGTTACACAGAAATACCATTTCAACAGATCTTATAAGATGCATTTACGAATTGAGAACACTGGTTATAAACGGAGAGTATCCTAATTTGTTTTCGTGTGGAGTATGTGGAAGAAAAGAAGAATTGGATTGTTTTGATCTGAAAAGAAATTCACTGATATGTAAAAACTGCCACGGAATACTTAATGAAAAAGAAAAGCTACTTGATTCAACAGTGTATGCTCTTCAGTATATTGCCACATCACCTTTAAAAAGATTATTTTCATTTAATGTAAAAGATGAAGTTTTGATACAAATGAAAAATATAATACATCAGTACATAGATAAAGTTATAGATAAAAAATTTAATTCTTTGGATTTTCTGTAAATTACATATTGAAATTAAGGTCTTTACAGTATAAAATTACTAACATGGCTGGAAGTGGCAGTATATTTAGGAGGATAAGATGAAGTACGTTTTGAAAACACTGTTGTGTACAGTGTTAGTTATGGTTATGGCAGTAGGTCTGACCGCCTGTGGAAATAAAGTCGGGGATATAGAGATGAAAGAAGGCGAAAGTGCTATATACATAGATGAAGATGGCACGGTTTCTTACGGCGTATCAGAAAAGTTTGCTGAAGATTATTATAATGAAGATGATCTACAGAAAAAAATAGATGCAGAGATTGAAGACTATAACAATGGAAAAAAGGCATCAGTAAATCAGGCTATTACACTTGAAAAGTTTAAGGTAAGCGATAAAGTGGCAACACTTATTTTAGATTTTGCTACGGTATATGATTTTAATGAATATGTCAGAGCATATAACAATGAAGATAAAACTAAGTTTTATACAGGCACAATTGCAGATAATGATGATTGTAAGATAAAGGGCAGTTTTGTAAGCCCGGATAAGTCTAAGACTGCAACGGCTAAAGAAATTAAGGCAATGACAAAGTCAAATATAATAATTGTAAATGACAAGTATAAGGTTCAGCTTGATTCAGATATTAAATATGTAAGCGCGAACTGCACGGTAAACGAAGAGGGAATTGTTACTACAGCAGGTGCTGAACAGGGGCTTAGTTATATAATATATTAGAATTAAAATAAATAAAGATAAAAGTGCATGGAGGAATTAAAAAATGGAAAAGACAATGGACAAGATTGTATCACTGGCAAAAAGCAGAGGATTTGTATATCCGGGTTCTGAGATATACGGTGGACTTGCTAATACATGGGACTACGGAAATCTTGGTGTAGAACTTAAGAATAATGTTAAGAAGGCATGGTGGAAGAAATTTATTCAGGAAAATCCACATAACGTAGGTGTAGACTGTGCCATTCTTATGAATCCACAGACTTGGGTTGCATCAGGACATCTTGGAGGATTTTCAGATCCACTTATGGACTGTAAGGAATGTCATGAAAGATTCAGAGCAGATAAGTTAATTGAAGACTACATGGCTGAAAATGGAATCACACCGGAAGAATCAATTGATGCGTGGTCTCATGAACAGATGGCTGACTACATAGAAGATAAAAACATTTGTTGTCCTTCATGCGGAAAACATAACTTTACAGATATCAGAGAATTTAACCTCATGTTTAAGACATTCCAGGGTGTAACTGAAGATGCAAAAAATACAGTTTATCTTAGACCTGAAACAGCTCAGGGTATTTTTGTAAACTTCAAAAATGTTCAGAGAACTTCAAGAAAGAAAATACCATTTGGTATTGGACAGATTGGAAAATCATTTAGAAACGAAATCACACCGGGTAACTTTACATTTAGAACAAGAGAATTTGAGCAGATGGAATTAGAATTCTTCTGTGAACCGGGAACAGACCTTGACTGGTTCCAGTATTGGAGAGGTTTCTGTCGTGACTGGTTATTAAACCTTGGAATTAAAGAAGATGAAATGAGACTTAGAGATCATTCACCGGAAGAATTATGTTTCTATTCAAAGGGAACGACAGATATTGAATTCTTATTCCCATTTGGATGGGGCGAACTTTGGGGTATTGCAGACAGAACTGATTATGACTTAACACAGCATCAGAATTTATCAAAAGAAGACTTGACATATTTTGATGATGAAAAGCATGAAAGATATATACCATATGTAATTGAGCCTTCGCTTGGAGCAGACAGAGTAACGCTTGCATTCCTTTGCTCAGCATACGACGAAGAAAATATTGGAACAGAAGAGAAGCCTGACATGCGTACAGTACTTCATTTCCATCCGGCAATTGCACCTGTTAAGATTGGCGTACTTCCATTATCAAAAAAGTTAAATGAAGGTGCCACGAAAGTATTTGAAGAATTAAGCAAACATTATAACTGTGAATATGATGACAGAGGGGCTATTGGAAAGAGATATCGCCGTCAGGACGAGATCGGTACTCCGTTCTGTGTAACATATGATTTTGATTCAGAGGAAGATGGTGCCGTTACAGTTCGTGACCGTGACACAATGGAACAGGAAAGAATTAAAATTGAAGACTTAGTTGAATATTTCAACAAGAAAATGGAATTTTAATAAAAAATAAAATTTAATATTGATGCAATAAAAATTTAATCCCTCACGTTTAATAGTTATAAAACAAAAAACATATTAAACGGAGGGATTTTTTAATGAAAAAGACAAAGAAAATGATGGCTGTTCTGACAGCAACAACAATGGCACTTACAATGATGGCACCGATAGAAATGCCGGTAAGAGGTTTATCAAAAATTGCAGGAATAAATGTAGTAAAGGCTGCAGAAGAGAAAACTACGAAAAACACAAAGTTAGTTGAAGGTAAATGTGGTGATAATGTTAAATACATCTACGATGAAAATACAAAAACTCTTACAATTAGTGGAAAAGGTGAAATGTGGGATGATTCAGGACTCTCTAACGGATTAGAGGCAGTAGAAAATATTATCATTGAAGAAGGCGTTACATCTATTGGAGAATACAGTTTTGAAAAAGTAACTGAAGTTAAAACTTTAACAATACCAAACAGTGTAACTACAATTAAAAGAGGTGCTTTTAATAAGATTTCCGGCACAGTTGTGTTACCTGCAACAATTAAGAAAGTAGAAAGTGAAGCTTTTAACAATGTTAAAAAATATGTTATAAAGGGGAATGTTGTAGGATTTGAGAAAGGCTCTCTTGGAGATGAGGTAATAGAAGTTGAGATTAGCGGAAACGCTGCTGAACTTGGATTTGCATTAATGAATCAGGGAGAGGTTTCAGTAAAAATAGCATCAGATAATAACAGTTGTAAAATTGCTAACGGATGCATTGTATCAACAGATGGGAAGATGTTATATTACTGCGTAACATCAAAAAATGATATCACTATACCGGACACGGTAGAGACAATTGTACCGGGAGCAATGTACGGACATTATGCAAATAAAGTCACACTGGGAGAAAACGTAAAAACAATTGGGGACTATGCATTTGAAAAATCAGGAGTGGATGAATTAATTACGAACAAAAAGTTAGCTTCAGTTGGTGTTCATGCATTTGCAGGATGCCAATTATCAGAAGTGACATTTTACGGAAAAGTAAAACTTGATGTTGGCGCTTTTGACAGCTTTGTTAAAATAATTAATGCAAAGAAATTTAAGTATAATCAGGTCGCAATAAAAAGTGCGAAGCTTAAAGGTAAGAAAATGAGAACATCATTTACAGCAATAAGTGGTGCAAAAGGTTATCGGGTAAAAGTGAAGAGAGGTAAAAAGACATACACATACTTAACAAAAAAGAATTATTTCACAAAAACATTACCTAAGAAAATCTATTCAGGCTATGTGGCAAAGAAGAGCTACGAAGTTGATAGTAATACAAAGACAACATTGACAAAGGCAGCTTATGTTACGGTACGTCCTTATAAGCTTGTTAAGAAAAACAAAAAGTCCTATGGAACATGGAGTACAAAAGTAGTATTAAGTAAGTAAGCTGGGTTGGGTAGTAAAAGTCTGAACAAACAGATCAGAAAATGAAATTGGAATAAACAGGGTTCTGTTCGAATCAATTGAGATTGGAACAGAGCCTTATTTTATATAGAAAAACTCTATATTTAAAGGGATTGAAACGATTTTATGCAACTTATATAAAAATGAAAAGTATATTTGTACAAATGTAACTATATACATTTATTCACAAAATGTTATAATCATAATACAGGAATGAACGGGATTTATAATATAGTTATCGAACAATTTAATATAAGAAAATAAAAGCATAATTCTGTCAGATTATGCTTTTTGTTATGAAATGAGGTAAAAGATGGAACCGGTTATAAGAATAATTCAAACAGCTCAAAGTGAACAAATCAAATGGAAGGATTTAGGGGAATATGATTTAAGGGATTACTTTAGTTTTAGAATGGACACTGTAGTTGTAGACAGCACGCAGGAATTTCAGACTCATCTGGGATTTGGTGGGGCATTTACTGAGGCAGCAGCATATGTATTGGCGAATGCCAGTGAAGAAGTTAAGGATGAAGTAATAAAAGCATATTTCAATAAAGAAACAGGTCTTGCATATAACTTAGGAAGAACATCCATTAACGGATGTGATTTCTCTTTAGATCCATATGTATATATTGAAGATGGTGATATTGAACTTAATACTTTCAACATGGAGAGAGAAGAAAAATGGGTTATACCGTTTATAAAGAAGGCAGGAGAAGAAGCGGGAGAAGATATTGCTATTCTCTGTGCTCCGTGGAGTCCACCGGCTTTTATGAAAAATAATAAAGATATGAATCACGGTGGAAGACTACTTAGAAAATACTATGGCGCATGGGCTGAATACATGGTTAAATACGTAAAAGGTATGTTGGAACGTGGCATAGATATTCGTACCATAAGCGTACAGAATGAACCGGAAGCAAAGCAACTTTGGGCATCATGTAAATATGATCCTACAGAAGAAGCTATTTTGGCAGTGGATTATTTATATGAAGAATTAAAGAATGAAAAGCTTGAAGAAAGAATAAAGATTGTCATTTTGGATCATAACAGAGATATTATGTTTAGAAGAGTAAGAGAGACTCTTGCATACAAGAATGCTAAGGACATTATTTGGGGAATTGCATATCACTGGTATGGTTCTGATAAGTCGGAAATTCTTACAATGGCGCATGAAATATATCCAAAACAGCATTTGGTATTTACGGAAGGTTGCGTTGAATTAGTTAATAATTCAGGTTATACAAGTTCAAAAGAAGGTATTGGCGCATGGAAGCATGGTGAAACTTACGGTCACAACATGATTAATGACTTTAATAACTACACAGAAGGATGGGTTGACTGGAATCTTATATTAGATGAAACAGGTGGACCAAACTATGCAGGTAACTTCTGTGAGGCTCCAATAATGATTGATACAAAGGAAAATAAAGTTAATTATAATATTTCATATTATTACATAGGTCATTTTTCAAGATATATTAAACCGGGAGCTAAGAGAATACTTTGTTTAAATGATTCCGATAAGGGAGTTTATTCCGTTGCTTACAAGAATCCGGATGGACAGATTATTGTTGTAGTACAGAACGAATTAAGTAAGAGAAACAGATTGGCAATTGCGGTTGATGGAAAAGGTATTAATACTGAAGTTCCACCACACTCAATTACAACATTTATTGTAACTAAATAAAAAGAATAATAATAACGTAAAGCCATAAAAGACAGAAAATTCAAATGATTGAAAATTCTGTCTTTTTTCTTGACTAAAAGGTCACTTATGTTATAATCGTTATATAGGTGCGATTGCGCCCTTTTTCCGTGTGCCTGTAGCGGGATTGCATAGAGAAAGAGCGGGCATCAATATGAGAGTGTATGAGCTATTCAAGATGGCCATTCTATACATAGCTCATGACATAAAATACTAATTAATTAGGAGGAAAAAACACATGGCAAACAAATGGGTATACCTTTTTAGTGAAGGTAACGCTAACATGCGTGAATTACTCGGTGGTAAAGGTGCTAACCTTGCAGAAATGACAGGTTTAGGACTTCCGGTACCTCAGGGATTCACAATCACAACAGAAGCTTGTACTCAGTATTATGAGGACGGCAGAGAAATTAATGAAGAAATTCAGGGACAGATTAACGAGTACATTGTAAAGATGGAAGAAATCACAGGAAAGAAATTCGGTGATAAAGAAAATCCATTACTTGTTTCTGTTCGTTCAGGAGCTAGAGCTTCTATGCCGGGTATGATGGATACTATTCTTAACCTTGGTCTTAATGAAACAGTTGTTAACGCAATTGCTGAAAAATCAGGAAATGCTCGTTGGGCATGGGACTGCTACAGAAGATTTATCCAGATGTACTCAGACGTAGTTATGGAAGTTGGTAAGAAATACTTTGAAGAGCTTATCGACAAGATGAAAGCTGATAGAGGGGTTCAGCAGGACGTAGAACTTACAGCTGATGACTTAAAGGAATTAGCAGCACAGTTCAAGGCTGAATACAAAGAAAAAATCGGTGAAGACTTCCCAGATGATCCTAAGGAACAGTTAATGGGAGCTATCAAAGCCGTATTTAGATCATGGGATAACCCACGTGCTAACGTTTACCGTCGTGACAACGATATCCCTTATTCATGGGGTACAGCTGTTAACGTACAGTCAATGGCATTTGGTAACATGGGTGATGATTGTGGTACAGGTGTTGCATTTACAAGAGATCCAGCAACTGGTGAAAAGAAGCTTATGGGTGAATTCTTAAAGAACGCTCAGGGTGAAGACGTTGTTGCCGGTGTTAGAACACCAATGCCAATCGCTCAGATGGAACAGGAATTCCCAGAAGCATTTGAAGAATTCGTAAAGGTTTGTGAAACACTTGAAAACCATTACAGAGATATGCAGGATATGGAATTTACTGTTGAAAACAGAAAACTTTATATGTTACAGACAAGAAATGGTAAGAGAACAGCTCAGGCTGCTTTACAGATCGCTTGTGACCTTGTTGATGAAGGTATGAGAACTGAAGAAGAAGCTGTAGCTATGATCGATCCTAGAAACTTAGATACATTACTTCATCCACAGTTTGATGCTGCATCTCTTAAGGCTGCTACACCAGCTGGTAAGGGACTTGGAGCCTCTCCTGGAGCTGCTTGTGGTAAGGTTGTATTCACAGCTGATGATGCTGTTGAATGGAACGAAAGAGGAGAAAAGGTTGTTCTTGTTCGTCTTGAAACATCTCCAGAAGATATCACAGGTATGAAGGCTTCACAGGGTATCTTAACAGTTCGTGGTGGTATGACATCACATGCTGCCGTAGTTGCCCGTGGTATGGGTACTTGTTGTGTATCCGGTTGTGGCGACATCGCTATGGATGAAGAAAACAAGAAGTTCACTTTAGCAGGAAAGGAATATCATGAAGGAGATTACATCTCAATTGATGGTTCAACAGGTAACATTTACGATGGTGTCATCAAGACAGTTGATGCTACAATCGCTGGTACATTTGGACGTATCATGGGATGGGCTGATAAGTATAGAACACTTAAGGTTAGAACAAATGCTGATACTCCAGCTGATGCTAAGAAGGCTAGAGAACTTGGTGCAGAAGGTATTGGTCTTTGCCGTACAGAGCATATGTTCTTCGAAGAAGACAGAATTGCAGCATTCAGAGAAATGATCTGTTCAGATACAGTAGAAGAAAGAGAAGCTGCTCTTGAAAAGATTCTTCCATATCAGCAGGGAGACTTCGAAGCTCTTTATGAAGCTCTTGAAGGAAACCCAGTAACAATCAGATTCTTAGATCCACCTCTTCATGAATTTGTTCCAACTGAAGAAGAAGATATTAAGAAACTTGCAGATGCTCAGGGTAAGACAGTAGAAGAAATCAAGACAATCATTTCTTCACTTCACGAATTCAACCCTATGATGGGACACAGAGGACTTCGTCTTGCTGTAACATATCCTGAAATTGCTAAGATGCAGACTAAGGCTGTTATCCGTGCTGCTATCAATGTTCAGAAGAAGCACAGTGATTGGACAGTTAAGCCTGAAATCATGATTCCATTGTCATGTGACGCTAAGGAATTAAAATATGTTAAGGATATCGTAGTAGCTACAGCTGATGCTGAAATCGCAGCAGCAGGTGCTGACATTGAATACCAGGTTGGTACAATGATCGAAATCCCAAGAGCTGCACTTACAGCTGATGAAATCGCTAAGCAGGCAGACTTCTTCTGCTTCGGTACAAACGATTTAACACAGATGACATACGGATTCTCAAGAGATGATGCTGGTAAGTTCTTAGATGCTTACTATGATGCTAAGATCTTTGAAAATGATCCATTTGCTAAGTTAGATCAGGTTGGTGTTGGCAAGTTAATGGAAATGGCTATTAAGCTTGGTAAGCCAGTTAACCCTAACCTTCACGTAGGTATCTGTGGAGAACACGGTGGAGATCCATCTTCAGTAGAATTCTGCCACAAGATTGGTCTTGATTATGTATCATGTTCACCATTCCGTGTACCTATCGCTAGATTAGCAGCAGCTCAGGCGGCTATCGCAAATAGGTAGGAGTTCTCTTTCCTTTGAATTGCCGCTTAGTTTCGAG
>URKY01000017.1 GCA_900548465.1 uncultured Eubacterium sp.
TAAAAGTAAAATCCACTGTGAAATGGAAGAGTGGAATTTAAAATTTTAATTTTGGAACTATTACCCGGGAATATAAAAGAGTGTTCATTTTACAACAAATATGGTAGAATATTATTCGGAACAGAAACAATAATTATTAAACTAAAATAATAATATTAAGTTAGGAGAAAACCATGGAAGAGAAGAAAAATAATGAAGGTCTAAAAAGATATGAATTCATTAAAGAGGCAGATAAGAACTTATGGACATATGGTAGCCCTATAATTATTGAAAGCAGTGTCTTGGAGAAAGATACAGTTAGCAAAAACAACAGACTAACACTTAAATTTACTAATATATATGAGGATGCCATTAGAGATGTGGATGTAACTATTGTAGCAAGCGACGGTGAAGGCAATTCAGAAGAAATCAGTTATTGCTATCGTGCTCTTAACATGCCGTATATGAGTACAAAAGGAACAGACGTCAAATTCAAGATAAACAATAACGATGCAGATACATTTGAAGTAAAAGTAAACAAAATTGTTTTTGAAAACGGATATATCTGGCAAAAGAGTGACGCTGTGTTTGAAAGCACAGGGGACATTGATGACATGGAATTTTTTGCGCAGGCCAAGAATAAAGATTACAAAGATAATTATATTTCGGCAACAGAAGCTATTGCAAAAGAAGACAGTGTCAACATGACAAATGGAATTGAAATCCTAAAGAGAATTGAATGGTATAAAGATTCAGATGAACTTCTAAAAAACGCCCAGAAAAAATTAGAAGTAATAAAACAGCATGAAGAGAGAAAACAGACACGAGAAAACAAAAAGAACAGTAGAAAAAGGGCAATGAGAAAAAAATATGTGAAAGCCCTGATTGGAGTGGTGATAATAGTAGCCATAGCAGGAATCGCAGCAACACTTTTCTTTGTGCCTAATAATAAATACAAAGTCGCAAAACAGACACTTAATAAGAAGGACTATACAAAGGCTGCAAAACAGTTTGAAGCCCTTAACGGATTCTTAAAGAGTGAAGATTACCTTGCAGAAGCATATTATAACCTTGGTCTTAAAGAAATGACAGGCAATAATGAAGATAATGCATTAGACTATTTTAAAAAGAGTTATAATGCTTCAAAAAAATCACAGCACGGAGTAATGGCTGAATCATTCCTGGATTACTATGACGGACAAAAAGCACTTGAAGCAAAAGATTACGATAAGGCAATGAAATTATTCAAATCAAGTGCAAATGTAGCGGCAGATTTTAATATAATAAATAAAGCAAGTGCCGGAATGGCAGAGATATATTATCTTCAGGCTAACTACGAAACAGCTTGGAATACAATAAAGAATGTATATGCAAAGGATAAATCCTACGAGTCAGAGTATGGAACGTATGGATATGCGTATGCTAAATCACTGGTAGACGCAGGAAAAACAAAAGAAGGTATGTCAATTTATAATGGAGTATCAAAATACACTAAAGCAGCCAACTTAAACGAAAGCGTATACAATCAGGCAGTAAAACTTGGGGAACAGGGAAAAGTTACAGAGGCAATGAACCTTCTTAATACAATTAAGAATGGTTATAAGCCGGCAAACGATTTACACACAAAAATGAAAAAATTCAATCACAAAACAAGATTTTGGGTTGGATTATGGAAACATAAAGGTGTTGTTAAGGGCGAGAAAGTAACTTACAGAATAAGAATATCTACAGTTCTTTATAAAGGTGACATGTGCCTTAGAATTATAGATCAGAACAATAAAAAACTTGGATTTGATACAGTTATAAGTAACAAGAACAGAGTAACACAGATTGAAATTGGAACTTATCAGTTACACTTCAAACTTAAGAAATTCTCAGACCAGAAATTTACTTACACTCTAAAGGGTGGCAAGAAGATGATAAGAGAACTTAAGTATGGCGGAGAAAAATTCAAATCAAAATACAAGAAAAAAGTAAAGTAATTTAGAAATAAGATATGGTCATCCTTTGGATGACCATATTACATATTCACGAGGAGAGCAGTTATGAAATTGAAAAAAACATTGGCGTTGCTTCTTATAGCAACTTTTACAATATCATCAAACATCACAGGTGTTACAACAAATGCAGAACAAAGTCAGGCTAAACAGGTTATTGCAAAATCGAAACAAAATTCCATAAAGCAGTCTACAGTAAAGAAATTAGAAGTATTTAATGAAACACAATTATTAGCAAAAAAATCTAAGTATACAACTATATCAAAGGCAGCAGACTCAATAAGACCTAAAGTGTTAAGACATGAACCGAATGCAAGAGTGTATATAAAAACTACTATATCAAATCCGACAGATGCATATACTGCCCTGAGAAATGAAGTGTTAAAAATAACGGACAATAGCGATGAAGGTGATTATATGCGTTGGGATAACCGAATAGAAGAGCCTTCATACAGATATTATTCAGAAACCAAGTCAGGTAAAAAGTATTATTATTATGAATTTAAAATAAAGTATACATATTACACAACCCTGACTCAAAAAAGTCAGGTAGATCAAAAAGTTGATGAAATTATCAAAAGTTTTAATTTCACGGAAACGACAACTGATTATGAAAAAGTTAAGACAGTCTATGATTATGTATGTAGCACTGTAACCTATGCAAAAGATATGAGACCGTTGATTGTATATACTTCATGGTCTGCGTTGTTCAACAATGAAGCGGTATGTCAGGGATATGCACAATTAATGTACAAGATGTTAAAAGAACTTGGCATTTCAGTAAGAGTAATTCCCGGCAAGGCAAACAACCAGAGCCATGGATGGAATATAGTAAAGCTGGGAGATTATTACTATAATCTTGATTCTACATGGGATGCGGAACTATATCATAACAAAATGCAGTACCATTTTTTCTTAAAAGGCGATAAATTCCCTTATCACAAGAGATATGATGAATTTTCTACTGATGAGTTCTATGCGGAATATCCTATGGCAGAAAAGGAATACGGTCAGGAAAATCAGGATTACTCATTTAATAGTAAAAAAGCAAAAATTCAGATAATTGAGCCTAAAATTATAAGCGCTAAAAGGAAGAAAATTAAGATAAGAAAAATTGATGAAGTTAAGAAATACGAGGTATTATATTGCACAAGTAAGAAGTTTAGGTCAAATAAGAAAAAAATGGTAACTTCTAAAAATGTTTTTAAACTAAAGAGGTTAAAAAAAGAAAAAAAATACTATGTGAAATACAGAGGCTACTGTTATATAGACGGTACAAGAGTAAATACCAGGTGGTCTTCAATTAAAAAAATAAAAAAACTTTTATAAAAAAAAACACCACTAATAAAAAATGAACACTATAAAAGACTTTTTCTGTTATATACAATATTCTTATGGAGAGTGTGGAGTATAGAAAAAACACACGAATTTTGTAAAAATCCAGTATATATAATATTAAGAGAGGAGTTTTTTATATGAAAGGACAGTTGAAAAAGCTTGTAGCAATTGTAAGTGCTTTCGCTATGATTATGTGTTCTATAACAATATATAATCATGTATCAGTAGAAGCAAGTGCTACAGCAAGTCAAAATGGAAAGAAGTACGAGGTCATAGACGGACAAAATGAAGGGTTTACCGGATTTACGTGTAATGGTTTACAGGTTTTGAATGATGTTTATGGACATATCGGATTTGCATGGGGAATTGATGTAGAAGTATCGAGTATCAAGGTACAGATTAATGGTGCAGATGTTGCAACATACAACGGTAATGCAAAAGGAATATTTGTTCCATATTCTGCTTTTAAAGAATTAGCAAATGGAGAATATCCTATTGTGGTAACAGCAACAACTACGGCAACAGAAACTCAGGAAGCAACTGAGGTTAAAGGTAATGCAACATTGAAAATATCAGCAGCAGAGGAAACAACTACAGCAGAGGAAATTACAGATCCTGAAAAGGTTGACTGGAATAGCCGTGGATGGATTGGAAACGGAACAACAGATACAACACTTACAGACAGATTTAAAGCGTATGTATTACCATCTAATCCAAAAACATTAGAAGTTATAAATTTCCAGAACAAAAACGGAGTAGATGCATTGTATATGCCAAACAATGAATCACCGGCTAAAACAGTAACAGTAAATGGTACTGATATAACTGCAAAATGTGTAACAGACGGTGCACAGACATTCGTTCCGGGAAGTGCATTAAAGGCAGCAACTTATAATGAAGTTGTGATTACTACAGTAAATAATGTAGTGTTAAAAGCATTTATTTATAATAATAAAGTTGAAGAACCTTCAGAAACTGAAAGCCCTGAAACTCCTACAACTAAAGATGCAACAGCAGATGATTATGAGTGGGTTAAGTTTGGATTAGGTGCAGCAGTTCCTGATAATACATACTATTACGACAAAAAGAGTCTTACAAACATATCTGTAGTAAATATTCAAGTGCCGGGATATGCACCTGAGATTACAGGTAGTTACGTAAATGCTCCGACCGGAGTTTTAAGCGTTAAGGTTAATGGTGTTGCTGTAGATAAAGGAATTCAAGGTGCAGGTGTTTGCATTGATTTATCTTACTATACAAAGAATATAAACGAAGTAGTAATTGAGTATGCTGGTGGCACAGGAAAGATGTTGGTAAAAAATGCATCTGTAAAGGATGAAGCATCAGCGACAATTGATGGTGAGGCAGTTACAGTAACAAATGGAAAGATTACACTTGGAGATGCACAGTACGGATATTACTGTAATGGTAAGATGTACAAGGCAGGTTCAGAAGTTGAAGTTACAGAAGACATGGCATTTACATCAGTGAAGGAACTTAATATCACAATGGCACAGGGAGCAGGCATCAGATACATAGGTGATTCAGGACTTAGATTCCAAGCTACAATTACTTCAGATAATATGGATGCTGTAGCGTCAGATGCTATCACAGAAGGTACATTAATTACTACAAGTGATATTTATAATGAAGGTAAAAATGGTGAATTAACTCTTGAATATGCAAAAACAAAATTAAACATTGTAAATAGTGGTTGGTTTAACAATCAGACAGGTGTGTATTGCGGCTCTGTTTGTAAAATTGCAGAAAGCAATTATAAGAGAGAATTCGTAGCAAGAGCTTATGTAACAATTAAATATGAAAACGCAGATGATGTAACTGTTTACTCAGGAATGGGATCTTCAAGATCAGTACAGTTTGTTGCACATGCAATCATTGCTGATGGCTATAAGGGAATTGCTGAAGAGTATCATAGTGTGATTGATAACTTTGCTAAATAATATGGAGGTGCTTAGAATGAAAAAAATATATATGGATCCTGAAGTAGAAATGATAGAATTTGACACAAAAGATGTTATTACAACAAGTGGTGAAAAAGATTTAGGCGGTGTAGCCGGAGATCCAAAAGATGCTAATGATCTTAACGGATGGTCAGGACTTTACTAAATTTAGTAAAATATAATTAACTGCTACTCACGGAGTAGATATAAAACACCCGGCAGGTTTCTGCCGGGTGTTTTGTATACATAGTTTTGTTATAAAATTTTTGCAATCCTTTTTGAAATTAATGGTATAATATACATAGAATTCTTTTAAGGAGGCATTATAATGGATAAAGAAAAAATGATTAATGATATTGTGGCAATGTTAGATAATGGAGTAAAAAGAGGTGACGGCCATATTAATGTTAAGGTTAATCCTGACGCTGACGAGGCTAAGGAAGTAAAGGATGAAAAGTCAGTAACAAGAGGTACTGCTGAATGTTCAATTAATCCTATGCCGTGCTGTGCACCTACGGAAATTCTTCCGGGAGATGACGAAGAGTAAGACTTTGAAACTTCTGTACTTATATTGCTACATATAAAGGGGCAGTATGAGTGGAGAAAAACGGGAAAAATATGTAAGTTTAGGGGCAAGAATTTTCGGAATTACCATGACGTCATTACTTTACGCCGTGGGAGTGGGAGTGTTTCTTAATCCTAATAATCTGGCTCCGGGAGGAGTTTCGGGAATAGCTATTATACTGAAAAAAATATTCCCGGTGTTACCGGGAGTAGGCATGCTTATTCTGATTATAAATATACCTATTATGATAGTGGGGTGGAAAAAGTTCGGACCAAGGTTTATCATAAGCACAAGCTATGCTCTTGTTATATCATCTCTGTTTATTGATATCATTCCAAAGATGATTGATGTTGATTCAGTCTCAGACAATCCAATGCTTTCATCAATTATTGGTGGCGCGGCATTTGGACTCGCCATGGGACTTTTGTTTAGAATGGAAACTACGACAGGTGGTATGGACATAATTGTAAAAATAGTCAGGGGAAAATATTCCCATCTAAAAACCGGGCAGATATATCTGCTTCTTGACATTGTTATTCTCATTGCTTCGGCATTTGCATTTAGCAATGTGGAAGTGGCACTTTATGCGGCAATTGCCATATATGTGTCTACATTAGTTATGGACAAGGCTATTTATATAGGGGATGAGGCTACCCTGATTTATATAATGAGTAAGAAGAGAAAACAGATTGCGGATTACATGATGAAAGAACTGGACGTGGGAGTTACATTTATAAAGAGTAAGGGGGCATACAGTAACGCTGACGGTGAAATTATTATGTGCGTAATGAGAAAACAGAGACTTGCAAAGGTGCGAACTGCCCTGAAGGAAACTGACCCGGAGGCATTTATGATTATAACGTCAGCCAATGAAGTCTTTGGAGAAGGGTTCAAATCCCACTTTAAAGCTGATATATAAAAGATTAAACATTGACGAAAATATGCTAAAAAACTAAACAAAATAATGAATTTTTCAAGTAGTTCCGGTTTACAAATGGGGCTACTTGTTTTAAAATATTATTTTAGCAAGGTATATCTGATAAGAAAGAAATATTCGGAGGAAATCATGGCAGTATTAAAGGACGTAAAGAGAATAGTCGTTAAGGTGGGAACTTCTTCCCTTACTCATTCGACCGGAAAAGTAAACATAAGGCAGATGAAAAAAATAGTTACGGTTATTTCTGATATAGTTAATTCAGGAATAGAGGTAGCTTTGGTAACATCAGGAGCCATTGCAGTAGGTGTTGGAAAACTTGGACTTAAGGAACGACCAACGACAACTACAGGAAAGCAGGCGGTGGCAACTGTCGGACAGTGCGAGCTTATGTTTATGTACGATAAGATGTTTGACGAATACGGACATACTATTGGGCAGTTCCTTATTACAAAGAGAGATGTGGACAATGAAGAAAGCAGGGAGAACCTTGTAAATGCTTTTGAGAAGACATTTGAATTTGGCTCAATACCTGTAATTAACGAAAATGACGTTGTGGGCATTGAAGAAATTGTATATGGTGACAATGACAATCTTTCGGCTATTGTTGCAAAACTTATAAATGCCGATGCTCTTTTGATATTAACAGATATAGACGGATTATATGACAAAAATCCTAAAGAAGATGAATATGCCAGAATTATACCGGTAGTTGAGGAGATTACTCTTGGACTTTATGAAATAGCCGGTGGCAAGGGCTCGAAGTTTGGAACTGGCGGTATGATTACGAAACTGCAGGCGGCACAGACAGCTACGGAAGCCGGCATAGATACTATTCTGATGAATGGCGCAGAGCCGGAGAACATTTACAAAGTGTTAGAGGGACATCAGGTAGGGACATTCTTTGTGGCAAAATAATATTACAAAAGAAAGCATCTATATTGGAATATATACATAGACAGTTGCTTTCAAGAAACGTAGGAGAATATTATGAAAAAATTATTATTTATTATTAATCCAAAAGCCGGAGTAAAGAAAAATAAAAATTATATTGATGATGCTATTAAAGTTTTTGAAGAAGCAGGTTACAAAGTAGGAGTAAAATTTACAAAAAAAAGATTTGATGGTACAGAGATAGCTAAGGAATATGGTGCCAAGGCAGACATGGTAGTATGCATGGGTGGTGACGGCACTTTAAATGAAGTCATTCAGGGATTGATTGAAGGTCAGGTTTCCACACCTCTTGGATACATACCGGCGGGCTCTACAAATGATTTTGCTACAAGTCTTGGGTTGAAGACTGATCCTAAGGAAGAAGCTGAATATATAGTTTCTCACGGGGCAAAACCTCTTGATATGGGAATGTTTAACGGACGTTATTTTGTATACACTGCATCAGCAGGTATATTTACTAAGACATCGTATTCAACACCGCAAAAGATGAAAAACAAGCTTGGACATTTCGCATATATTCTTCACGGAAGCAGAGAATTGTTCCATATAAGAAGACTTAAGTTAAAAATTGAACTTGAGGATGAAACATATGAAGGAAAATATATTTTTGCAGCTATCAATAATGCAACAAAGGTTGGCGGTATCATGAAACTGGATGAGAACCTTGTAGAGTTTAATGATGGTGTATTTGAACTTATGCTTGTTGAATTTCCTAAGGGGCCGGTGGAATTTATGAAATTGGTTGTCAAGATATTTAAACAGGAATTCACAGGAAAAATAACTTTAAAACAGATAAAACAGGCCAGAATCACAGATTGTACAGATATTGACTGGTCTCTGGATGGAGAAAAGGAAAAAGGACAGCCTGTAGTAGAATTCAAGGTTGTTCACGATGCTGTTAACTTTATTTATTAAAAGAAAGATGTAAGTGGGGTGTTTATGACATTAAAAAAAGAAGACGTTATTAATTTTACAAAAAAATATAGTGAAATATGTGTGAAAAACGATAGTGTGGATAAAGAACTGTTTGCAGAATATGGGGTAAAACGTGGATTAAGAGATATTAACGGAAAGGGTGTCCTTACGGGAATTACCAATATCTCAAGAGTTGAGTCTAGCGAAATAGTAGATGGAAAATCAGTTCCATGTGCCGGAAAATTATACTTTAGAGGGTATAAGATTCAGGAGCTTGTAAAGGGATTTATGGGCGAAGAGAGATTTGGATTTGAAGAAGTTTCATATCTTTTGCTTTTTGGACATTTGCCAAATAAAGATGAATTAAAAGAGTATATGGATATGCTTTCAATATGCAGAAGACTGCCTACGAACTTCGTTAGAGATGTAATTATGAAAGCTCCAAGTGCTGATATAATGAATTCCCTTACAAAGAGCATTTTGACACTTGCATCATATGATAAAAATGTGTCTGATACATCAGTTGAAAATGTGATAAGACAGAGCATAGAGCTTATTGCAACATTCCCTATGCTGTCTGTATATGGTTATCAGGCATACAATCATTATAAGAAAAATAAGAGTCTATACATTCACAGACCAAAGCCGGAATTGTCAACCAGCGAGAATTTATTAAGAATGTTAAGACCTGATAAGAAATATACGGAATTGGAGGCCAGAGTATTAGATTTGGCACTCGTACTTCACATGGAACATGGTGGAGGAAATAATTCTACATTTACAACAAGAGTAGTAACATCTTCAGGGTCTGATACTTACTCAACTATTGCCGCAGCACTATCTTCCCTTAAGGGACCTAGACATGGTGGAGCAAACATTATGGTTGTAAGAATGTTTAAGGACATTAAGAATCACATTAAGAATCAAAAAGACGAAACAGAAGTAAAAGAATATCTTAGAAAAATTTTGAATAAAGAGGCCTTTGATAAGAAAGGATTAATTTATGGAATGGGGCATGCTGTATATTCAATATCTGATCCAAGAGCCGAAATTTTTAAATCTTTCGTAGAAAAGTTAGCTAATGAAAAAGGAAGGCAGAAGGATTTTGCGCTCTATAGCATGATTGAAAGATTGGCGCCTGAAGTTATTGGTGAGGAAAGACATATTTACAAGGGTGTTAGTGCTAATGTGGATTTTTACAGTGGATTAGTTTACAGTATGCTGGATATTCCGGAAGAATTATTTACTCCGATGTTCGCTATTGCAAGAATAGTAGGTTGGAGTGCACACAGAATAGAAGAATTGGTTAATGCAGATAAAATTATGAGACCGGCATATGTCAGCAACTGTGGATATAATGAATATGTTAGCATTGAAGGCAGAGACTGATGAAATAGGTAATTGATATGGCAAAATCGGAAAAACAGAAGCAAAAACTGCTTGTATTGCTGGATATCCTGAAAAAATATAGTGACAATGAACACGGTGTGACATTAAGTCAGATATCAGAAAAATTGGAAGAAGAGGGCATTAAGTCAGAAAGAAAATCACTTTATGATGATTTAAGAACTTTGAAAGACTATGGATATGAGATTCAGGGTGCCAGAAAAAACGGAAAATACTATTATTCCCTTATTGAGAGAGAATTTGATTTGCCGGAACTTAAGCTTCTTGTGGATGCGGTTCAGGTTTCTAAATTTATTTCAGAGAAGCGTTCCAATGAATTAATAAGAAAGATAGAAGGGCTGGCAAGTAAATATCAGGCTACTAAACTACAAAGACAGGTTTACGTAGCCAACAGACTTAAAACCAATTATGAAAGTGTTTATTATAATATTGATGACATAAATATTGCCATTAACAATAACAATAAAATAAAATTTGAATATTACGAATGGACTTTAAAGGGGAAAATGGAACTTCGCCAAAATGGCATAAAGAAAGACATTAGTCCGTGGGCACTGACCTGGGACGATGAAAATTATTATATGGTAGCTTTTGATGGAGAAAGTCAGACTATAAAGCATTATCGTGTAGACAAAATGAGAAAAATTCAGATAGTTAATGAATTAAGGGATGGAAGAAAATTGTTTGACAAATTCGACATGGCAATCTATGCAAAGAAGGTATTCAGCATGTTTACCGGTGATGAGCAAAACGTTAAGATACAGTTTGACAATAGCCTTATTGGTGTTGTCATGGATCGTTTCGGGAAAGATGTTATGATAATTCCAAAGGACAGGCAAACTTTTGTTATTAACGTTAAGGTTAATGTCAGTAATATGTTTTTTGGTTGGATTATCGGTTTGGGAGCTAAAGTTAAAATACTTGAACCCCCTAATGTTGTTGAAAAGATGCATGGAGAGATAAAAAGACTGAATAGTCAGTACGGTTTAGAATAGAAGGGATTAATGTGCTGAAAATTTTTACGAGTTACACACCGGGAGCCGGGAAAACTTATTTAATGGTAAGTAAAGCCATTGAGGAAAACAGAAAAGGAAGAAAGGTAGTTATAGGCTTTTTGAATTCAGGACACCGTGACATTGGAAAAACCCTAAGTGACAACGGAATTAATCATTTTGACAAAAAAGGAATGAACTATGATCGGATAATCAGTTTAAATCCGGATGTTGTTGTTTTGGATGAAATGGGCATGAAAATCAGAAGAGGTGGATTCGTTTATGACAGAGTGAAGAAACTTATGGATGCAGGGATAGATGTGTACACATCAGCTAATTTAAAACGGTTTAGTGGTGTATCGGAAAGATTTAAGGCGGTAACTGGAATTACGGCAAAAACTACCATTCCTGATGAGTTTTTGGAAATTGCTCAGGAGATTTATTTCATAGACAGAGATCCTGAAAAAATGGCAAAAGATTTTGAAGAAGGAAAACTTTTTAATGACAAATATAAAGACAGCAGAATAATGAAGAAAAATTTTGAAATGAATACTTTGGTACAATACAGACAGGTTGCACTAGAGTGTTTACGTGGATATAAAAATGTTATAATAATAAAAAGAGATTAATGTGTTAAAAGAAAGGAGACGGCTATGAATATAATGCATGATATTGATCCTGCAAGAATCAATTCCACAGATTTTATAGCAACAATCGAAATAAGTAAGGGCAGTAAGAAAAAATATGAACTGGATAAAGAAACAGGACTTATAATATTGGACAGAGTCTTGTATTCTTCAGTGCATTATCCTGCAAATTATGGATTTATTCCAAGAACATTGGATGAAGACGGAGACCCGCTGGATGTTTTGGTTCTCTGCTCAGAACCTATTGAACCTATGTCTCTTGTAAGATGTTATCCTATAGGGGTAATGTATATGATTGATGGAGAAGACATGGACGATAAAATAATCGCAATTCCATTTGGCGATCCTACATACAACTGTTACACGGATATTGAACAGTTGCCTAACCATATTTTTGAGGAAATCAAAAATTTCTTCAATATTTACAAAAATCTTGAAGGCAAGGAAACAAGAGTTGACGAATTTGGAGGACCGGAGGAAGCCTCTGATATAATTAATAAATGTATCGCAATGTACAATTTAGAATATGTTGACAAAAAATAAGTATCCCGAACACGTATAAAATAAAAACCTTTGCATAGAATATAGAAAGTATGTTCTCTGCAGAGGTTTTTTTGAAATCATATATTGAAGAAAGAGTGCTTGAGAGTGCTGACTACATAATTAAAAATAATGCTACGATAAGACAATGCGCCAAACAATTTGGAATTAGTAAGAGTACAGTACATAAGGATGTATCTGAAAGGTTGTTGCAGATATATCCTTCTAAGGCACAGAAAGTCAGAAAAGTATTGGACAAAAATAAAAGTGAGCGCCATATCAGAGGGGGGATGGCAACAAGGGAGAAATATAAAAAAGCCTCAAGTTAAACTTGAGGCTGTTGAATTCGGGGGACCTAGTGGGAATTTCACCCACTAGGTTGAGTATGAAAAACTTAAAATACGTCATTATAGGGTATGACGTATACAAACTATGTGCACTACCTAAGTAGTACGATACTAATACTATAGTATGGTTGTTAATAGATAATGAATAAAATGTAAACAAAATGTAAAATGACTCGAATTTTGACGAAAATAATAAACAAAAATAAAAAATAATAAAATTTAGACCTTGAAATTGTATAAATTTGGAATAAAAATAAAAATTAAACATATACAATGCGTCAAAAAGTTGTTATACTTTAGTTTAGTATGGATATTCTAAATTATATAGAAGTGATTTATTATTTTGATAAAGATGACTAAAAGGAGTGGCAAATGTTTAGTACAGATATAGGAATAGATTTAGGTACTGCAAGTATACTTGTATTTATAAAAGGTAAAGGTGTAGTCTTGAAGGAGCCTTCTGTTGTTGCTATAGACAGAGACACTGACAAGATTAAAGCTGTGGGAGAAGAGGCACGTCTTATGATTGGACGAACTCCCGGAAATATTGTGGCAGTAAGACCGTTAAAACAGGGAGTGATTTCTGACTATTCAGTTACGGAACAGATGATCAGATATTTTATCCAGAAATCTGTTGGAAAGCGTTCTTACAAAAAACCTAGGATTTGTGTATGTATTCCAAGTGGGGCTACTGAAGTAGAAACAAAGGCGGTACAGGATGCAGCTTTTCAGGCAGGTGCCAGAGAAGTATTTGTAGTAGAGGAGCCTTTGGCAGCAGCCATTGGTGCAGGTATTGAAATAAAGAAGCCTTGTGGAAACATGATTGTTGACATAGGAGGAGGAACTACAGATATTGCAGTTATCTCTCTTGGAGGCACGGTTGTAAGCGACTCAGTAAAGGTTGCCGGAGATGATTTTGATGAAGCTATTGTCAGATACATGAGAAAGAAACATAATCTTCTCATTGGAGAGAGAACGGCGGAAGAAATTAAAATCGGAATTGGTACATGCTTTAATAAATCCGAAAATCAAAAGATGGAAGTCAGAGGTAGAAACCTTGTAACAGGACTTCCAAAGACCATAGAAGTTACATCTGAAGAGACGGAAGAGGCTTTAAGAGATGTTACGTCCAGCATTGTTGAAGCGGTGCACAGAGTGCTGGAAAAGACTCCGCCGGAACTTGCAGCGGATATTGCTGTCAGGGGAATTGTATTAACAGGTGGTGGATGTTTATTACATGGATTAGATGAATTAATTGAATCTAAGACAGGTATTAATACAATGACAGCAGAAGATCCTATGACAGCAGTTGCCATAGGAACAGGTCAATATCTTGAATATATTGATGAAGAACAACGTGAAAAGATAAAATAAACATATATTGTAAGGCTGCCTGAAATCGGTAGCCTTATTTTATCAAATGGAGATAATATGAAACAGTTAAGTGGCTATGTTGAAAACATTACATACAGAAATGAAGACAACGGATATACAGTGCTTACATTATCAAGTGGGGAAAAAAAAATTAAATGTACCGGTAATTTTGCTTACATAAATGAAGGAGAATATCTGGAACTGGAAGGGGAAGAGGTATTTCATGATATTTACGGTGAACAGATTAAAGTAATTTCCTATGAGATTGTGCCGGCATCAGATGAATTTTCCATAAGAAAATATTTAGGCTCAGGAGCAGTTAAAGGTCTTGGAGCAGTGCTGGCAGACAGAATTGTAAATAAATTTGGTGAGGATACCATAAGAATTATAGAAGAAGAACCTGAGCGTCTGGCAGAAATCCGGGGCATTACATTGAGAAAGGCAATGGATATCTGTGAGCAGATTGAAGAAAGAAAAGATATGCGTGATGTTATGATTTTTCTTCAGGGATATGGAATCAGTGCTAATTTAAGCAGCAAAATATATAAATTATACGGAATTAAAGTTTATGACATTATAAAGACCAATCCATATAGACTGGCGGATGACATATCAGGGGTAGGTTTTAAGACGGCTGACGAAATAGCGAGACGTGCAGGTGTTGAAGTTAATGCCACAATTCGAATTAAAAGCGGGATGTGTTATGCATTGGCGGAAAGTTCAGGATTAGGGCATACTTATCTTCCAAAGGAACAGTTGGTTGAGAGAACCATCAGTCTTTTAGGATTAAGAGATCAGTATCTTAATGCAGACGGAACTTATAATATGGATTTGCTGGACAACTGTTTTACGGAATTGGTTTTAGAGAAAAAACTGATTATGAAGATAATTGATGACAGGGAAGCGGTTTTTCTTTCAAGTTTTTATTACACAGAATTAAATATTGCCCGTATGCTTTTGGAATTGAATATTTCTACTCCGGAAGACGATTACATTATGGGAGTGAAACTTGACACTATTGAAAAGGTGACGGGAGTACATTTAGATGAACTTCAGAGAAAGGCAGTAATTGAAACCCAGAATAACGGTGTAACCATTATCACGGGAGGTCCGGGAACAGGAAAGACTACAACTATAAACGCCATAATTGCAATGTTTGAAGCTGACGGCATGGAGGTAAGTCTTGCAGCTCCAACAGGAAGGGCAGCCAAGAGAATGAATGAAGCTACAGGCCATGAAGCAAAAACTATTCATAGAATGCTTGAAATAAGCGGTTCTGCAGAAAGTGATGGAAGGGAAGAACTTGAGGCTAAGTTTGGACGAAATGAGCAAAATCCGTTGGAGTGCGACGTTATTATTGTGGACGAAATGTCTATGGTAGATACGTTTTTAGTACATGCACTGCTTAAGGCAGTAACAATCGGAACAAGGATTGTATTTGTAGGAGATGTTAATCAGCTTTCCAGTGTGGGTCCCGGAAATGTATTGCGGGATATTATTGAGTCCGAAAAATTCAGTGTTGTAAAGCTTACAAAAATTTTCAGACAGGCCGGGGAAAGCGGAATAGTTACAAACGCCCATAAGATTAATGACGGAGAAATTGTGGAACTTGACAACAGTACGAAGGATTTTCTCTATATTGCAAGGGAAAACGCATCCATGGCACTTAATGCCACAATTGGACTTATTAAACTTAAACTTCCTAAATTTGTAAATGCAGGTGAAATGGACATACAGGTGTTGACACCTATGAGAAATGGAATATTAGGTGTTAACAATTTAAATACACAACTTCAGAAATATATTAATCCACATTCTGAAGAAAAAAATGAACGGGAAATCGGTGGCGTTATTTTCAGGGAAGGGGATAAGGTTATGCAAATTAAGAATAACTACCAGCTTGAATGGGAACAACGTTCAAAAACAGGACGTATTTACGACACGGGAACGGGTATTTTTAATGGAGATATGGGAATCATCAAAACAATAAACAACACTACTAACTATATAGAGGTAGTGTTTGATGATGACAGATACGTAACATATGATTCTAAACAGGCGGAGGAACTGGAACTGGCTTATGCAATTACCATACATAAGTCTCAGGGTAGTGAATATCCTGCGGTTATAATTCCATTGGTTTCAGGGGTGTCTATGTTAATGACAAGAAATCTTTTATATACGGGGGTTACAAGGGCTAAGAAATGCGTGTGCATTGTTGGAAGAAAGGAAACTTTCGATGCAATGATTAGGAATGAAGACCAACATAAGAGGTTTTCGGGACTGAAATGGCAGTTGGAGCATTATGAAGAAGAGTCCGAATAATTTATGAAAAAATTAAAAGAAATTATTAAAGCAGCCTTTTATCCCAATACATGTCCTGTGTGTAATGCTGTAATTGGAGCAGGAGAAAAGATTTGCAGAAAATGTGTTCCTAAATTACATATTATTAAGGAGCTAAGATGTGAGAAGTGCGGAAAGAAACTCTTAAAAGGGGATAAATTATATTGTGGGGATTGCGTGAAAAACAGACATGTTTTTGATAAAGGAGTTTCTATTTTTGAATACAAGGGAGATATTAAAGAGTCTCTATATAGATTTAAATATGATAATTTGAGGTGTTATGGGGATTTCTATGGCAGTGTGGGATACAAAATGTATGGCAGATTATTAAAGGAATGGAATGTGAAAAAAATAATTCCTGTTCCTATGTATAATAAGAAAGAAATTGTCAGAGGCTATAATCAGGCGGTGGAGCTTGCAAAGAATCTTTCGAAATATACATTAATTCCCACAGAAAGTCACGTTATAATAAGAATAAAAAATACAAAGCCTCAAAAGGGACTTGATAATCTGAGACGACAACAAAATTTAAGTGGTGCGTTTGCTGTGGATACTTCCAAAATCCATAAAGGAGAAAATGTGCTGTTGGTAGATGACATATATACTACCGGAAGCACTATGGATGCCTGCGCAAGTGTACTAAAGGCAGCAGGAGTGGGAAAAGTATACTTCCTTTGTGTGGCAACCGGCGTGGATAACTAAAAGAAATTTTATTTTGAAAATAAGGGTTGACGCACAGGGGGAGGCATGTTATATTAGTAGAGCGAGAAAAGAGGTCTTTTTTTTTTGCAATAATTTTAAATTACAAAAAATTAAATGACCTGTGGATAAATAAAAGCGGAGGTGAAACTCATGAGAACAAGAATTACTTTAGAATGTACAGAATGTAAGCAGAGAAACTACAATACAACTAAGGATAAGAAGACACATCCTGACAGAGTAGAAACAAAGAAGTATTGTAAGTTCTGTCAGAAACATACATTACACAAAGAAACAAAATAGTCTATTTGGAGGTGCAATATGGCAGAAGCAAAGAAAAAAAGTGGCTTCAAGAACTGGTGGACAGGTCTTAAGGCAGAATTCTCAAAAATAATCTGGCCTACAAAGAAATCAGTAATCAGACAGACTATTGTTGTTGTGATTGTTACAGTTATTTTAGGAGTTCTTATTGGATTGCTTGATCAGCTGATACAGTTTGGTTTGGATAACATTATTAAGTAATAGGAATATTAATTAAGAGGTGATTAAATGTCAGAAGCAAATTGGTACGTTGTTCATACTTATTCAGGATATGAGAACAAAGTAAAAACTAACATAGAACAGTCGATTGAGAACAGAAAGTTACAAGATCAGATATTGGAAGTATCAGTTCCTACACAGGAAGTGGTAGAATTAAAAAATGGCGTTAGAAAAGTTTCTGAGAAAAAACTTTTTCCGGGATACGTTCTCATTAATATGGTTATGAATGATGACACATGGTATGTTGTCAGAAATACAAGAGGCGTTACGGGATTTGTAGGTCCGGGATCTAAACCGGTACCACTTTCAGCAGAAGAAATGATGACTCTTGGAGTTAAAAAGGAAAGAGTTGACGTTGATTTCACTGAAGGAGAAACAGTTAACGTTATTGCAGGCGTTTGGGAAGGTACCGCAGGTATCATCAAACGTATTGATGAAAGCAGACAGACAGTTACTATTAGTGTAGATATGTTTGGACGTGAGACTCCGGTTGAACTTAATTTCAACGAAGTCAAAAAAATGAATTAAGACCAATAAGGTTTTAATAAAGTGGCTAAGGCTGCTTATAGAAGAATGTTTTGCGGTGAATCGCAAGGCAGTGGGAGGGGTTCCCGATAATACCACATTTTTTAGGAGGTGCCGAGATATGGCAAAGAAAGTAGAAGGATACATTAAATTGCAAATCGAAGCTGGAAAAGCAACACCAGCTCCACCTGTTGGACCAGCACTTGGACAATGGGGATTAAACATCGTTCAGTTCACAAAGGACTTCAACGCAAGAACAGCTGATCAGCCGGGAATGACAATTCCAGTTGTAATCACTGTTTACCAGGATAAGAGTTTTAGTTTTATTACAAAGACTCCTCCAGCAGCAGTTTTATTAAAGAAAGCCTGCAAAATCCAGAAGGGTGCAGGTAACTCATTAAAAGAAACAGTTGCTACAATCTCAAAAGCAGATTTACAGCAGATTGCTGAAACAAAGATGCAGGATCTTAACGCTGCAAACATTGAATCAGCTATGAGCATGATTGCAGGAACAGCAAGAAGCATGGGAATCAAGGTTGAAGACTAATAACTAACAGTTATAAAAATGAATTGAAAGAAACGTGGGAGGTATATCCGTTATTACCACGAGGAGGTTTAAATGAAGAGAGGAAAGAAATATACAGATGCAGCTAAATTAATCGATAAGGCTGTTCAGTATGACACAGAAGAAGCTATTTCTTTAGTAAAGAAATCAGCTGTTGCAAAGTTTGATGAAACAATAGAATGTCACATCAGAACAGGATGTGATGGACGTCACGCAGATCAGCAGATCCGTGGTGCCGTAGTATTACCTAACGGAACAGGTAAGACTGTAAGAGTTTTAGTTTTTGCTAAGGGTGCAAAGGCTGATGAAGCTCAGGCAGCAGGCGCAGATTTCGTTGGTGCAGAAGAATTAATTCCAAAGATCCAGAATGATGGTTGGTTTGACTTTGACGTAGTTGTAGCTACACCGGACATGATGGGAGTTGTTGGTAGACTTGGTCGTGTACTTGGACCTAAGGGCTTAATGCCAAACCCAAAAGCAGGTACAGTTACTATGGACGTTACTAAGGCTATTGAAGATATTAAAGCTGGTAAGATTGAATACAGACTTGACAAGGCAAACATTGTTCACGTTCCTGTAGGAAAAGCTTCATTTACAGAAGAACAACTTACTGAAAACTTCAATGCGTTAATGGACGCTATTATGAAGGTTAAACCGGCTGCAGTTAAGGGTGCTTATCTTAAGACAGTTACTCTTACTTCAACAATGGGACCTGGAGTAAAGGTTAACGTAGCAAAAATCGTTAATGCTTAATTAAGTTTGTTACAGGCGTATTTTGATGCGCCTGTTGACAATATATTTTTCATGTGCTATTATGCACAAGTGGTTAAAACCAATTGCCGAAGACAGTAGGTACTTAGCAGATTGTTTCTGTGTCAGTGTAAGAACGTATGTCGCCTACCGAGGAAATAAGTTTTAAGAATAGAACTTTATCCCTCTCTGTCTATGGCAGAGAGGATTTTTTATATTCGAGCAATGAAGGTTGGAACCTAAATTTAATAAGGAGGCAAACATTCATGGCAAAAGTAGAGTTAAAGAAACCTATAGTAGATGAGATTTCAGAGTTACTTAATGGTGCAGCTACAGCAGTTGTAGTTGATTACCGTGGACTTACTGTTGCTGAAGACACAGCTCTTCGTAAACAGTTAAGAGAAGCTGGTGTTGTATACAAAGTATACAAGAACACAATGATTAACTTTGCAATCAAAGACACAGAATTTGCAGATTTAGCTCAGCATCTTGAAGGCCCTACAGCTATTGCCGTATGTAAAGATGATGCTACTGCAGCTGCTAGAGTACTTGCAAAATTTGCAAAGACAGCAGAAGCATTAGAAATCAAAGGCGGCGTTGTTGACGGTATTTACTATGATGCAGCAGGAATTGCTAAGATTGCATCTATTCCATCAAGAGATGTACTTCTCTCAAAATTACTTGGATCTATGCAGTCACCAATTACAAACTTCGCTCGTGTTATTAAGCAGATTGCTGAAAAGAACGAAGAAGTTGCATAATCTCGGTTAAAGAGATCCGTTAGTGGCATATGATTGATATGTCAGAACAGTAGGAAGAACCTACAGATTAATATTAAAAATAATTAGGAGGATTTTACAATGACAACAGCAGAAATCATTGAAGTAATCAAAGGATTAACAGTTTTAGAATTAAATGAATTAGTATCAGCATGTGAAGAAGAATTTGGAGTATCTGCAGCAGCAGGTGTTGTAGTTGCAGCAGGCGGAGCAGCTGGAGAAGCAGCTGAAGAAAAGACAGAATTTGATGTAGAATTAACAGAAATCGGTGATCAGAAGGTTAAGGTTATCAAGGCTGTTAAGGATGCTACAGGTTTAGGACTTAAGGAAGCTAAGGAAGTAGTTGACGGAGCTCCTAAGGTTGTTAAGGAAGGTGTTTCTAAGGAAGAAGCTGAAGCTCTTAAGAAGCAGTTAGAAGAAGTTGGAGCTGTAGTTACTATCAAATAATTGATGTTAGAAAAATTTTAACTTCATAAATATGATAAAAGGGCGGACAACTCGTATATACGACGGCGTCCGCCTTTTATATTCAATCTAAAAGAATTGGATAATATATTTTAATAATATTATAACAAATGAGATACTGGAGAGGTCCGGATAATTAATGATTATTCGGGAGCCGAAGGTGTAAGGTATCAGTGATACCGATCTCTCAGGCAAAAGGACAGGAGAAAAGAAGGCTACGTTGTAGTCTTGCATTTGCGCTTTTTACAATATAAGTGCGAGCTCTTCTGATTTAAATGTTAGGAGGCCAATTTAATTATGGAACAATTTACAAAATTTTTGGAGAAGGTAGATAGCTTTGTGTGGGGAGTACCGCTTATTGTACTCATTCTTGCAGCAGGTATCTACCTTACTTTTCGTTTAAGGCTGTTGCAGGTTTTTCATTTACCTAAGGCACTTAAGTTCATGTTTAAAAACGAAGAGGAAGGTGAAGGGGAAGTAAGCAGTTTTGGAGCACTTTGTACAGCATTATCAGCAACTATTGGAACAGGAAATATCGTAGGTGTTGCTACAGCTATCGGATGTACGGCACTTGGTACGGCAGTTGGTGGCCCGGGCGCATTATTCTGGATGTGGGTTGCAGCATTCTTTGGAATGGCAACTAAATATGCTGAAGGTTTTTTAGCAGTCAGATATAGAACAATTGATGATGAAGGTCATGTTCTTGGCGGACCGTTCTACTATATTGAAAACGGTATGGGACATAAGTGGAAATGGCTTGCAAAAATATTTGCATTTTTTGGTACTTGCGTAGGTTTGTTTGGTATAGGAACATTTACACAGGTTAATGGTATTGCATCGGCAACTTTGTCGTTCTTTGATCCTAATAAGGAAAACACCATGAAAATATTAGGCACTGAATATTCAATAGTAACAGTTATTACAGCTATTATTTTGGCAATATTTGTAGGATTGGTTGTTATTGGTGGATTACAGAGAATTGCAAAGGTATCACAGGTAGTTGTTCCGTTTATGGCAATCATTTATATTGTGGCAGTACTTGTACTTATTGTTGCAAATATTGAAAAATTACCTGGCGCATTGGCAACTATTGTTGAATATGCTTTTGGCGCAAAGGCAGCAGCAGGTGGTGTATTGGCAGCAATCGGTATTTCTATGCAAAAGGGTATTGCAAGAGGTATCTTCTCTAACGAGGCGGGGCTTGGTTCTGCACCTATTGCGGCAGCAGCGGCTAAGACGAAAGAACCTGTACGTCAGGGACTTGTTACAATGACAGGAACTTTTATTGATACGATTATAGTTTGTACATTGACAGGTTTATCAATTGTAATGATGGGCTCATATCAGGTAAAAGGAATTGAAGGTGTTCAGGTTACAACTGATGCATTCCAGAAGGGACTTCATTTCCTGCCAAGCGAAGTTTCAGCATTTGTATTGATGATATGTTTAGTGTTCTTCGCATTTACAACAATTTTAGGTTGGGATTACTATGGAGAAAGATGTCTTGAATATTTAACAAACAGAAATAAAAAGGCAGTAAAAGTATACAGATGGTTATATATTCTTGCGGTGTTCATTGGACCATATATGACAGTTACAGCGGTTTGGACAATTGCTGATATCTTTAACGGTTTAATGGCAATACCTAATATTATTGCATTGTTTGCTTTGAGTGGAATTGTTGCTAAAGAAACAAGAGAATATTTTAAAGAGAAAAGACATAAACTATAATATTAGATATAGATACATATATAGAGATTGAGTTGTAAACACGCGTGGCTTGCCGCGCGTGTTTTTCTATGTTTTTTGGCCGGGAATCGCTTGGCGAACCACCGATTACGTCAAAGCAGGAGAGGACAGGCTAGAATTGTGTAAACAATTGGCCGGGAGTTGCTTGGTGAGTCGCCAATTACGTCAAAAGGGGAGGAACCAAGCAAGAATTGTGTAAATCGCCGGCCGGGAGTTGCTTGGCGAGCTGCCGATTACGTCAAAGCGGGAGGAATCAAGCAAGAATTGTGTAAATCGCCGGCCGGGAGTTGCTTGGCGAGTCGCCAATTACGTCAAAGCGGGAGGAAGCAAGCAAGAATTGTGTAAATCGCCGGCCGGGAGCAGCTTGGCGAGTCATCAATTACGTCAAAGTGGGAGAAAACAAGCAAGAATTGTGTAAACAGCCGGCTAATAGCAACTTGGCAAACTACCAATTACGTCAAAGCGGGAGGAACCAAGCAAGAATTGTGTAAATCGCCGGCCGGGAGCAGCTTGGCAAGCCACCGATTACGTCAAAGTCAGAGAAAACAAGCGAGAATTGCGTAATCCACTGGCCGGGAGTTGCTTGGCGAGTCGCCAATTACGTCAAAGGGGGAGAAACCAAGCAAGAATTGTGTAAACTGCAGGCTGGAAGCTGAAAAACGAAGCCGAAAAGCAACAACAAAACAAGGCAAGAAAATAAGACAAAATAAGCAGACAAAATAAGTCAAAATAAGTCAACACAAAAAACACTTGACGCATAAACCAAATAATGGTATATTAAAATTTGCTATGCATAAATAGGGGCGTAGTGCGCCCTTTTGATAAAGGTTTGGTTTACATAACTGGACTAAAACCTAAAAAAATAAAGTGGTAGCAATAAAATAATTAACAATATAAAGACAAGGAGTGAAAAAAGTCCATGGAGAAGAACAGAATTACCCCTGTAAAAGCAGGAAAAGGTATTCGTATGAGCTATTCTAGACAAAAAGAAGTTCTACAGATGCCTAATCTTATTGAAGTTCAAAGAGATTCTTACAAATGGTTTCTTACAACAGGTCTTAGAGAAGTATTAGATGATATTTCTCCAATTGAAGACTATGGTCAGAACTTAAGCCTTGAGTTTGTTGACTTCAAATTATGTGAAGAAGACAAAAAGTACACTATTGAAGAGTGTAAAGAAAGAGATGCAACTTACGCTGCACCATTGAAGGTTAAAGTAAGACTTCATAATAAAGAAACAGGTGAATTTACTGAACACGATATTTTTATGGGAGACTTACCATTAATGACAGAAACAGGTACTTTCGTAATTAATGGTGCAGAGCGTGTTATAGTTAGTCAGTTGGTTAGATCACCTGGAATCTACTATGTTATTGGACATGACAAGGTAGGTAAGGAATTATATACTTCACAGGTTATCCCGAATAGAGGCGCCTGGTTAGAATATGAAACAGATTCTAATGACATTTTCTATGTTCGTGTTGATAGAACAAGAAAAGTTCCGGTAACTGTTCTTATTAGAGCGTTAGGTGTTGGAACAAATGCAGAAATCGAAGAATTGTTTGGTGAAGAGGCTAAACTTCTTGCTACATTTGAAAAAGACCCTAGTACAAATTATGAAGAAGGACTTTTGGAATTATATAAGAAAATACGTCCCGGTGAACCGCTTAGCGTTGATAGTGCTGAGTCAATAATCACGGGAATGTTTTTCGATGCAAGAAGATACGATCTCGCAAGAGTAGGCCGTTACAAATACAACAAGAAATTAGCATATAAGAGCAGAATTGTAGGTCACACACTTGCTGAGGACGTAATTGATATGTCTACAGGTGAAGTTTTAGCAGAAGCGGGAACAATAGTTTCTAAGGAATTAGCTGTTAAAATCCAGAATGCTGCAATTCCTTCAGTAATGATTCAGACAGAAACAAAGAATGAAAAAGTTCTTTCAAACATGGCTGTTGACATTAATGCTTATGTTGGATTTGACTGCAAAGAATTAGGAATTTTAGAAGATGTTTATTATCCTGTTCTTGCAGAAATTCTTGAAAATTATGAAACAGAAGAAGATTTAAAAGATGCCATAAAGAGAAATGCACATGAGTTGGTTCCAAAGCATGTAACAAAGGAAGATATCCTTGCATCAATCAACTATTGTATGAACCTTGAATATGGTATTGGAAATGCTGATGACATTGACCACTTAGGAAACAGACGTATCCGTGCAGTTGGTGAATTGTTACAGAATCAGTATAGAATTGGTCTTTCAAGAATGGAAAGAGTTGTTAGAGAAAGAATGACAACTCAGGATCTTGAAGGAGTTTCTCCACAGACTTTAATAAATATTAAACCGGTAACTGCAGCAGTTAAAGAATTCTTTGGAAGTTCTCAGTTATCACAGTTTATGGATCAGAACAACCCACTTGGTGAGTTGACACATAAGAGACGTTTATCAGCCTTAGGACCTGGCGGTCTTTCAAGAGACCGTGCCGGATTCGAGGTTCGAGACGTTCACTATACACATTACGGTAGAATGTGTCCTATTGAGACACCTGAAGGACCTAACATCGGTCTTATTAACTCATTTGCGTCATTTGCAAGACTTAATGAGTATGGATTTATTGAGGCTCCATACAGAGTTGTAGATAAATCAGATCCTGACAATCCAAGGGTAACAGATGAAGTTGTATATCTTACAGCTGATGAAGAAGATAACTACACTGTTGCACAGGCTAACGAACCATTGGATGAGAACGGATATTTTATAAATAACAATATTTCAGGACGTTTCAGAGAAGAAACATCCCAGTTCCCTAAGAAGAGAATTGACTTAATGGACGTTTCTCCTAGAATGGTATTCTCAGTTGCTACAGCGATGATACCTTTCTTACAGAACGATGATGCTAACCGTGCACTTATGGGATCTAACATGCAGCGTCAGGCAGTACCTCTTATGACAACAGAAGCGCCTGTTGTTGGTACAGGTATGGAAGGAAAGGCAGCTGTTGACTCAGGTGTCTGTGTAGTAGCAAAACGTGCCGGTGTTGTTGAAAAATCAACATCAAAAGAAATTGTTATCAGATATGATGATAATGGTGAAAAAGAATCATATCACCTTATCAAATTTGCAAGAAGTAACCAGAGCAACTGCTATAATCAGAGATCAATCGTATTTAAGGGTGATCATGTTGAAGCAGGTGAAGTTATTGCCGATGGTGCATCAACATCTAACGGTGAAATCGCACTTGGTAAGAACCCGCTGATCGGATTTATGACATGGGAAGGTTATAACTACGAGGATGCTGTTCTTCTTAGCGAAAGATTAGTTCAGGATGATGTTTATACATCAATTCATATAGAAGAATACGAGACAGAAGCAAGAGATACTAAGCTTGGACCTGAAGAAATAACAAACGATGTTCCGGGTATTGGTGATGAAGCAAGAAAAGACCTTGATGAAAGAGGTATCATTAGAATTGGTGCTGAAGTAAGAGCAGGGGATATTCTTGTAGGTAAGGTAACTCCAAAGGGAGAAACAGAACTTACACCTGAAGAAAGACTTCTTAGAGCAATCTTCGGTGAGAAGGCAAGAGAAGTTAGAGATACATCACTTAAGGTTCCTCATGGTGAATCAGGTATCGTTGTTGATGCTAAAGTATTTAAGAGAGAAAATGGTGATGAGTTAGCACCTGGTGTTAATGAATCAGTTAGAATTTATATAGCTCAGAAGAGAAAGATTTCAGTTGGTGATAAGATGGCCGGCCGTCATGGTAACAAGGGTGTAGTTTCAAGAGTATTACCTGTTGAAGATATGCCATTCCTTCCAAATGGACGTCCTCTTGACATCGTGCTTAACCCATTGGGCGTACCTTCACGTATGAACATTGGTCAGGTCCTTGAAATTCATTTGAGTCTTGCAGCAAAGGTATTAGGATTTAATATTTCAACTCCTGTATTTGACGGGGCAGATGAGTACGATATTATGGATACTCTTGAACTTGCTAACGATTATGCAAATACAGAATGGGAAGATTTCCAGAAGAAATATAAAGACGTATTAAAACCGGAAGTAATGCAGTATTTAGGTGATCACCTTGACCATAGAGAAGAATGGAAGGGTGTTCCGATTGCCAGAGATGGTAAGGTAAGACTTAGAGACGGTAGAACAGGTGAATATTTCGATAATCCTGTTACAATCGGATTCATGCATTACCTGAAACTCCATCACTTGGTTGATGATAAGATTCATGCACGTTCAACAGGACCTTACTCATTAGTAACTCAGCAGCCACTTGGTGGTAAAGCTCAGTTCGGTGGACAGAGATTCGGTGAAATGGAAGTTTGGGCACTGGAAGCTTACGGTGCATCATATACATTACAGGAAATTCTTACATTCAAGTCTGATGACGTTGTAGGACGTGTTAAGACATATGAAGCTATTATCAAGGGTGAAAACATTCCACAGCCGGGAATTCCTGAATCATTTAAGGTTCTTGTAAAAGAACTTCAGGCATTGGCTCTCGATGTAAATGTTTTAGACAAAGATAATAATGTTGTAGAACTTAAGGAAAGCATTGACTACGGTGAAACAAACTTCAATGCAATTCTTAATAGCGATAAAAACTATTCTCAGAACAAAGAAGACAGTCAGTCATTTGAACAGGCAGGATTCCAGACACAGGAATTTGTTGGTGAAGAACTGCAGAATGTAGATGCTGATGGAAATGTAGTGGATAGCGACGAGTAATTAGAGAAGGGAGAATTGATCATGGCAGACGTAAACGTAAGTGAACAGCTTGCATTTGATAAAATTAGAATCGGTCTTGCATCACCTGAGAAAATCAGAAAATGGGCTACCAGAAAAGTAGGCGATAAAGAGATGCTGGGTGAAGTTACAAAGCCGGAAACAATCAATTACAGAACATTAAAGCCTGAAAAAGATGGTCTTTTCTGTGAAAGAATATTTGGACCAAACAAAGACTGGGAATGTCACTGTGGTAAATACAAAAAAATCAGATATAAAGGCATTGTCTGTGACAGATGTGGTGTAGAAGTAACAAAATCCAGCGTACGTCGTGAACGTATGGGATGTGTTGAACTTGCAACACCTGTATCTCATATCTGGTATTTTAAAGGAATCCCTTCAAGAATGGGATTAATCCTTGATATATCACCTAGAATACTTGAAAAGGTATTGTACTTTGCTTCATATATCGTTCTTGACCCAATGGATACAACATTGGAATACAAGCAGGTATTATCAGAAAAAGAATATAGAGAAGCTTATGAAGAGTTTGGCGGAAAATTCAGAGTTGGTATGGGTGCCGAAGCAGTTAAAGAATTACTTCAGGCAATTGACCTTGACAAAGAAGCAGAAGAATTAAAAGCTGAATTATTTGAAGCAACAGGTCAGAAGAAGGCAAAAATTGTTAAGAGACTTGAAGTGTTTGAAGCATTCAGAAGCTCAGGCAATAAGCCGGAATGGATGATTATGGATGTTATTCCTGTAATCCCTCCTGATATCAGACCTATGGTTCAGTTGGAAGGTGGAAGATTTGCCACATCTGACTTGAACGATTTGTACAGAAGAATTATTAACAGAAACAATCGTCTTAAGAGACTTCTTGAATTAGGCGCTCCTGAAATTATTGTAAGAAATGAAAAGAGAATGCTTCAGGAAGCAGTAGACGCATTGATTGATAACGGAAGACGTGGAAGAGCCGTAACAGGACCTGGAAACAGAGCTCTTAAGTCTCTTTCAGATATGCTTAAAGGTAAACAGGGACGTTTCCGTCAGAACTTACTTGGTAAGCGTGTTGACTACTCAGGACGTTCAGTTATCGTAGTAGGACCGGAACTTAAGATTTACCAGTGTGGTCTTCCAAAAGAAATGGCTATTGAATTATTTAAGCCATTCGTAATGAAAGAATTAGTAGAACAGGGTACAGCACACAACATTAAGAGTGCTAAGAAGATGGTAGAAAGACTTCAGACAGAAGTTTGGGATGTACTTGAAGAAGTAATTAAGGAACATCCGGTGATGCTTAACCGTGCCCCTACTCTCCATAGATTAGGTATTCAGGCATTTGAACCAGTATTAGTTGAAGGTAGAGCTATTAAGCTTCATCCGTTGGTATGTACAGCGTTCAACGCCGACTTCGACGGTGACCAGATGGCTGTCCATCTTCCACTTTCTGTTGAAGCACAGGCAGAATGTAGATTTTTATTACTTTCTCCGAACAACCTGCTTAAACCATCAGATGGTGCACCGGTTGCAGTTCCTTCACAGGATATGGTGCTTGGTATCTATTACCTTACGATGGAAAGACATGTAGATCATTCAGATGATGAAGAAATAGTTGCGAAAGCAGGCAGAAAGATTTATAAGTCGGAAGATGAAATAAAGAAAGCCTTAGACGAAGGCAAGATTGGTGCTCACGATATTATTAAATATCAGACAGATGACAGAGTTGTTGTATGTGAGCCGTTGGATGAACTTGGACATTATTTCAGTAGTGTAAATCAGGCGATTTTAGCTTATGAGAATGGTGATATTTCTCTTCATCAGAAGATTCTTGTAAGAAGAAAAGTATTTAATTCTAAGGGAGAAGAAGTTGTAGGTACAATTCCAACAACATTAGGACGTTGTCTCTTTAATGAAATTCTTCCACAGGATTTAGGATTTGTTAAGAGAGAAACTGATGAAGATTATCTTAAATTTGAGGTTGATTTCCACGTTGGAAAGAAGGGCTTAAAGCAGATACTTGAAAAGGTAATTAATAATCATGGTGCAACAAAGACTGCAGAAGTTCTTGATAATATTAAGGCTATGGGGTACAAGTATTCTACAAGAGCAGCAATGACAGTTTCAATTTCAGATATGACAGTACCTGAAGCTAAGAAACAGATTCTTGCAGATGCTGAAAATACAGTTGATAAGATTACTAAACATTTCCGTAGAGGTTTCTTAACAGAAGAGGAAAGATATAAAGAAGTAATTGAAACATGGCAGGCAGCCGATGACCAGATTACAAGCGCACTTCTTGGAGGACTTGATAAGTACAATAACATCTTTATGATGGCTGACTCAGGTGCCCGTGGTTCTAACCAGCAGATTAAGCAGCTTGCCGGTATGCGTGGTTTGATGGCTGATACAACAGGTAAGACAATCGAACTTCCTATTAAGTCAAACTTCCGTGAAGGTCTTGACGTTTTGGAATACTTCATTTCAGCCCATGGTGCCCGTAAGGGACTTTCTGATACAGCACTTCGTACAGCCGATTCAGGATACCTTACAAGAAGACTTGTAGACGTATCACAGGATTTGATTATACGTGATGTTGATTGTCAGGAAGGTAAAGCTATTCCTTACATGGAAATTGAAGCTTTAGTTGACGGAAATGAAGTTATTGAAAGCCTTGAAGAAAGAATTACAGGTAGAACAGCTGCTGAGTCAATGTATGATGCAGACGGAAACCTTATTGTTAAGGCAAATCATATGATTACACCTAAGAGAGCAGCAGCTATTGTTGCAACAGGTGTAGAAAAAGTTAAAATCAGAACAATTCTTACATGTAAGTCACAGGTTGGTGTTTGTGCTAAGTGTTACGGTGCAAACATGGCTACAGGTCAGAGAGTTCAGGTTGGTGAAGCAGTTGGTATTATTGCGGCTCAGTCAATCGGTGAACCTGGTACACAGCTTACTATGAGAACATTCCATACAGGTGGTGTTGCCGGTGACGATATCACTCAGGGTCTTCCTAGAGTAGAAGAATTGTTTGAAGCAAGAAAGCCAAAGGGACTTGCAATTATTGCTGAGTTTGGCGGAAGAGCTGAAATTAAAGAAACTAAGAAGAAACGTGAAATCATTGTTACAAATGATGAAACAGGTGAATCAAAGGCATACTTAATTCCGTATGGTTCAAGAATTAAGATTCTTGATGGAACAATTCTTGAAGCCGGTGATGAACTTACAGAAGGTAGCATTAATCCACACGATCTCTTAAAGATTAAGGGACTTCGTGCAGTACAGGATTACATGATTCGTGAAGTGCAGAGAGTTTACCGCCTTCAGGGTGTTGAAATCAATGATAAGCACGTAGAAGTTATTGTACGTCAGATGCTTAAGAAGATTAAGGTAGATACAGCAGGTGATTCAGAATTCTTACCTGGAACAACTGTTGAAGTTCTTAAGTTCAATGAAGTAAATGAACAGTTAGAGGAAGAAGGCAAGGAACCTGCAACAGGTACACAGATTATGCTTGGTATTACAAAAGCATCACTTGCTACAAATTCATTCCTTTCAGCTGCTTCATTCCAGGAAACAACAAGAGTTCTTACTGAAGCTGCTATTAGTGGTAAGGTTGATCCGCTTGTTGGTCTTAAGGAAAACGTACTTATTGGTAAATTAATTCCGGCAGGTACAGGACTTGAGAGATACAGAAATGTAAAATTAAGCACAGACAAAGAACTTGAAGCTCCTGCAGAGGAAATTCTTTCAATATCAGAGGATGAAAATGTAGAAGGTACAGAGGTTCTTGAAGTTTCAGAAGAAACAATAGATGTAACTGAAGAATAATTTATACAGATTGGGAATATAAAATGTTCTCAATCTGATAAAAGAAAATAACGGACAGTTCGTAACCATCCTGTCTATAAACAAAACTAAGGGATTAATGATACTTTATTTGTAGTTGCAAAACTATGGGTATCTAAAAAAGAGTGCCTTAGTGCACTCTTTTTTCATGTTAAGAAAAACAGTAATTTATTTAGAAAAGAGGCTGAAATGGTAGAAGGATTTAATCCGGTAAGATATTCAAAAATAACAGAAAAAAATCCACGTGAGATAGTTATGCTTGTGGGAAATGGATGTAAATGGAGGAAATGCAGATTTTGTAATTATCATTTAGATTCAAGTCCTGATGAAAAAATGAATTTTCTAATTAATAAAGAAGCACTGCTTCAGGTTACCGGGTTATATCATGAACTTGAAGTGATTAATTCCGGAAGTTTTGTTGATTTAGATAATAATACAATAGAACTTATTAAGGATATCTGCAAAGAAAAGAAAATTGACATAATCCATTTTGAGTGTCATTGGATGCACAAAGATGTGGTAAAGGATTTTAAAAAAATGTTTGAGAAAATTGGAGTTAAAACAATAATAAAACTTGGACTTGAAACCTTTGATTATGACTTTAGGGAAAGTGTTCTTGTTAAAGGAATTGATGAGAAAGAACCTGAAAAAATTGCAGAATATTTTGATGAGATAAATCTGCTTCAGGGTATTAAAGGTCAGACAAAAGTGTCTATGATAAATGACATAGACATAGGACTTGAATATTTTAGCAGAGTATGTGTTAACATTATGGTTGAAAACGGAATGCCGGTTAAGCCTGATCGGAATGTTATAGAAGAATTTATGAAGGATGTTTATCCTAAATATAAGGATAATGAAAGAGTAGACATACTTATAGAAAACACGGATTTTGGTGTTGGAAAAAACATGGATTAGGTAAATATATAAAAAACTATAAATAAGGAGAAAACAATGAATGAATTATTGCTGATAGGATCGATTTTTGTAATTTATGGAAGCCTGTTAATTATGTTTAGAATATTTGGAAAGCAGGGGCTTTACTGTTTTACGGTATTGGCAACAATAGCGGCAAATATAGAGGTGCTGATTGTTGTAAGGGCTTTTGGAATGACTATGACATTGGGAAATGTGCTGTTTGCATCAACATTTCTTGTAACGGATATTTTAAGCGAAATATATGGGAAAAAAGATTCAAGAAAAGCTGTTCACATAGGAATTACCACATCGCTGGTTTTTATAGTATTGTCACAGTGGTGGTTGCTTTATACACCGGACAAAACAGACTTTGCAATGGGGGCAATGAAAACAATATTCTCCAATACTCCAAGACTTATGCTGACAAGTATAATTGTATACGGAATAGTTCAGGAATTTGATGTATGGGCATATCATCAGTGGTGGAAATTAACTGAAAAGTTATGTGGAGATAAAAAGAAATTCCTATGGGTAAGAAATAACGGTTCAACATTAATATCACAATTCTTAAATGATGCATTATTTACAATCGGGGCTTTCTGGGGAATACATGATGCAAAAACTATTGTGAGTATAATAATTTCCAGTTATGTTATATTTGTTGTAACAAGCCTTGCAGATACACCTTTTGTATATTGGGCAAGAAAAATAGCTGATAAGCATTTCTTATAATGTATTATAATAAATGAATAAATGATAACTATAACCTATTGACAAGCAATGTCTCTAGGTTATAATTATTTTATAGTATATTTTAGAGGTGAATTATATGGATTACAAAGCAGAGATAGAAGATTTGGAAATACAGATATCAATGTTGCCGGTAGGTTATATTTCTAAGAAAAATATTAACGGAAATCTTTACCATTACCGTCAATGGACCGAAAATGGAAAGGTTAAAAGTAAGTTCATAAAAAAGGACGAATTGGAAACAGTTGTTTCACAAATAGCAAGAAGAAAAGAACTGGAAAAGAAATTAAAGGACTTAAAGTCTAAAGTCAAGAAGCAGATTGCCGGAAGCTATATCCAACCGATGGAAAGCTTTAAGATGAGTATTGTAACCGGCGGGGCATTACAGGTAATGACAGAACCTGTAAGAGATTTGCCAAGAAGAGATTCATATAAGACTATTTATGAATATCTTGAAAGTGAAGAAAATGATAAGGTATGTATCATTTATGGCTTAAGAAGAACAGGAAAGACTACATTGATCAGACAGGCAATTCAGGATATGCCCGGATTTAAGGTTGATAAGTGTGCGTATATTAAAGCAACAGAAATGGACACTATGTCTGATTTGCGAAATGATTTTAATCTTCTTGAAAAGAAGCGTTTCAAATATGTTTTTATTGAAGAGATAACAGCTATAAGTGATTTCGCAAAGAATGCCTCGGTGCTGTCAGATATATTTGCTGCTGAAGGGATGAAGATTGTTCTGACGGGAAACGAGCCTCTTGCGTTTTGGGAGGCTGTTAATGAAGAATTGTACTGCAGGGCAATTATGGTTCATACGACGTTTGTTCCGTATAGAGAATATAGCAGACTGTCAGGCGATGACAGCCTGGAACACTATATTGAATTTGGCGGAACTTTAGATGAAGAGAAAGCAGATACTAATTTAGAATATATTGGCAGAAGCGGAGGCTTGGCTGAACAGTTAAATAATGAGTTAGATAAGATAGCTTATGGTTGTCTGACGGAATTTTTGACAAGGGATTTTATAAATGAGGAACTTAATATTGTTGTAAAAAAATCACGTTGGGAAAAAAAACGTGAAAAGCAGCAACATACCATAAAGACATTGCCAAGCTTAGATCGTAAAAATGTAAAAATATTAGAGGAACTGGATGTTATTGAAGAGTGTCCTTTGGAGTACATTAATTGTGATAAAGAGAAAGCAGATAAATATCTGTTTTTCCAGCCGGGAAAGCAGTTTTACTTTATAAAAGAAAACATTAAAAAGGTTCTTAATGACATAAATGTTGATGATTTAAATGAAAAAGATAAGTTAACTATTGTAGAGAAAACATTACAGATAACCAAAGAAAATATCTTTAAGGATATTGTTCTTCTTGAAACAAAGAAAACAATAACTGACAGATACAGGGCATTCAGGGTTTACTGTATGGAAGAACAGGTTGATATGGTTGTTTATGATACAAAGGAAAACACCTGCACAATTTTTGAAATAACAAATGCTAAAGAAATTGCACCGGAACAGTATAGAAAATTGACTGACGAGGTAATTGCAGAAAAAATTGAAGAACATTTTGGGAAAATAACATCCCGCTATATTTTATACTGTGGAGAAGATTATTTTAATGACGACAGGGTTATGTATCTAAATGCAAAGGACTATTTAAGAAGTCTGTAAAAACCAGAAAATTAATGAGCCGGAGTTAATAAATATGCATAGTTGAAAATAATTATGCTTTTTATTATAATAAAATTTGTTGTGTTGATTTTTGCACAACAATGTAAAATAAAGTTTAAAGAAGGAAAAATAAATGAAAAATACTCTTGAAATCAGATGGCATGGCCGAGGAGGTCAGGGTGCTAAAACCGCAGCACTTCTTTTAGCAGAAGTTGCTTTTAAGACAGGAAAGAATGCTCAGGGATTTCCGGAATATGGTCCGGAGAGAATGGGAGCTCCAATAACTGCATATGACAGAATTAGTGATAAGCCTATAAGAGTTCACTCTAACATATATGATCCCCAGTTTGTAGTTGTAGTAGATGAAACATTACTTGAAATAGTAGATGTAACTAACGGGCTACGTGAAGATGGAGCTATTCTTATTAATACTGAAAGAAGCAAAGAGGAGTTGTTACCTCATTTGAACGGTTATAAGGGAAAAGTTTACACAGTTGACGCAAAGAAAATTGCAATGGAAACATTAGGAAAGAATTTTCCTAACACGCCTATGCTTGCAGCGATCGTTAAGGTGACAGGAGTTATAGATGATGAAACATTCCTAAATGAGATGGAAGGTTCATTTAAGCATAAGTTTGCAAAGAAACCTGAAGTGATAAAAGGAAATATGGATGCACTGAGAATAGCATTAAAGGAGGTAAAATAATGGCAAAGTCAGATATTACAAAATTAGGACAGGACGTGGCTTGGCAGGATGTTACCCGTGGTAATACTATTGTTGGTTGCGGAACTACAAAAGAATTTATTACAGGAGACTGGACAAGTGTTGCCCCTGTAATTGATGAAGAAAAATGTAAACAGTGTCTCTTATGCGTTCCGGTTTGCCCGGACAGTTGTATTCCGGTAAAGGATTACAAGAGACAGGCTATAGATTATGATCATTGTAAGGGATGCGGGATTTGTGTAAAGGCATGCCCGTTTAATGCAATTAAGATGGAGGTGAAATAGTTATGCCAAAGAAAGTATTTTTGTCAGGAAATGAAGCGGTGGCAACTGCATTAAGACAAATTAATCCGGACGTTTTCCCGGCATTTCCTATTACACCATCAACAGAAATTCCACAGTATTTTTCTAATTATGTTTCAAACGGTTTAGTTGATACGGAATTTATTACAGTAGAATCTGAACACAGTTCAATGAGTGCGGCAATGGGAGCCTCAGCAGCAGGTGCCAGAGCCCTTACAGCCACATCATCAGCGGGACTTGCTTTTATGTGGGAAGTTTTAGGAGTCGCAGCATCAAGCAGACTTCCGGTAGGTCTGGCAGCAGTTTGTAGAGCTCTTACCGGACCTCTTAACATTAACTGTGATCATTCAGATACAATGGGAGCAAGAGATTCAGGTTGGATTCAGTTGTATGCTGAAGACAATCAGGAAGCATATGACAATATGGTGATGGCATTTAATATTGCAGAAAATCCTGATGTTATGTTGCCGATTATGATTTGTCAGGACGGATTTATTACAAGTCATGCCGTTATGAATATGGAATTATTAGACGATATGACAGTAAAGGAATTTGTTGGAGAGAGAGAACCGGTTGATTACCTTTTAAATCCTGATGAAAAATTTGCCGTAGGTCCATATGCAGTTTCAGATTACTATATGGAATCAAGAAAAGCCCAGGCACATGCAATGGAAAATGCAAAGCAGGTTATTTTAGATGTTGCAAAGGACTTTGAAAAAATTTCAGGTCGTAAATATGGCTTGATTGAAGAATACAAAATGGACGATGCTGAATATGCAATGGTTATCATTGGTTCAGCAGCAGGAACAGCTAAGGAAGCTATTGATCAGATGAGAGAGAATGGAGAAAAGGTAGGACTTGTTAAGATAAGATCCTTCAGACCTTTCCCGGCTGAACAGATTGGAGCAGCTCTTAAAAAATGTAAGGCAGTTGCAGTTATGGACAGATGTGAATCCTTCTCAACACAGGGAGGACCTGTAGGTGCTGAAACTATGCAGGCAATGTATACTAACGGATGTACAGCTAAAGCTATCAATATTATGTACGGCATTGGTGGAAGAGATGTTACAGTAGACGATATGAAGGGTGTTTACAAGACACTTATGGAAATTGCAGAAACAGGAATAACAGGCCCAACTTACAGATATATGGGACTTAGAGATAAGGAGGCAAAATAAATGGGTTACAATTTTAAAGAGATAATGAACAAACCGGAACGTTTTGCCCCGGGTCATAGAATGTGCGCAGGTTGTGGAGCTACAATTTGTGCAAGAAATGTTCTTCGTGGACTTCACGAAGGAGACAAAGCAGTCATCGGATGTGCAACAGGATGTCTTAATGTATCATCATTCCAGTATCCTTATGTTGCATGGGAAGATAGTTATATCCACAGTGCTTTTGAAAATACAAGTTCAACAATGAGTGGTGTTGAAGGCGCTTATAAGGCAATGAAGAGAAAAGGCAAATTAAAGGATGACTTCAAGTTTATTTGTTTTGGTGGTGATGGTGGAACTTATGATATAGGTATTCAGTCATTGTCAGGAGCAATGGAACGTGGAACTAATTATACATATGTATGTTATGACAATGGAGCATATATGAACACAGGTACACAGCGTTCATCAGCTACACCTATGTATGCCGATACTACTACAACACCTGTAGGAACACAGTGTAATGGTAAGGAACAGTACAGAAAGGATCTTGCAGCAATAATTGCAGCCCATGATGTGCCTTACGCAGCTCAGACTACTTATTTTAATGGTTTTAAGGATTTGCATACTAAGGCAGAACGTGCAATTTATACGGATGGTCCTGCATTTCTTAATGTGTGTGCACCTTGTCCGACAGGATGGAAATATCAGAAAGATGACATTATGGAAATCTGCAGATTAGCTGTAGAGACTAATTACTGGCCACTGTATGAAGTGGTTGAAGGAAAGTGGATTCTTAATTATGAACCAAAGAAGAGACTTCCGATTGAAGATTTCTTAAGACCACAGGGAAGATTTAAACATCTTTTCAAACCTGAAAATGAACATTTACTTGAAAAGTATCAGAAGGAAGTTGATAGAAGATGGGAAGATCTTCTGTTTAAATGCAGCCGTTAGTTAGGAGTGTCTATGAAGTTTGAATATAACAGAGACAGGAAAACTTTATTGAATGTAATAAACTCTAAAGCCGAGAAGAAAAATATAAGAGTTGATGCAGAAAAAGACAAAATCAAAGTTTCCCTTGAACCGGGAAAGTTTGATGAGGCGGTAGAGTCCATACCTGTTACATTCAAAGGAAAATTAGCCGATACGGAGAATGGATGTTGTTTAGAAGGAAAGTTCACTTTTGGATTTTATCTTTACACAATGGTAATTGTAGCGGCAATACTTATTATTGCCAGATTTGCATGGTCGGCTTACAAAATGCAGACCGGAAATATCGTACTTTGTGCAATCGCAGCAGTGCTGCTAATTGTTGTTTTGGCGGTAGTTGTGGCAAAGGCTAATAAACCAAAGGAAATTATAACGAAGTTTCTTCAGGATTTAAACGTTAAATGATTACAATGTTAAATAAAGCGGTACAGATATCCTTATTGTCTGTAGTATTTATTGATATAAAAAGACTGACAATTTTTATAGTACCAATGCAATTCACAGAGAATTCCTGATGAATTCTCTGCTCAGTGCATTTTAAAAATTGATTTGGAAATCAATTTTTAACTATAAAATCGTCGGTCTTTTTATATATAAATACTCCGGACAATTTCGAGCTACCTGTACCTCTTCATTTAATGTTGTAATCGTTAAAAGGAATGATAGTATTTTATTTCTGTAATATATGTTATATTATTGATTAGATTCATTAATTATAGAAATAGTCACATATGGAAGAATAAAATATATTTATTAGAGTAATAGAAAGATATGATTATTTTTAAAATCGCACTAGGTATAAAAAGGGTGTGGTTTATTATTATTTAGTAATTAAATGAATAATTTGTGTTGTTTATATAATGAAAAGAAATTTTATGAGAGTGAAAGTATGAGAGGATATAATATAATAGTAGTGTATAATGAAAATGCAGATGAAATATTGATGTGCAAAAGAAAAAAAGAGCCATATAAGGGACTGGCGAATTTTGTGGGTGGAAAAATAGAAAAAAACGAAAACGGACTTGATGCTGCATATAGGGAACTTGAAGAAGAAACGACCATAACAAAAGATGATATTATACTTTTTCATATGATGGATTTTACATATTATCTTGAAAACTGTTACCTTGAAGTTTATGTTGGAAAGCTAAATAAAATAATAGATGTTAAGGGCACGGAAAACGAATTGTTTTGGTCTACATTAGATAATAATTTTTTTGATGAAACAAAATATGCGGGAGAGGGAAATGTTGGACATATTGTTCGACATATTCAAATGCGTAAAGATGAACTGCTGAAATAATATAGTGGTGAATTTCAGATGTTTTATAATTTTATGGGTGAAAAACTTGACATATATGGAAATGTTTTTTATTATTTTACTATACCAAAGGCGGTAGTTGATGAAACTACTGCCTTTTTTTATTTTCTGAAATTATTATTAACCGCAAATAATAAAATATTAAAAAAGGGAGAAAAGGTAAATGAATTTTGCAGAGATTATTTCCAAAATTGATGATTTTGTATGGGGTCCGGTGATGTTGGTGCTTCTTGTAGGGACAGGTATTTTCCTGACGGTAAGACTTAAGTTTCGCCCGTGGAGGAATCTTGGCTATGCACTCAAAAGTACATTGAGTAAGGAGGCAAGAACTACAAAAAGAGGAACAGGGGATGTGTCTCCGTTCTCGGCACTTACCACAGCTTTGGCGGCAACAATTGGTACCGGAAATATTGTTGGTGTTGCAACAGCAATGGTTGCGGGAGGCCCCGGGGCGTTAGTATGGATGTGGATATCCGCATGCTTTGGATTGACCTCGAAGTTCAGTGAATGCATGCTTGCTATCAAATACCGTGAAGTAAATCAGAAGGGTGAAATGTCAGGCGGCCCGATGTATACAATGAAAAAAGGGTTTAAGCATAAAAAACTGGGAGCAGTTCTTGGTATGTTATTTGCAGTTTTTGCCGTTATTGCATCCTTTGGCATTGGAAATATGACTCAGGCAAATTCAATTGCGGAATCATTACATGACACTTTTAATTTTAACACGACAATAGTGGGAGTTATTCTTACAATTTTGTCTCTTGTAATTATTGTCGGAGGCATTAAATCGATATCAAAAGTATCTTCGGTAGTTGTCCCATTTATGGCTATATTTTATGTAGTTGCAGGTCTAATTGTAATTATTATGAATATTCAAAATCTGCCTGCAGGAATTGCAATGATATTTAAAATGGCATTTAGTTCTGAGGCTGTCGGTGGCGGACTTTGCGGTGCAATTACTGCAGCTATGATGAATGCCATGAGATATGGTGTTGCAAGAGGTGTATTTTCTAATGAAGCCGGCATGGGTTCAGCAGCAATAACTGCCGCAGCAGCCACAACAGATGACCCGGTTCGTCAGGGATACATCAACATGACAGGAACATTCTGGGATACAATTGTAGTATGTACAATTACAGGACTTTGCATTGCATCTTCAGGTGCGCTGGGAATGACTCAACCCGGCGCAGCAGGAACCTATAAAGGCAATGAAAATTCAATAATAGTTGAAGCAAAAGATAGTGATGGCAATTCTGAAAATACTGAGTATACATATAAATTACAGGGAAGTAATCTTAAACTTACATATGTAGATTCGAAAAAAGAAACTCAAAGTGTTGACTTGATTTATAAGGACAAAAATAAAACTCCTGACAGTATAGAAGGAAAATGGAATGATGCATCAGGTGATGAGTATGTATTTGAGAATGGAAGTTATAAGCACAATACGGTAGTGAAAGGTGCAGCTTTAACCATTGCAGCTTTCCAGTCAGCCCTTGGCAAAGTAGGTGGTTGGCTTGTTACAATAGGAATAGCATTATTTGCATTCTCAACAATTTTGGGCTGGGAGTATCATGGTGAAAAAGCCTTTGAATACATATTTAACACTCACAAATATAATATGGTGTACAGAATAGTGTTCTCACTTGTGGTGTTTGTAGGCGCAACCACGGCATTAGATGTTGTATGGAATTTCTCGGATATTGCAAATGCCCTTATGGCAATTCCAAACTTAATTTGTCTGCTGGCAATGAGTGGAGTAATTGCTAAAGAAGTTGAGCGCTTCCAGAAAACAATAGAGAAGGGAAAAAAGGAAAATTAATGTTGCTTTTCAATACTGAAAAATGGCCGTTGGTGGAAGGAAAGCAATACGGAAGCAGGGAAATAACAATCCGTGTGGTATTCCCGTTACAAAAATGATACAATAATGATACAAAATTAAAGACAGATTGTCGGAATAATAAAACCGGCAATCTGTTGAACTTTATAAGGAAAATAACTTTGCAATGAAAAATATAACGAAGAGGATTTTGTATGATTAGAATATTAGTGGCAGAAGATGATGAAATAATTCTTAACTTGATAAAAATAAATTTAAAGAAGGTAGGCTATAGTGTAAGCACTGCCGGCGATGGAGTTGAGGCATCTAAACTGATGGATGAAGAGCAGTTTGATTTGTGTCTGTTTGACATTATGCTTCCAAAAATTGATGGATATGAATTGCTTGAATATGCAAAGAGCATGGAGTATCCTGTTATTTTTATTACGGCAATGGGAACTACGGATAACAAAGTTCGTGGACTTAAGGCGGGAGCAGATGATTATATAACAAAGCCATTTGAAATAGTGGAAATGCTGGCAAGGGTGGAGAGTGTCCTTAGAAGATATAAAAAGACAAATGACATAATAAATGAAGAGGATGTTACAATTAATCTTGCATCAATGCAGGTTACAAAGGCAGGAGAAAATATTGAACTTACCTTAAAGGAATTTAATCTGCTTGTTCTTCTTTTGAGAAACAGAAATGTGGCTCTGTACAGAGATGTAATTTATGAAAACGTGTGGGGTGGCGATTACATGGGAAATAGTAGAACCGTAGACCTTCACATACAGCGTTTGAGAAGAAAACTACATTGGGAAGAAAAAATAGAATCTGTATATAAAGTAGGATACAGATTAAAAGGATAAATAATTTATGAAGATATTTTGGAAAATCTTTTTATCAATACTTAGCATAGTGATAATTATGTATATGACTCTTGGTGGAGCTTTGCTTTATGTTTCCTTTAACAGATATTTAAATAGTGAAGTGGACAAGGCTACTAATGAAAATAAAATGTTTATATTGACTCTCAAAACTTCAATAGAAGCCAATATGATAAATAGTGAAGACTTAGGAATGTACATGGAAAGCAGCGTTGTGGCAATAAAGAAAAATATGGGAAATGCCAAGACGCAAATAAGAGTTTTTGACAACAAATGGAATAAAATTTATGCTGATAAAGGTGTTGAAAATTTAGTTAAAAAACAGGATATAAAGAAACAGAAAAATTTATATGTAATTAATAAAACCGAGGGAAAACATTACCTTGAAACAATGTCAGTGCTGAAAGTAAATGATAAAAAATATTACATAAGCATAATGAGGGATATTGAGCAAATTTACAATTGGCGGGACCAGATGACGTTTCAATACATGGCAATTCTTGCTGTGGCACTTGTAGTTTCAGGTACACTTTCATATTTAACAGCGAAGAAAATTGCAAAGCCTATTGTTAAGCTTACAAGAACTACTAAAAATATGGCAATTGGAAATTACAGCGTTAGGGCTGATATAAAAAACGGTGGTGAAATCGGTGTACTTACAAAGAACTTTAATACTATGGCGGATGCCATGGAAAAAAATATAAGACAGCTTGAAGATGCGGCCAGAGCGAAAGAAGATTTTACTGCAAGTTTTGCTCACGAACTGAAAACCCCACTTACTGCAATTGTCGGATACTCGGATATGCTTCGTTCGATGGAACTGGACAAAAAAGATATTATTGAATTTTCCAATTACATTTTTACCCAGGGAAAAAGACTAGAAAAACTGTCATACACTATGATGGATTTGATTTCAATTGATAAGAAAAATATTGAGTTTAACAGTCTGAGTATGAAACGGTTAATGCAAAAAGTAAGTGAAACAGTGAGACCATTATTAAAGCAAAAGAAAATTCATTACAAGGCCGCTGTTGAAGAGGCGAAAATACAGGGAAATTCTGAATTGCTGATTTCATTATTTACAAATATAATTGATAACAGCAGAAAAGCTGTGGAAGAGAATGGAAATATTTTGGTAAATGGAAAAAGAAATGGAGACACTTACAGCCTGTCAATTGCGGATGACGGATGTGGAATGGAGGAGTCGGAAATAAAGAAAATTACCGAGGCTTTTTATATGATAGATAAGTCCCGTGCAAGAAAAGAAGGTGGAGCGGGAATTGGAATGGCTCTCTGCGAAAAAATCGTGAACGTTCATAAGGCACAGTGGAATATAAGCAGTGAACTTGGAAAAGGAACTGAGGTTACCATTACATTTACAAAAGTAGAAGGAAAATAATATGAAACCTGAAATGAAAAATATATTGGCCATAATGGGAATCATTTTGCTGATTGCCGGAGCCGTCACCATGCCTTTTGCGTTTAACAAAATAGTTGATGGGCATACTAATAGCAAAATCCATTATTTTGATGAAGAGGTATACAAAATAAATACTGCATCAAAGACAACGGTTGATACGAAAATAAAGAGTCTTGGAAAGCGCTATACAAATAATGCGGAGAATGAAACTGTTATTGAAGTACCATTGTATATGAACGATACTGCCGAAAAAATTGTTCATAAAAATATTTTGGCAGAGTTTAAAAAATGGAGAATAATGATTAATGATACAGGTCTTACAATCTTAGATCAGAACATAAATGTCTGGGGAGAAAATATTAAATTCAGTCTTGGGGAAAAATTAAAAATACAGGACGTGAGATTATATATGATTTATAATACTGATGTGTCTTTTTATGTTTGTGACGGCGTGGCAAAGGGCGGCAATATGGAGTACAATGTAAAAATATATATGGATAGAGATACTAACAAAATATATTTAATTCGTATTGGAAATGATATTATTAATAAAATGGCATCTGCCTTTGCTGAAAGTATAGGTTATAAATGGCAGGTGATGCAGAATGACGCAGAGCAAAATATTACAGAGTTTTTGAAAAACTATTATGGCTTTTCAAATAGTGCGGTGAAAATTGACAAAGGCTATGAAGGGGGATATTTTTCACAAATATATGAATTGAGCTGGCAGATTGATTTAGTTGAACATATGATTAGCGTTGGATTTGATGATTTCTATTATTGGGCAGAAAATTATGTAAGAGACAGCACGATAATAAGCGCTGAATAAATAAGATTTTATAAAAGAATTTGAGAGGAAAGTAAAAGTGATTGAGATAAGAGAGTTATTTGAGAATACAGAAAAATATTTGGACAATGAAGTCATTGTAGGAGGCTGGGTCAGAAGCATAAGGGACTCTAAAACTTTTGGATTTATTGTACTAAATGACGGAACAGATTTTAGACCAATTCAGGTAGTGTATAGCAACATCCTTGATAATTTCTCTGAAATATCGTCAACGAATATCGGGGCAGCTTTAATTGTGGAAGGAACTTTAGTGGCAACACCTAAGGCAAAACAGCCTTTTGAAATTCAGGCTACAAAAATACACATAGAAGGTGAAAGCACACCGGATTATCCATTGCAGAAAAAGAGACACAGTTTTGAATATTTAAGAACTATTTCTCATTTGAGACCTAGAACCAATACATTTCAGGCAGTTTTCAGGGTGCGTTCCCTGTGTGCCTATGCAATTCACAAATTCTTTCAGGAAAGAGGATTTGTTTACGTTCATACGCCTTTAATTACAGGAAGCGATTGTGAGGGTGCAGGTGAAATGTTTCAGGTTACTACTCTTGATTTGGAAAACATAGGAAAAAATCAGGACGGAAGTGTGGATTACAAAGAGGATTTCTTTGGAAAGCCTACAAATCTGACGGTTTCAGGACAGTTGAATGGTGAAACTTACGCTATGGCGTTCAAAAAAATATATACTTTCGGACCGACATTCAGGGCGGAAAATTCTAATACAACAAGACATGCAGCAGAGTTTTGGATGATAGAACCTGAAATTGCTTTTGCAGATTTAAATGATGACATGGAACTGGCAGAAGCAATGATTAAATATATCATTAAATATGTTCTTGAAAATGCACCGGAGGAAATGAATTTCGTCAACTCTTTCGTAGATAAAGGACTATTGGACAGATTAAACCATGTGTTAAATTCAGATTTTGGCAGAGTGACATACACAGAAGCAGTAAAACTTCTTGAAGAACATAATGATGAGTTTGAATATAAAGTCAGCTGGGGTGTGGATTTACAGACAGAACATGAACGTTATCTTACGGAAAAGATTTTTAAACGTCCTGTTTTTGTAACGGATTATCCAAAGGAAATTAAAGCATTTTATATGAAACTGAATGAAGATAAAAAAACAGTGGCGGCAATGGACTGCCTTGTACCGGGCATCGGTGAAATAATCGGTGGAAGCCAGAGAGAAGAAAATTATGAACTTCTTAAAACAAGAATTAAGGAATTAGGTCTTGATGAAAGCAGTTACGATTTTTATCTTGACCTTAGAAAATATGGAACTGCAAGACATGCAGGCTTTGGTCTTGGCTTTGAACGCATGATTATGTATCTTACGGGAATGGCCAATATCCGTGATGTGATTCCATTCCCAAGAACCGTTAATAATTGTGATTTGTAGGACCTTAATAAAATCTTAAGATTTGCCTTTCGTTTATATTAATATTTGAATTGTATCTTATATGTAAGCAATGAGAAATTGCAAAAAAGTGGAGGATGATATGTATAATATACTTGTATGTGATGATGACAGAGAAATAGTGGAGGCTATTGATATTTATCTTTCAAAGGAAGGATATAATGTTATTAAGGTTTATGATGGAGTTGAAGCCATAGAAAAATTGGAGAAAGAGGAGATACATCTTTTACTTATTGATATTATGATGCCAAAACTTGACGGAATAAGAGCTACACTAAAAATAAGACAGAACAGCAGCATACCGATTATTATACTGTCAGCAAAATCTGAAGATGCCGACAAGGTCATTGGTCTGGATGTTGGAGCAGACGATTACATTACAAAACCATTTAATCCTTTGGAACTTATAGCCAGAGTAAAGTCCCAGATTAGAAGATACACAAAATTGGGAACAATGGTTGAGAATAAGAGTGATGTTTACAGGGTCGGAGAACTTGAAATCAACGACGCCTGTAAAGAGGTTACGGTGGATGGAGAGTTGGTGAAACTTACTCCTTTTGAGTACAACATCCTTTTGTTTCTCGTAAAAAATCCCGGAAGAGTATTTACAATTGATCAGATTTATGAGGCTGTGTGGAATGAGGAAGCGGTAGCCGCAGACAATACGGTAGCAGTACATATCAGACATATCCGCGAAAAAATTGAGATTAATCCTAAAGAACCAAGATATCTGAAGGTTGTCTGGGGAGTAGGATACAAAATCGAGAAAATGTAAGAAGGGAAATGTTATGAAGAAAAAAAGAATATTGCTGCATGTAATGATTTTAGTGCTGACGGTAGTTTGCTTTGGAACGGGAATGTATGGGGCAAAGCATTATTGGAGTGTACAGCCGAAAATATATTATGTCCATCAGTTTCAGGAAAACTACAAAGTTATAATGAGGGAAGTTATAGCTTCTGCAGGAAAACAATATCTGTATAGAAGAGATTTTTCAGATGATAATAAAATTCTGGTAGAAGGTGAAAAGGAAAACATTACGGCGAAAGACATTAAAGAAATTTATAAAGATGAAAACCGTAAAGAAACTTATTACAACAAAATTGAGAATTATAGTTGGAGTGATTATGATTCGCTAAGTAAAAAACAAAAAAGACGCTATGAGTATTAGACATAAACTTAATATAAATTTTTGATTATCTTTTCATATCTTCTTAAATGTCCGCAA
>URKY01000018.1 GCA_900548465.1 uncultured Eubacterium sp.
TTAACAGTGGGTGGAATTTAGTCTTTCATACGGAATTTACTTTTACAAGTCAGCTCTTTAGCCTTTTTATTGCATATTTTTAATATAGTTTGACACTACTATGTAAATTTTTGTAAAATAATGTTACGAGTAATATATTCTAATAAGGAAGAAAGGTGGTAAAATTTATGTTTTGTCCAAATTGTGGTAAAGAACTGAACCTGACCGGCAGATTCTGTGAATATTGCGGATACGATATGTCAAAGGATTTAGAAGAAGCAGCTGCTAATAAATCTGCTGCTGAATCTAATGCCAATAAATCCGCATCACAGACAAATCCTGCTTTTACGGGAAATGCTCCTGTAAACGGATCTATGCCTACAGGATCAGCTCCAAAGAAACAACGTAACAACAAAGTACTAATTCCAATCATTGTTGCGGTAGCAGTTATTGCAATTCTTGCAGTAAGCATTATTACTTATGTTTTCTTTGTGCCAAAGAAAGTTAATTTAACAAACTATGTTGATAAGGTAACTTTCGAGGGCTTTGATACAAGGGGAACAGCTGATATCAAAGTTAACGAAAAGCAGTTAAAGAAGGACCTTGCAAAGAAATTAAAGAAACCTAAGGCTTCTGATTTCACAAAAGGCAAGAAAGACTACGACGACATTCTTGACGGACTACAGGGAATTTTTGACAGTGTAACTGATGAATCTTCTTATGCTGAGATTCTTATGGACAGTGTCTCGTTCTCTATTGATCCTTCATCAGACTTAAGCAACGGAGACACTGTAAAACTTGTTATTAAATACGATAACGAAGTTGCAAAGAAATTTGGAATTAAATTTACAAAGGATGAAAAAAGTTACAAGGTAAAGGGCTTAAAGGATTTACAGGAGGTTGATCCTTTTGACGGTGTATCTCTTAGTGTAGAAGGCGTATCCCCTTACCTTTCAGTAAGCATCGTTTCCAACAACTCTACATTCTCTGAATACGATTACAATATTGAGAATGAGGCTGAACATTATGCTAAAGGTGATAAAGTCACAGTTTACGTTAACAATGAGACTTTAGAATCTGCGGAAGAAGAATACGGATACAAATTCAAAACCAACAGTAAGGATTTTACTTTAGACAATGTTCCTGAATATGTCTCTTCTCTGTCACAGTTATCTGATGATGACAACAAGAAGCTTCAAAATCAGGCAAAGGATGTTGTCGAAGCATATCTGGCACAGGAAGATGAATACTTTGAAGCTTCAGACTTAAAGTACGTAGGTTCATACCTTTTATATTCTAAAGAAATCGGTAATGACTCATATTATGGAGACTCAAACGACTATTACTGCGTATTTAGTGCAAAAGTTACCAATAATAAACATTCCAAAACCGTATACTTCCCTGTGCTATTCAAAGACATTAATAAATGCGGCGAGGATGAAGTTATCTATGAAGAATATAATGAACGTATACCGGGATCTTCTGAAGTAGGGGATTACTACATAAGCGGTTATACAAAAATTAAGAAAATGTACAACGAACTTATTGGCTCTAATAAAGCAGGCTTTACAATTGATGCAACAGATGGTTTAAAATAAAATAATAAATATATTCAAATTAATAAGGAGGATTTAAAATGGCAAAATTTTGTATGTACTGTGGCAGACCTTTAGCGGAAGGTGAGGTATGTAACTGCCAGAACAACGCTAATACTCAGGAAACTGCACCACAGACAGCTGACACTAACACACAGGCTAACGCTCCGGCAGCTGAAGCTAATGTTCAACCTGATAACACTAATGTTCAGGCGCAAACTACTGCTCAGAACGATTACAATCAGGGAGCAAACCCTAATCAGAACTTTAATCAGGGCGGTCCAATTCCTAATCAGAATTTCAATCAGGGATTCAACCAAAATTATAACGAAAATCAAGGAATGCCTTACGGTGCTGCTCCACAGCAGGCTCATTCAAGTGAATTAGGAAATAAAATTAAATTTGTATTTTCAAAAATTGCAGGTATGTTCAAGTCACCATCTGCAACAATAAAAGAATTTATAGCAAAAGATGATTTACATTATGGTGTAATCATGATGGCAATTAATATAATTGGAATATTTATTATTTCACTTATTGAATTCCTTTATTTAAACAATAAGCTTTATGATATGTTACCTGTTGCAAAACTTTTACTTGTTGCAGTAATAATAGCGGTAATTAACACATTTGGAGCTGCCGGACTGTTATATGCTTTTACTAATAAGACTTTCAAATCCAATACATCCATAGCTCACATTTTTGCAATAAAGGGTGTTACATCTGTTTTATCTGTTTGTTTACAGGTAGTTACAATTATATTTACACTTCTTAGTGCAAAGCTTGGATTAGTTTTATCAGTAGTTGCATTTATTTACACATCTGTAATATTTATTGCAAACTATGTTGAAATAGTTAAACTTGACACTGACAAAAAATCTTATGCTTTACTTATTACATACAGCATCGTATTTATAGTTGAAGTGATTATATTCTACTTATTCATCTCATCTATCGTATCAGGTGCTCTTGGCTCAGTTTCAAGTCTGTTCTCAAACATTGGCAGTCTTTACTAAAAAATACACTTTATAAAATGGGGAGGCAGATAAACAATGTCTCCCTCAAATAATTTTTTTCAATATAATAAAAGGTAGTTTTCAAAACATGTCGCATTTCTATCTTTACTGCGCCGCATATTAACAATTGCTTCCGCAAACTCAGCCACTTCGTGGCTTCAGACAATGCTCCGCAATTGTAGCTATGCTCGTAAAGATGACGAAATGCTTCCAATCGTTTTGAAAACTACCTTTTATTATATTGAAAAAAATTATTTGAGGGAGACCTGTTTATCTGCCTTATTTTAGGGTATTTTTAACAATCTGCCATTGTTTTGCCCTTACCTGTAATTGATTCAAAATCGTCGTTAAATGCATCGATTGCTGCGTCAATTGCTTTGTTTTTAATAAGACCTTCTATAACATCACATGCTACTGTAGATGCTCCGATGCCATACTTTGTAAGTTCAAGTACCTGCTGTGAATTCTTGAAACTTGCTGCAAGAACATCACACTGTAAATTGTTGTTTTCAAATATATCCTGAATATCCATTGCAACCTGAATACCGTTGTATCCAAAGTTATCAATTCTGTTAACGTATGGTGCTGTATATTTAGCTCCTGCTTTTGCTGCAAGGAATGCCTGCATTGGTGTGTAAATTGCTGTCGCTGTAATATTTACACCCTGTGGTGCTAATTCTTTCATTGCCTTAAGTCCCTGTGGTGTTGTTGGGATTTTAACAAATGTATTTGCACCAAGACGTTCTCTAATAACATTAGCTTCCTTAACCATGCCTTCTGCATCTTTTGATACTACCTGAACATGTAATTCGCCGTCTTTTCCTACGATTTCTCTTAATTCAGACAACACCTCATATGGTGGTCTTTTGCTCTTTGCAAGAATAGATGGATTTGTTGTAACACCATCGCATGGGTATAAATCCCAAATTTCTCTTACCTTCTCAATGTTTGCATCATCAATAATTAACTTCATTTTTAATACCTCCAACATTATTTTTTAAATTTCTAAAATAAGATTTTTTATTCCATTATCTGTAGCAATTTTTCCAAAAGCCCTCATTTGATCATCACTGTATACTGATGGGTTTTCTTCAAAACAAAACTCTTTATCCACCATTTTGTACTTAGCCTGAGCCAGTGGATTGTAATTAAGCAATTCATATTTCACATCCGGATATATGCTGCTTATATATTCAGCAATCATTGCAATATTGTCATTGGTTGCCGTCATGGTAGGAATCAGGGGAGTTCTTATAATCACATTTTCACGCTTTCTGGATGTTAACAGCCAATCCAGATTTTGTTTAATTAAATTGTTATCAACTCCTGTGTATTTCCTATGCAGCTCACTATCAAAAATCTTTAAGTCTGCATAAACGTAATCAATGTACTTCATTGCTTCCTGATATATTCTTGTTTGAATATTAGATGCCGTCTCTATTGTTGTTGTTACATTTCTATCTTTTAACCCTTTCAAAATCTCTATTGCAAACTCATGTTGCATAAGAGGCTCTCCACCGGAAAGTGTTACACCTCCTCCATATTTAAAGAACGGCTCATCCTTACAGGCTTCTTCCACAACCTCATCTGCCGTCATATATCTGGAATCCATGGAAATAGCTTTCGAAGGGCAATTGTCAACTATGCGCTCCCAATCTTCCTTCTTTTTGACATCCAAAATTATTTGTCTGTCCGCTTCCCTTACTCCACCATTTTCGGCTAAATGAACACATGTGTTACAATGTATACATCTGTTTGGAAAATACAACGGCCTCTGTTTTAACGAAAGTCCTTCGGGATTCTGACACCAGGCACACCTTAATGTACATCCCTTTAAGAAAACCGTTGTTCTGATACCTTCACCATCATGGACTGAAAATCTCTTGAAGTCAAAAACATATCCCTTCATAATCTCCATACCTCCATCAATGCCTTTTAGCGATGTTTATTAAATATCATTATAACTTGTTCTTGCTATGATTTCATCCTGTAATTCTCCGGCAAGTTCCACAAAATATGCAGTATATCCGGCAACTCTTACCGTAAGATTTCTATATCTTTCAGGATCCTTCTTTGCTGCTATAAGATCCTCTTTTCTAACTACGTTAAACTGAATATGTGGTATTTCAAGATCCACAAATGCTCTAAGCATTTTTGCAAATTTATTAATTCCCGTTTCAGTTTTGAAAAATTCAGGTAAGAACTTCATATTCAAGAGTCCACCATTTGTTGTCCAGCTCTTATCCAGTCTTGATACTGACTTAAGCACCGCCGTAGGACCATGCTCATCTCGTCCATAAACAGGAGACATACCACCGTCTGCCAATGGCGTTGTTGCATATCTTCCATCCGGTGTTGCCCCTACATTCTTGCCCATAGGCACATGTGCCGAAACTGTATACATTCCTGTGTGGTATTTACCACCTCTATAGTTTTTGAATTTTCCGATTCTTTCACGGAAATATCCTGCCCACTTTGCTCCAAGATTATCTACCCACTCAACATCATTTCCATATTTAGGTACTTTGTTAAGGAGCATTGTTCTTAATACTTCATCGCCTTCATAATTATTCTGAAGTGCTTTAAGCATTCTTTCTTTTGTTACTGTCTTTTTGTCATACACCATTTCTTTAAGTGCTGCAAGACTGTCGGCAAGATTTGCAACCTGTATCATCTGAATACCTGAGAGGTTGTATTTTGCGCCTCCTCTTGTAACATCAATTCCTTTGCTCATGCAGTTTCTTATAACTGATGACAAAAATGGTGTTGGGAGAAGATCCATATGAGCCTGTTCAACCTGCTCACATGCCAAAAGCATCTTGTCCATAAAATAATCAATATTTTCTTTAAATGCTTTTTCCAAATCTTCATATTTTTCAAACGTAGTCAGGTTTCCTCTATCAGGTGCTAATTGCTTTCCTGTCAGAAGACACTTTCCATTATTTAGTGTTAATTCTAATGCTTTATTTAAATTAAACATTGCTGCATCTGACCAGCCAAGGTTATCTCCCTGAGTTGTAAGTTCCACGCATCCTACAATAGCATAATCTCTTGCATCCTTTGGTTCAATCCCCAAATCATCAATCATTGCCGGAACAACTGCCTTGTCGTTAAAGAACTGTGGCATTCCACTTCCCAAGGATACAACTTTAATCGCAGCCTTTAATAATTTATCACTTGTTTCTTCACACAATCTTACTGAAAGGTTTGGCTGCGGAAGTCCCAAATGCTCCTGTGACTTAAGGAAAAGGTATGAAAGTTCATTTTCGTATGGATTTCCATCCTCATCCTGTCCACCTATTGCTATATTAAATCCAATTGGAAATCCTGCAAAAAACTTTGCACTGTTTGAATTTCTCATATATACTATTTCATTAAATTTAAGCCAGAGGTTCTCAATGATTTCCAAAACACTTTGATCAGTTTCAATCCCTGCATCAATGTCGTGTTTATAATATGGATACATATATACATCCATTCTTCCCGGTGAAAATGAAGATGCATTGGATTCCATCTGTAAAATTACGAACAAAAACCATAATGCCTGAGTTGCTTCATGGAATGTTTCAGGCGGTCTCTTTGATATGTTGTCGCAAACATTTGCAACTTTTCTCATATTCTCGGCCCATTCATCATTATCCTTTGCCTGTTCATTGAGCTGGTCCCTGTATCTTAAGATAAAGTTGACTGCCCCCTCCATAACTATGCTTACACTCTTGTAAAACAGTTTTTTCTCTTCATCTGTTTCTTTTTCCAGATAGCTTTCTGCTTCTGCTTTCAATCCGGCAGGTCCCTTTTTAAGCCATCCTGCGCAATCAGGATTAATATGTCCCTGTGCGTGGTCCTTCTGGTTAATCTTAGCAACTTTTGAAATTTCATCAATTTCTTTACCATATCTCTTTTTAAGAACATCTTCCAGAGATTTTCCCTGCCAGTATGGGTATATAACCTCTCTAAAATATTTAATGTCTTCTTCTCTTACATTAAACTTGTCCTGTGGTCTTGTTGGAAGAGTTTCAAATTCCTTATCAACCCATGTACTTCCACTTTCAGGAAATACAACTCCGTATCTGACTCCTGCCGTTCTGTTTCCCACTATAAGTTCCTCCGGTTCAGCACTTATAGCAATTTTTTCAAGGCAAGCCTTAAGAGAATATGCTCTCTGCAAAATTCTCGGTTCATCTTCATGCTTCTTATATGTTTCAGTAATAATCTTCGCCTGCTCTATGGAAGCATATCTTGGAACCGAAAGCATTCTGTCTTTCAGGCTTTCAATTCTTTCTGTTTTAACTAACTTATCTACCATAGTAACATCCTCTCAATTTCTATATTTAAGGGATATCAACACTATAAATGTGATTCCTTACTCTGATTCTATATTACTATTAGTAGTACGCTAAGTCAATAGATTTTTTATTATTTTTTATTGTTTTTTATTGTTTTTTATTGTTTTTAACTTTTATTTTTTACTTTTTAATTTTTTCTTATAAATATAATACATAAAGCACCCTTGCATTTTCAACAAAAATGCTTTACCTGAATTATAATTTATTTAATTTTTATTTTTTTGACTTTTACAGTCTTCTTATTATTTATATTACCGGCATCCGGTTGTTCCTTCGGCGGTTCCTCATATTTAAGCAGGTTACTATAATCGTTTTTGCCCCAGCTATAAAGTGTATTATCTTTCTTTACTGCAAGAACATAATCGCTGCCACAGGATACGCTTCTGACATTATCCATTACTTTAACCGGGAGTTTTGCACCTTCCTTATTATTTCCAATTCCCAACTGTCCGTTTATGTTTGTTCCAAACATATATAATTCGTCATTTTTTGTAATAACTCCGGTGTTTCTGCTCCATGTTGAAAAATCCCTGAGCGATAACCATACCGGTATGTCAGATTCTATCTGATACATCAATCTGATTCTGCTCAAGGATTATGTTCTGTTATTAATGTTTTTCATAATACAATCGTTCTTTATTCTCTTTTATTAATTGTAACATTAGTCCATATTGTTTACAATGTTTTTCTTACTTACAGTTTGCCTCCAATTTTCCAAATTTTCTAAAATAGTTTTTTTAGTACAAATTATAAAAGTTTGAAAAGAATATTTATAATGCTAAAATAGAATAAAACATAGATAAAATAAGAGAGATACGATATGTACTATGATTTAACAAAGGGAAAAATTTCAAAAAGTCTTATAATGTTTACAATCCCCATGATAGCGGGAAACCTTTTGCAACAGTTCTATAATATAGCGGATACATTAATAGTGGGGCAGGTGCTTGGAAAAAATGCATTGGCAGCAGTTGGCTCAGCTTATACACTAATGATTTTTCTGACCTCCATATTTCTGGGGCTGAGCATGGGGGCCGGAGCATTATTTTCCATATACAGGGGAAATGACAGCGACGAAAATTTAAGAATCGCAGTGGGACAGGCTTTCAGCCTCATTATGTTAGTTACGATTGTCTTAAATATTGCAGTGTACATTTTAATTAACCCGATAATGATATTTCTACAGGTACCGGATGAAGTGTATAGGGGAATGAAAATATATCTTTTAATAATATTCATTGGGCTTATAGCAACATCGCTGTACAATTTTTTTTCATACCTGTTAAGGGCTTTGGGAAATTCAGTTGTGCCACTGATCTTTTTGGCAGTTTCCACGGTTTTAAATATTGGGCTTGATTTATTATTTGTGGTGGTTTTTCCATGGGGAATAAAAGGTGCTGCCATTGCTACGGTAATATCCCAATATGTATCGGCAGTTGGAATTGGTATATATGTGGTTAAATCCTGTAGGGAATTATTACCAAAGAGAAGTGAATGGCGTCTGGATAAAAAAATATTCAAGGAAATAATAAATCTGTCATCCCTTACATGTCTGCAGCAGTCTGTAATGAACTTTGGGATTCTGATGGTTCAGGGGTTGGTTAACAGCTTTGGAACTACAATAATGGCAGCATTTACGGCAGGTGTAAAGATAGATACTTTTGCCTACCTGCCGGTACAGGATTTTGGAAATGCATTTTCAACATTTGTGGCACAAAATTATGGTGCAGAAAAGCATGATAGAATCCGGAAAGGAACAAGAGAAGCTTTCGCAATCAGCATAATATTCAGCATTATTATTTCGGCATTAGTATGTATATTCGCTGCACCTTTAATGAAAATATTTGTTAGTTCAAAAGATGTGGAGGTAATTGCAGCAGGCGTGAAGTATCTTAGAATAGAAGGTGCGTTCTACTGTGGAATAGGCTGCCTGTTTTTGCTGTATGGATATTACCGCGCAATTAATAAGGCTGAAATGTCCGTAGTACTTACGGTTATTTCCCTCGGAATGAGAGTAATTCTGGCATATATTCTGTCAGCCATAATAGGTGAAACGGGAATCTGGCTGGCAATTCCTATAGGCTGGGTGCTGGCAGATATTACGGGGATTGCATATATGAAAGCAAGAGAAAAAACTATTTTTTCAAAAAAAGGTTGACTTTTACTTTTTCAGATTGTATTATGACCCCGAAAAGAAAATATTGTACTACTTTATCGGTAGGTGAGGTTACCATAGGGATTTGGTTTTATCCTAAGATTGCTGCCGCGAGATTGTGGAGACACAATTAGTTGGTTAGCAGGCTATGTCGTTAAGGCATAACCTAATGCAATTAATATATGCCCTATGATGCTAAAGCTTGAACGGTGACTTAATTTGTGATTTATATCCTTCATTGCTCAGGCTTTGAAGGATTTTTTATTACATAAAAAAGAAAGGTGGTGAGGTTATGGATTCTGGAGCCCATTGTTTTATAAAACTTAAAAATTTAATTATCTGGAGGTATATGTATTATGAAAATGAGAAAAGAATTATTTATCAGACTTCTATCAGAACGTCGCTTCAAAGAATTAAAAGAAAATTTAATGACAATGAATGCAGTAGACATTGCCTCACTGCTTTCACAGTTAGATGACAAGGAAATCGCAATTGTTTTCAGACTTGTTCCTAAGGATAAGGCTGCTGAAGTTTTCTCCAACATGAACAGCTCCATGCAGTCTGCACTTGTAGAGATTTTCTCTGAAAAGGAATTACGTGAATTATTAGACAATCTTTATATGGATGATACCGTTGATATGTTAGAGGAACTTCCTGCTAACCTTGTTACACGTATATTAAATGTTACTCCACAGAACGAACGCAACATTATTAATCAGCTACTTAACTACCCTGACGATAGTGCAGGTAGCATTATGACAACTGAATATGTTGATTTGAGTCCTGAATGGACTGTTGCAAAAGCCATGGCTCATATTAAAAAAACAGGTATTCATAAAGAGACAATCTATACCTGCTACGTAACCTGGCAGCGTAAACTTATTGGCATTGTTTCAGCTAAAGACTTAATGACTTCAGATGACAACACTCTGATAAAAGATATTATGGAAACTGAACTTATTTCGGTTTCAACTCATACGGATCAGGAAGAAGTTGCAGGACTTTTTAGAAAATACGACCTTCTTGCACTTCCTGTTATTGACACTGACAACAGACTTGTTGGCATAGTCACCGTTGACGATGCCATGGATGTTGTAATTGATGAAGCTACCGAAGATATTACAAAAATGGCTGCCGTTGCTCCAAGTGAGAAAACATATTTTGAAACCTCTTCTTTTGCCCACGCCAAAAGAAGAATTCCATGGTTACTTGTTCTTATGTTTTCATCCATTATAACAGGTAGCATTATTACAAAATATGAAAATGCTTTCGCTGCAATTCCACTTCTTGTTTCCTTCATTCCAATGCTTATGGATACAGGTGGAAACTGTGGTTCACAGAGTTCAACACTTATAATACGTGGTCTTGCTTTGGATGAAGTACGTTTCAGTGATTTCTTCCGTGTAGTTTTTAAAGAATTTCAGATATCTATTATTGTAGGAATTGTTCTTGCTACAGCCAACGGTCTTAGAATATTCATTGAATATCACAATTTAGGACTTGCCTTAGTAATTGCACTTTCATTAATAGTAACTGTGACTCTTTCAAAAATCATAGGCTGTACTCTTCCGGCAATAAATACTCCAGCATCTGTTAATCCTGTCAAACGTCACCGCTACAATCAATCCATAGTATAGTCCAAACTATAAATATTTTCAAAACAAATCTTACGGTCTACTATCTGTAAAACTCTGCTGTCTCTGTCTATTTTTGCTACCATACCTGTAATTTTTTGATACTCATCCTTTTCAAAATATATTACGGTTGCTATTGTTCCCTTTTCGAGACTTCTCATTTTTCTGTCTAATTCTTCTTCCATGTCACCGGATAATTCTATTTTTTCCACTACTATTTTTTCTTTTGCCGCCATTGCCTCCGGCAAGCCTTTTAAAGCAGCAAAAGGCATAAACTGTTTAGCCCTGTTCTCTATAGTCATTTTCGTTTTTGGTCTGCCCGCCATTTCTACACACCTGCCTTATGTCCGCCGATTTGTCCGTTTCTTTCTATTGTTGTGGCTTTATCCTGTAAATCCATTCCCTTAACAATTGCATTTTTTCCGTATTTGTTTTTTATTTCAATCATGGCTTTCTGCATTTTGTTATTCCTTTCCAATGCACAGGTATCCACAAAAAAACTGTACTTTCTGCATTCTTCCTGAACAACATTATTACATATAATATTAACCCGCTTTATAGGTACATTACGATTCACAATTCTCCGGTACAATTCAACTACCTTCGGGATTATCATAATATCCGAATTAGTTTCCATATCAAGTGCCACCGTACCGTGTGCCGGTTTCATATTAAATCTGTTAGAATATCCCACATGAAGGGTAATGGACTTTGTTACCAGATTCCTATCTACCATTTCCAGACATACCGTATCCGCCATTTCCTTTATAATAATTTCTCCATCCCTGAAATTGTAATCACAGGCAAGCACCTGTCCGCCGGAAATGCTATTATTGTCAGGCTTATATTCCTTAATCTGTTTTATTGTAGTAGTCTCTCTTCCCCATGCGTGATCTATTAACAGCTCCGCATCAATGCCAAAAATGCCATAGAGAAAATCTTCATCTGCCATGGCAATATCTTTCATAGTCATTATTCCATATGATGCCAGTTTTTTGGATATTCCACCTCCGATTCTCCAAAAATCCGTCAAAGGTCTGTGGTTCCACAAAAGCTGTCTGAACCTTTCTTCATCTAATTCACCTATAAAATCCTCAGAGTGCTTAGCCGTTATATCAAGGGCAATTTTCGCCAGATATAAATTAGTGCCTATGCCACAGGTGGCACGTATTCCCAGGGTATCATATATGTCCTTCATAATCATCTGCCCCAGTTCTCTTGCCGTAACATTATATAATTTCAAATACTCCGTCACATCCATAAATGCCTCATCAATGGAATAAACATGTATGTCATCCTTTGATATATATTTAAGGTAAATGGCATATATGTCCGCCGCATAATCTATATATCTCTGCATTCTTGGCTGAGCAACAAGGTAATCTACCCCCTTAGGTATTTCAAATATTCTGCATCTGTTCTTTATTCCCAGTTCTTTCATTGCTGGGGTAATGGCAAGACATATTGTTTTTTCAGTTCGCTCAATATCCGCCACTACCAACTTCGTTGTCATAGGATCAAGTCCACGCTCTACGCATTCTACTGATGCATAGAAGGATTTTAAATCTATACAAATATACATTCTCTCCATAATAGTTACCATTAAATTTATCTTTTGAAGAAATTATATCATTCGAACATATGTTTGTAAACTGTAAAAAACAGGCATAAAAAAAGAGACATATCATAATTTTTCTATGATTTGTCTCTTTTTTCTATGCATATAGTTACCCTACATATACAATCTCAAATTATACTGTCCGATTTTGTTTATAATTTCGGAATCCGTTATTTCATCAACAATTACACCTGTAAAATCATCTGCATATGCATATCTGTAATTTCCCTCTCTTGAGAATTTACTATTTTCCATCATCATATATGTAGCATTGCTTGAATCCATAATTGCCTTCTTGGTAAGTGCGTCGTCCGTTGCATATGTGTAAACTTTATTTTTTTCTAAATCAACACCTACAACTCCCATAAACGCCTTATCAAAATTAAATTCCGAAATCTGTTTATTAGTGTATCCACCTACAAAGCCATCTCTTCCTCTATTGAGTTTTCCACCTACAAACAAAAGATTTACTTCTGATTCTGCAGTAAAATTAAGCATTATGTCTATCATGTTGGTTACAACTGTTATGTTCAAATTGGCCTCAACTATCAATTTTATTAATTCAATATTAATTGTTGATATATCAAGGAAGATAACATCCCCTTCCTCAATTAATTCAAATGCCTTTCTTGCAATATCCTGCTTCTCTTTGATATTCTTGCCCTTTCTTTGGGAAACATATCGCTCATGTGTGTTTACACGGTTTCTCATTGCTCCACCGTAAGTTTTTTTGAGCAGCCCTTTTTTTTCTAACAGTGACAGATCTTTTCTAATACTGTCTTCAGTTACCTCAAACTGTTCGCTTAATTCCTTCACCAAAACAGAACCATTTTCATTCACTAACTCAACAATCCTGTTTTGTCTCTCTTTAGCTAACATTTCTCCCTCCTTAGCAACTTCTTAACTTTATTTTCTTTTATTTTGGAGAATTTGTCAAATATTCTTTTATTGCCAATCCAACTCCACCTTCATTGTTTCCCACTTTTGTAATATTTTTGGCTGCATTTTTAGCTGCATCCTTTCCGGATAACAATGCGTAGGAAACCCCTGCATATTTAAGCATTGTTGCATCATTTAGGGAATCACCAAATGCCATAATACTTTCAGGTTGGATATTTAGTTTATCCACAATTCTTTTAATTGCACTCCCCTTATCTGAACCTTTCACAACAATCTCCATATTTCCATCAAAACCGGCTGAAAATACCAATGATGGAATGTCTTTAAGTTCTGCTGTAACGGACTCTATATATTCTTTTGGCACCTGATTTATATTTATTTTTTCAACATTATGACTTCTGACAAGTTCCAACACATCATCAGTAGTCTCCAGTATTTTTATATATTCAACCAGAAAATCATATGGAAGTGCCTTTATGTCAAAGTAATTGTCATTTGTGTATTGATTAACGTATCCTTTTCCATCAGCATATATTTCATAAATAATTGGATATTTTTCTATTATACTGATAACCTTCTCAATTGTATCTGTTGGGAAATAATTGCTGTAAATAATTTCATTAGTCCTTCCGTCCATTATAACCGCGCCATTGGATAAAATCAAATAGTCCACACCACCTAGTGCTTTACTTGCCTCTATGGTTGCCACATTTGTTCTTCCGGTACTTATGGCTGTAATAATGCCTTCTATCTTTGCCTGCTTTATAGCATCTATGTTAACCTGTGGAATAGTCATATGATCATCCATCACTAAAGTTCCATCCACGTCAGTTGCTATAAATTTTATTTCCATAACCAATCTCCAATACAATTAATGTTTATTTATCCAATAATGCCAATACTTCTTCCTGTGTACTACACTGCATTACCTTATCTGCAAGTTCCCGGCATTCATTAACATCGCATTCTGAAATTATTTTTCTTGTCTTTAATACGCTTGTAGCACTAACACTGAATTCATCAAGACCAAATGCAAGTAATAATGGTACAAGTTTAGCATCCGCTGCAGCTTCACCACACATACCTACCATTATACCTTCTTTTTTACCACATTCAATTATTTTCTTAATGGCTCTAAGAACTGCCGGCTGGTATGTTGAATACAAATATGCAACCTTTGCATTTCCACGGTCTACCGCCATAGTATATCCTGTTAAATCGTTAGTTCCTATACTAAAGAATGCTGCTTCTTTTGCAAGAAGATCTGCTATCATACATGCTGCCGGTGTTTCCATCATAACACCTATTTCAATATTTTTGTTGTACTTTATATTTTCGCTGTCCAAATCTTTCATGATATCCTTTACTAAAGCTTTTACACTACGTAATTCTTCGATACATGTAACAAGAGGAACCATTATTTTTATTTTGCCAAATGCACTTGCTCTTAATAATGCTCTTAACTGTACTTTATAAATATCATCTCTCTGAAGACAGAATCTAATTGCTCTAAATCCCAAAAACGGATTTTCTTCTTTATCTAATCCGAGATATGGAATTTCCTTATCTCCACCTATATCCAAAGTTCTAATTATAACCGGCTTGCCATTCATTTTCTCAGCAACACTCTTGTATGCCTCAAACTGTTCTTCTTCAGTAGGGATAGAATCTCTATCCATAAATAAGAATTCTGTTCTGAAGAGTCCAATGCCTTCGCCATCGCACTCTACCGCTTTCTTTGCATCTTCCGGCTTTCCAATATTGCAAACAAGTTCAACCTTAACACCGTCTTTTGTTACGGATGGCTTTCCTGCATATTTAACTAATAATTCTTTTTCTTTTCTTAATTCATCTATTTTTACTTTATATTCTTCTATTGTAGCTTCATCCGGTTTTAATATTATTTCTCCTGATGTACCGTCAACAATCACTTCATCACCATTGCTTACCAGACTACATACATTTTCAATGCTAAGAACTGCCGGAATTTCCATGGCTCTTGCAAGTATTGCTGAATGAGAAGTTCTTCCACCTAACTCTGTTATTATTCCTGCTATATTATCAGGATTAATTCCTGCTGTCATAGACGGTGTAAGATCCTTTGCCACCAATACTGTGTCCTTTGGAACCTGTGATATATCAATATCTTCGATTCCAAGAAGAAGTTTCAACATTCTTGTTTTAATATCTCTAAAATCCGTTGCTCTCTGTTGTAACAATTCATCAGGAATCTGAGCAAACATTTCTGCAGTCTGTTCGAGAACCTGATCCACTGCTACTTCCGCTGAAACTTTTTCTGCTACAATAAGCGCAGATATCTGTTCCTCAATCATTGGATCCTGTAACATCTGTATATGACCTCTGAGAATGTCCGCATCTTTCTTTCCTACTGTTTCATCCATTCTGTCAGCCATAGCATTTGTTGCCTCAACAAATTTTTCGATTCCTTCCTGAAGTCTGTTTAATTCTGCATCTGTATCTTCGATTTTTTTTGTCTCGATATTTATTTCTTTTTCTTCAATTATGACAACTTTTCCTATTCCTATACCTTCTGATCCTGCAATACCCTTATACATAAGCTTTACCTCTTACTCTCCAAAATTTGCTGCCTCAAGTTCCTCAATCTTAGCCATTGCAGCTTCTTCATCTTCTCCATCACATTCAAATGTAACTTCTGCACCTTTTTTAATACATGCTGAAATTATATTAATCAAACTCTTTGCATTTATTTTCTTATCTCCAAAAAGAATTGAAACATCACATACAAATTTTCCCATTTCTTTTGCTACAATACCTGCCGGTCTCATGTGTAATCCTTCATCATTGTTTATTGTTATTGTTTTACTTAACATATCTCTTCCTCCTATATAACTTCAAACTCTCTTTATTTCATTGATTTCTCAAAAATTTTTACTTTCGTTAATCTTTTTGTCTTTCGGTCAGAAAAAGGCAGGCGATTAGACCTGCCTTAGCTCAGTTATGCCTGAAGCATCTTTATCATTTTTTCAACAATAGAATCTGCCTGCTTAATTGCTGGGCTAATGCCAATTTTTACTTTTTTGAGATTGTCAAACCTCTCAACATTTTTGATTGGCATATCAGTTGTTAAAATAACTGCATCTGCTGTTTCAACATCCTCTTTTGTAATTTGGTTTTCGATTCCGATTGATCCCTGTGTTTCAACCTTACATTCTACACCAGCTTTTTCGCAAGCCTGCTGAATTGCTTCAGCTGCCATATAAGTATGTGCTACCCCTGATGGGCAAGCTGTAACTGCTAAAAATTTCATATCTAATCACTCTCTTTCACTTAATTCTTATATGAGAACCACCTTTAAAAGTGGTTCTCATTTATTTTTAATTTTAACTAAAACTCTCGATTCTATTCGAATGAAATGTCAACATCTTCAAGTACTTCTTCGTGTTTAACATAATCTTTCTTGAAGATTGCACAAAGTGCAACGTAGATTGCAACACCGATTAAGATACAAATAATGTAAAGTGGCCAACCTGACATGAAGCTTTCACCCTGAATAACTGGAGCTACGATTAAACCACCCCAACAAGCTGACATCTTAGCGCCAACGCCAAGGAATCCTGCGATACCACCGGCAATTGCTGATGAAACCATATTGATAGGAATCATTCTTGTAGGATCTGCTGCTGTATATGAAATAGCACCTTCTGTGATACCACAGAAGCCCATTGCTATAGCACCGATACCTGCATTCTGTTCTTCTTTTGAGAACTTCTTCTTTAAAAGTAATGATGCAACACCACATCCAATTGGAGGTACACAAATAGCAATACCAACTGGAGCTGCAAATGTATAAATACCTGTACCTACAAATGCTACCATTAAGATTGAGTAAGCAACTTTATTTACAGGACCACCAAGGTCTGTTGCAATCATAAGTGATGCTAATGCACTGATACCTGCAAGTGCTAAGTTTCCATGATCACCGTGAGCCATGTTTCTCATAACACCTTCTAACCATGTCATAAATGCTGCGATAGGTGTTCCACATAAGAACATAATAACACCGACAATTAATACACCAACTACTGGAATAATGATAATTGATTTAAGCGACTGCATTGATTTTGGAAGAGGAATCTTCTTTAAGTAATGTGCAATAATACCTGCAAGCAAACCAGCAATAGCTGCTCCGATAAATCCGGCTGATGCTGTACTTACTGATAAGCTCTTATCAACGTAATACTGAACATTGTCAATTGTTGTTAAAACTGCTCCATCCGGAACCTTTACGCCTTTTGTAATCTCAACTAAGTTCTGAACAGTACTTGCGCCTGTAGGAATGTTCAATGCCATAAATCCACCTGCCATACCTACTGCAATACCAGGTCTGTCAGCGATTGAATAAGCAATGTATGCTGCGAATACAGGACACATTAATCCAAGTGCATCAACTCCGATTGTCCATAACCAATAAGGAATACCTGAACCCCATCCTGGAGCTGCTCCTTCACCTGTCAATAAAACGGCGATTGCCATTAAGATACCACCACCAACAACAACTGGAATCATGTATGATACACCATTCATAAGATGTGTTTTGGTATGTTTTAAAATATCAACTAACTCTTTCATAACACTCTCCTTTTCTAACTTTTTTTATACAGCTCCGATTAAGTCTATAACTTCTTCTGCTGTTTTTGCTTTTGCAAGCTGTTCTCTGAAATCATCATGCATAACTTTTCTAAACAAGCCTGCCAAAATTTCGAGATGCCTATCACCATGTCCCGGTGATGGAACACCTATCTGGAACACAATATCAACTTCTTCTGAGTCATCCCATTTGATTGGATGGGCAAGACGAACAAATGCAAGTGATGGTTCCTTTACATGTACTGACTTAGCGTGAGGTGTTGCTACTGAAAAACCAACTGCTGTACTTGAACTTGCTTCTCTTGCCAAAACATCTTTGACATAGCCGTCCCTGTCAATAAGTCTGTCATCCTTATCCATGGAATCTGCAATAAGATTAATAACTTCTTCTGCACTATTTGCCTCTGCATCAAAAATTACCATTGCCGAACTCATAAGTTCCTTTGCCATGTTACTTTCCTCCTTCTTTTTAACTTATCACCATTGTGTAATTTTATTCTATATTGAGAATATATTTTTTTCAATTCTTCCCAAAAAAGAAAATTGCACTTAGGTTAGTGCAATTTTCAACAAACAACTTATTATTCTATTATTGTAACATTTTTATTTTTACTAAACTTTTTGCCAATTTAGTTCTTTTTTTAGAGTTTCAACCATCTTTTCAGGCGTATCAATCTTTTTAATGCCTTCTATCTTGTCTTCAGACCCTACCATTCTTCCAAAATCTGTAAAAAATGCTTTTGTTGTTGCCACATTATGGAAGTTCAGTGCCAACAGAAATATAACATTTACCATTTCTCCGCCCCAGTTTACCGGATATGTAAGCTTTATTACAAACACCTTAGGCTTTATTACATTTTCCGGCATTCCATGCGGGATTGCCACATAGTTTCCAATTGTAGTAGGCTCAATATGCTCTCTATCAATAACATCCTGATAAAAATCCTTTGTAACATATCCGTCTTTGCAGAGAATACTGCATGCATCTTTCAATACAGACTCTCTCTTTACCTTTTCATTCACAATCATTATATGCTCTTCATCAATCATTTTTGTAAAGGAATCCTTATCCATATGAGGATTAGACACAGCCTCAAAACATGCTGATTTTATTTTATTCTCATCTGTGGTGCTCACCATTGGTGATATATACACTACATTGTCATCATAATCTATGTTTGGAAGTAGTGACAATATAATGTCATAATCATAATCACCTATATTATCTATCTTTCCTGAAGATAATATAGCAACAATTTTTACTTCTTTTATTTTGTCTTCGATTTTTCTTGCTACTATATTGGCTGCTGCAATTCCGCTTGTTCCTATTAAGACTGCTTTTGCCTTTTTAATGTTTCGGTGTAATGCGCCTCCTAAAAATAATGCTATAAATGAAATTTCGTGTTCTGTTGGAATAGCCTTACTGTACACTTCGTAGAATTTTCCCAATGTAAAACAAATTGCAAATATTCCCGAATACATCTCCTTTATATCTTCTAGGAATGGATTTCTAACTTCAATTCCATACTGTGTTCTAATAAAAGATTCCGGAACAAATGACTCTAAGCTTGTTTTTAACAATTCATTTTTCGTTAAATCCACATTTAAAATTTCTGACAAATACTCAAGAATTTCATTACAGATTTCTTCACATCTTTCATTACCATATATTCTCGGCATATTAAAATCTGTTTTTGCCTGAACTACAGCTGACGCAAATAAAATATCAATGTATTGCTGCTCGTACTCATTTAATTCCATGTTACAGATTTCCATATATAAATCTGTTACAGTCTCCAAAACCTCTCTTTCGCAGATAGGGCTCTGTTCTAAACTGATTTTAGACTGCAATTCATTTCCTTTTTTTATTCTAAACAACTGTATAAGCATATACTCCGCCAACATTCTGAAACTATAATCCGTATATGCTACGTCATATTTTTTCTCTAATTTATGAATTATGTCTACTACTTTTCCTAAGTTATTTTCTCCAAAATTGTTTATCCATACTTCTACCTCCTCTTCATTCATCCGGTAGTCGTATTTTTCCTGAGTCTTTTTATTTTCAACAGGGTAAAGACAATAATTTTTCATTGCCTTTCTTATGGAAAATTCATCACCTGTTATAAAAACTCCGTGACCTGATACTCTGTTGATTTTTATTCCATATTTTCTAAGTTCATCGGAAATAGAATTAATATCCTCTCCAATCATCTTCTTACTTACATTTAATTCCTCAGAAAACAACGCTAATGTGTAATTATCCCATCCACTTAAAAGAATGTACATAATATATCCCATTCTCTGTTTTTTTGACATTACCGTTTTCTTTTCTCTTTTTAGATTATTTATCAGTTCGATTTGTTCCTGTGAAAAGTTTGCAACAAAGCCTATCCCGGGCTTCCTATCCAGAATCATTCCTTTTTCTTTACAAAAATCTGATACTTCCTTAATGTATGTTTTAATACTTCTTTCCGATACTCCCAAATATAATGCTAATGTTCTTGATGTTATAGGGGTTTTATTGTTCTCTATTAACTTCTCAATTATTTGAAGTGCTCTCTCTGATAACATATCTCTTCCAACTTTCCTTTAACTTTAGCAGTATGACATAACTATAGTCATATTTCCAATGAATTCACATTTATCAACAACTGACGGAATAATAAAATTATCGCCTTTTTTGATTTCAATGTCATTTACACGACCCTCACCGTCAATTATCGTGACATTTACAAATGACTTGTCCATTTCATAAGTATATGAGTCCTTTATGTCCCATTTTTCCACTGTGTAATAAGGACATGTTACTAACCTTTCACAAGTTGTTTCACCATAATTATTGACAATCCTGTCCTGCTTATACTCAACAAACGGAGTCTCAATACAATCTATGCTCTGTTTAACGTGCAGTTCTCTCTTCTTTCCATTCTGTAATCTGTCGTAATCATAAACTCTATAGGTTACGTCACTACTTTGCTGTGTTTCAATAAGCAGAGTTCCGCCTTTAATTGCATGGAGGCATCCCGGATTTATCTGGAAGAAATCCCCTTTCTTAATCGGCACCTCTCTTATAAGTTCATTCCACATTGCATTGTTAATCATGTCTTTTAGCTCGTTTTTATCTTTAGCATTATGACCTATTACAATGGTGGCATCTTCCTTACAATCCAAAATATACCAGCATTCTGTTTTTCCCAGTGCTCCATTTTCATGTTCTTTTGCATATTCATTATTAGGATGTACCTGAATACTAAGATCTGCTTCTGCTCCGATGATCTTCACCAATAATGGAAACTGTTTTCCTTCTATGTTTCCAAATAATTCACGATGATTTTCAAAACACCATGACAACGTCTTTCCTGCATATTCTCCATTCTCAATTACACACTCACCACTTTTATGTGCACTGATTCCCCAGCACTCTCCTGCGTGACTTCCTGCTTCTTCATATCCAAAATCTGAAAGCATTTTCCCGCCCCAGATTGCATCTTTAAATACAGGTTTTAATTTTAGTATGTTCATTCTGTCCATCCTCCTATATATGATTCATTATTTTTCAACGCTCATTATTACCCCAATTGTAATATCTTTTATATATAAAATATCATAAATTTCATTTTTTTTCTATATCTTATAATAATAGACTTAAAGGATACATTATGAAAAAATTCATTATATCTTGGCTTCCTTATAAATTAAAAATTCATAAGTTATTTGTTATTATCGCCTTTTGCCTGATTGGAACTTTTTTGTTTTTCTCCTGCAATTCTCCACGGGATAATTACACCGTACACTACTCCAATAATGAACAGTTCAAATTTGACCTTTATGCCAATGATCTTTTTGTAAATGAACTGTCTTCTGACGCACTAAGTCTGCATTTTTATTTATCAAATCCCAAGGATTTTGGCATAGACAATGTTCCTCTAAGCCTTGGAACCTATTCCTACAAAAATATGGCAGACAGTCAGCAGTATTATATTGACCAGTTAAATTATCTTGAATCTCTTGAATATAAAAAACTGCTTCCAAACCAACAACTTACTTATGATGTTTTACAAAACTATTTTAAAATCGGTCTCGATTTTGGAGACTTGTGCCTGTGCTCTGAAGTTTTAAGTCCGACTACCGGCATTCAGTCACAATTTCCTGTTCTTTTTTCTGAATATTCTTTTGCAAATTCTAAAGATATTGACAATTATCTTACTCTGCTTTCAACGCTAAAAGATTATTATGGTCAAATCTGCAAATTTCAAACTTGTAAAGCCCAAAATAATTGTTTTATAAGCTCTTTTTGTTGTAAAAACATAATTTCCCAATGCAAAGATTTTATTGGAGATAAAAAGCCTTCTGAAAATCTCTTACATACTTCTTTTTTTAATCGGTTGAATGATTGCAAATTCTTGTCTGAAAATCAAAAGCAACAATATATAAACAAAAATTTGTCCGTTTTGGAAAAAGTTGTTTTTCCTGCCTACGAGGAGATTATTAATACTTTAGAAAAACTGTTAAAGGATGGTTATTGTAAAAATGAAAATGGTCTTTTTTACCTAAAGAACGGCAAGGACTATTACCAGTATCTTGCTACACTGTATACCGGAAGTTCAAAATCCGTTATGGAACTTAAGTCAGCTATTCAAAATGCTCTTTCTAAAGATGTACGCAAACTATACTCTTTACTTGATATAAATCCGGAACTTGAAAAGCAACTTAATTCTTTAGGCTCCGAAAACCTAAACCCAAAAGATATTTTAAGTCACCTGCAAAAGAAGGCTTCAAAAGATTTTCCCGAACTCTTCAATGCCCAATATCAGGTTAAATATGTTGATAAAAGTCTTGAAAATTATTTAAGCCCGGCATTTTATCTCACTCCGCCTATTGATGACCTTAACAAAAACACAATATATATTAACAACAATAAAAACAACACTGAAAATCTTTACACAATCCTCGCTCACGAAGGAATCCCAGGGCATATGCTTCAGGCTGACTTTTTTGCATCCACCTCACCTCTACCAATCCGCCATGTTATAAATTACGGTGGTTATTCCGAAGGGTGGGCCACTTACGCAGAACTTATGTCCTACCAATATGAATACGATAACCGGCAACTTGCCGACGTCCTTGCCTGCAACAGTTCCTACTCCCTTGCCCTTTACTCTCTCTGTGATATCGGTGTAAACTATGAAGGCTGGACTTTAAAAGACCTTACTAATTTCCTGAAAAATTATAATATAAAAGACCAAAAGGTCTGGACTTCTATTTTTCAGACTGTTGTTGAAGAACCTGCAAATTATCTGAAATATTATGGAGGATATTTAGAAATTTTAGAAATAAAAGATTCCTTGAAAAAAGAACTTGGAGACAAATTTAATCTAAAAAAATTTCATGCAGCCTTTCTTGCAATCGGTCCCGCCGACTTCGACACCGTAAGGAAATGGCTCCCTATAAAATATAATGAATACTAAATAAAGCAGGATTTGTTATTGATTTTGTATTCCCCTGTTGCTTTTTCTGCTTAAATCAGCGATGTTTCGGGCGGAAAAAGCAACATGAATTCTTGATTTCTCTTGCCCATGTGGCTTTCACCTTTCCAACGACGCTTTTCCGGGCGGAAAATACAACATAAATTCTCCAAAACATAAAGAGATTGTGGAAACGTCAATTTCAAAATAACATTCACACAATCTCTTTTATCAATACTATTTCACCTGCAACAATAAACACTAAATTTAATTTTTCTATAATTGTGTATTACCTGACTAGGCTTCACTACAGAACACTTTTTCAAGTTCTTCCACTTCTTCCTTTGTAGCAAGGTTATCACTAAATGCGCTGGCACTTCCTGTAACCAGTCCCTTATTTAAAGCCTTTTTATAGTCGCCGCTCTCCAAATATCCTGCTATGAATCCCGCAACCATTGAATCTCCGGCACCTACAGAATTCTTTACCTTGCCTTCAGGACAAGGACTCTTATAAACCTGTCCATCTTCTGCTACCAGAACCGCACCTTCTCCTGCCATAGATACAAGGACATTTCTTGCCCCTTTCCCCTGCATCTTTTTAGCATATGGAACCACTTCGTCCCTTGTATTCAATTCCACGTCAAATATTTCTCCTAATTCATGGTTATTTGGCTTTATGAAAAATGGCTTGTACTTTAAAACGTTCAACAAAAGATCCTTTGTAGCATCAACTACAATTTTTACGTCCTTATCTTTCAGATGTTCCATAATATCGCTGTACATAGTTTCAGGTATAACAGCCGGAATACTTCCTGCCAGCACCAGAATATCTCCATCCTTTATGTTATCTAATTTTTCATATAATTTCTTAATGTCAGATTCCTTAATTGCAGGACCCATTCCGTTAATTTCACTTTCCTGCTGGGCTCTGATTTTTACATTGATTCTTGTTAATCCCTCTTCAACCTCAATAAAATCGGCATTTACACCATTAACTTCAAGCATTTTCTGAACACTTTTTCCTGTAAATCCTGCAAGGAAACCTAAAGCCGTGTTCTCAAATCCCAGGTTGCTAAGTACCATGGAAACGTTAATTCCTTTTCCCCCCGGAAACATTAACTCAGCTGATGTTCTGTTAACACTTCCCAATTCAAAATTTTTAACATCCACAATATAATCAATGGATGGATTAAACGTAACTGTATATATCATATTCTTCTTCCTCCATCTGTTACCTTAAAATCAATATAATTTATTTACATTAAATTTGCAAGCAGCACACTGGCAATTGTTCCGGCAATTGTTGACAAAATTGCACCAGCCAAAGTCCATCGGGTTCTCGTTACCTTTGCTGATATATAGTATACCGACATTGTGTAGAAAATAGTCTCCGTGCAACTCATCATAAGGGAAGTAACCATTCCCAGGTATGAATCGGGACCATATTTTTTAAAAATGTCCAAAACCATTCCAGTGGCTGCGGAAGACGAAAATACTTTTACGATGGTGACTGGCATAAGTTCCCCCGGAAATCCAATAGGATTTGTTAATTTACCAAGCCACCTGCCGAGAAAATCCATAAACCCGGACTCTCTTAGCACTCCCACTGCCACCATCAGACCAATTAAGGTAGGCATAACCTTGATTACCGTTTTTAATCCTCCTGTAGCACCCTCTACAAAATCATCATATATGTTCTCTTTCTTTATTACACCATAAATTACTATAAACAGCATAACTGCCGGTATTATAAACGAAGAAATTGTTACAATTATTGACATACCACTACTCCCTAATTTTACTATTCTATTTTATGGAATAAAAAAAGAACCTATGACAACTACAGGCTCTTTAAAAGAAAATATCACATTTTTAAAGGGGAACATACTCCTGGACAGGAATTAAAAACACTGTTAATTAAAACATGTTGTATTTCTATATTTGCTGCGCCGCATATTAACGATTACTTTCGCAAACTCAGTCGCTATGCGACTTCAGACAGTGCTACAGCAATCGTAGCTATGCTCGCAAATATTACGAAATACTGCCAATCGTTTTAATTAACAGTGTTTTTAATTCCTGTCCGGGAGAATATTTCCCCCCAATTTATATTTTTTATCTAAGTCTGTTGTAAGATTCTCTTTCTTCGTAGTTTTCTACAAGTTTGCTCTCTGCAGGTACATCGGCTCCACCCTTTGGACCCTTAATCATAAATACAGGCTTTAAGATAATTGGAGTAATTATTGTTGTAACAATAACTACAATAATTACAGGAGCTACTATACTTGCGCTCATAAGTCCTGCTTCAATTCCCTTATTAGCTACAATTAAGGCAACCTCTCCTCTTGAAATCATGCCAACACCGATTCTTAAGCACTGGTAATTCTTGTAGCCACAAACCTTAGCTCCAAGACCACAACCTACAATCTTTGTTAATACAGCAACAATGGTAAGTAAAACCGCATATAATACAATCATTCCACCCATATGGGTAATTGCATTTCCATCTACCTTAAGTCCTATACTTGCAAAGAAAATCGGGCTCAAAAACATATACGCCACTACATCAAATTTTGATGCAATAAACTGATCTTTCTGTGTCATTGAAATTATTACACCGGCAAAGAATGCACCTGTAATATCTGCAACTCCAAAAAAGTATTCAGCTGCAAATGACATTAATAAACAAATAACAAAAGCGATAATTGCATGTCTGTGCTTACCCTTTCCGTCATGCTCGCACCATTTCTTGTAAAATTTAAAAATAATATATCCAAAAACGACAACAAATACAAAGAACAACACTATCTTCACAAGAACTAACCAAAGCGGTTCACTGCTTCCTGCTGATGAAGAGCCACCTGTTCCAAGACTTATTACAATAGTAAGTGCAATAATTCCTAAAATATCATCAATAATTGCCGCACCTAAAATTGCATTTCCTGATGCTGTCTTAAGTTTGCCCATTTCCTGAAGTGTTTCAACGGTAATACTAACAGATGTAGCTGTAAGAATAACACCTACAAACACTGCCTGCATAAATAATGTACTTGTTTTATCAGGAGCTATCCAGCCTTCTGCCAAAAACCAGTATGTTAATGCTCCACCACCGATAAGCGGTACAATAACACCAATTATTGCAATTACAAAAGATGCAAGTCCGCATTTTTTAAGTTCATTAATATCTGTTTCCAAACCTGCGCAGAACATAAGAACAATAACACCAATTTCTGCTAAATGGTCAATAAACGGAGTCTGATATAAAGTAAGATTGACTAAATGATGTCCACCTATTACTGCACCTGATAAGAAATTTCCTAAAACTGCCGGTCCTAATAACAAACCTGCAAGCAAGGCACCGACTACCTGCGGCATGTTAAATCTTTTAGTTATTAATCCAAATAACTTTGTGCTGCCGAGTATCAATGCCAATTGCCACAAATATCCATATTCTTCCATTTGTAAATCCTCTTTTCTATTATCGTAACTACATTTATATTTACTCTTCTTTTGTAGCCCGATATATATTAACACTTTATTACACTGAATTCAATTTATTTTGTTTTCATTTTTTCTTATTAATTTTAATTAATTAAACATTCCATATTTAACTTTCAAACGCCTGATTTTGGAAAAGATGCTTTTTGAAAGAATCAAAAGAAAAATCAAAGTTGATAGTCCATGAATAATATTAAAATACAAGCCACTTAAGTAGGTTGCCATAAATGTTGAAAAACGCAACTTATCCGTATACATCAAAACTGTTGACGTGTCCATAATGAATCCATAGAGTAAAAATGTAATTAAGAATCCATAAATGCCCAGTAAAATTCTGTTATCTGCATAATATTCTCTTTTTCCATTAAAAATAATTGCCGATACTAATCCCACCAGACCAAATGCAATCATCTGCCATGGGGTCCAGGGTCCCTGCCCGAAAATAAAATTCGACACAAATGCCGTTAATACCCCGCAGAGAAATCCCGACTGCTTTCCAAACATTATGCCCGTAATTATTATAATGGCTGCGCAGGGTTTAAACTGTGGGGTTACAATAAATATGGCCCTTCCAACTACTGCCATTGCAGTCATTACAGCCAGCATAACAACTTCTCTTTCCTGTGGTTTTCTTCGCTCAAATGACCACATAAACCAGAGAATTGCAGCTATAATAATCACTATGGAAATAACATAATATTCTCTTATCATAGTAAATCCTCCGGTTTTACTGCATTTTCTATTACATCCCTTGTGATTTTCGAAACTGTTGTAGTATAAAATCTGTTGTTTGAGAAAAATTCTCTATAGTTATTAACACAGAGTATGTCTCCGGTTGCCAGTAATCCACATTTATCCACATATTCTCCACAAAAGTCTAAGTCATGGCTGACAATTATTATGGTTTTTCCCTTAGCACTTAAACTTCTTAACATTTTTCCTAAGGTTTCCTTATCAATGTTATCAATTGCCTTTGTAGGTTCGTCCAGCAAAAGTATGTCCGGATCTGCTGCCAATACTCTGGCTAATGCCACTTTCTGCTGCTCCCCGCCGCTAATATCATAAGGGTGCCTTTCCAAAATACCTTTAAGCTCCATACTTTTAATAATATTTTCAGGAACATTCTCAAGCTCTTCCTTTACGGTTTCCTTTCTAAACAATGTCTGCACATCCTGAGGCAACATTCCAATTGTCCCCTTTGCCTTTACTTTTCCCCTTATGGGCCTTAAACTTCCACGCAAAACCTTTAGCAGAGTTGATTTTCCTGTTCCGTTTCCACCGAGAATGGCAAAAATTTCACCTTTGTTTACTGATATGTTAAGACCTTTCAAAATATCTTTTTCCTTCTTTTCATACCTTGCCCAGACATTCCTACATATAATTGCAGGATCTTCGATATTGTCCTTTTTTGTATCCGGCAAAATGCTAAAACTTTTATTTAAATATTTCATTTGTTTTCTGGCCTCTGAAACAGATAGAGGAATTACATCACTTTCGTCGAAGTTCTTAAATATTCTGGCTGACATAGGCATTATTTTTTCAAGGTCACAGTCCATGTCAGTTTTAATAACCTTCTCCGGTTTTCCGGCACTTAAAATCCTTCCCCTGTACATTAAGATAACCTGATCAGCCCTTTTAAATACACTGTCCGTTCTGTGTTCTGACAATATAATTGTTATACCCAACTCTTCATTAAGTTTTTTTATTACATCAAGAAACTGCTCTGCCGCAATGGGATCCAGCTGGGAAGTTGGTTCATCAAGCACAAGGACCTCCGGATCCATAACCATGACAGAAGCGAGATTTAATAACTGCTTCTGACCTCCTGATAATTTATCCGTCTTTTCGAAGTACCAGTCGGTTATTCCAAAATATTCTGCTATTTCACTAACTCTTGCCCTGATTTCATTAGTTTTTACTCCCAGATTTTCCAAGCCGAATGCCAATTCATGCCATACCTTATCTGTCACAATCTGATGCTCAGGATTTTGCATAACGTATCCTATTTTTGTTGCCTGATCCTTCTCATCTAATTTTCTTATGTCCTGTCTGTTATATAATATCTGTCCTTCTGATTTTCCCCGAGGTGCGATACAAGGCTTTAATTGTCTTAACAACGTAGTTTTTCCGCAACCGGATTTTCCACATATTAATATAAAGTCTCCCTGATTTATGCTTATTGAAATATTATCAAGACAGACTTTCCCATTAGTCTCGGGATAACTAAATGTCAAATTTTTTACTTCAATCTGTGCCATACTGCTGCCTCCTTTACATTAATAACCACCGGTGTCAAACATAACAAACCATACATCAGATAAACCGGAATACTGTTTTTTATCCGGATATATGGATAATAATACGTATTCGCTTTTCCAAGGAACAGTGCAAAACAAATCATCAGAAACAAAGACATAATCCATATCATTGCCACAAAATCCCGTCCGGAAATCCTATAGTTATTATAATTACTTCTTTTTGTCGCACCATATCCTCTGGCTCTCATGGAATCTGCCGTCTCCACTGATGTTTCCAATGCCCAGGTCATGGTAATACTAAAGACCTCTCCGCTTTTCTTTATTTTTTTGATAAATGTGTCAGGCTTTTCTCCTAAATCATTCCCTGCCTGCCTTACATTTTTTTGCTGTCTTATATACTTTGGAACAAATCTCGCCACCATAGTAATTAAAAGTGCCACGTGAGGCATTACTTTTCCAAGCACTGCCATTATTTTATCTTCACTTATTACCTGATTAAATGTTGCAAACCACAAAAATGCTGAACTTATTAAAAGTGCAGCACAAATACCATAAATTACTGATTCTAATGTAACGGGGTTTCCTGTAAACATATAAAAAATCAAGGTTGCTCCCCTATGGGAAAATACAGGATTAATAAGGGATGACACTACAAAAACAGCCATTATTACGCCGAAATATTTAATTCCTGACATTCCCTTTAAATTAAAATAATAAATTGCACCACAAATAAAGGATATTACTATCATTCCCATCTGCATTTGGAACATAGTCAATCCTAACACTGTAATATAAAATATTATGTTAACCATTGGATGATATCTGGAAAATCCGTCCATTGCTATTTCAAATCCTCTCCTAAATTACAGGTATAGTGCCACTCTATTACATCTTTATCTTTTACTTTATAATCACTGCATCCAACATTTGGATACTCACCATTTACTTCATACATCCATCCTGAAAGCTTTCCACATGAAAATTCATAAATATTATTTATCCCCTCAACATATGCTGTTTTAGCGGCAAATGATGCCTCCATAAGAATGTTATTTTTTTTCAGTTCTCTTTTTAAAATGTCATATACGCTATCGTCCTTATATAAATCCACCTCCTGTTTTTTTAATATGACTCCGTCCTTTGGAACGTAATCCTCCACAGCCTTGTCCAAATCTTTTTTGTTATCAAAAATTGTTGAACATTCTATTAGAATAGTACATTTTCCGACAGCTTTATTATTAGTGCTTTTGCCACATCCTGAAAATAAAACAGATATTACCAGAAACAATGACAAAAGTTTCTTATTCTTTTTAAGCAAATAAAACCCTATTCCAAGTAAAGTAGCAAATAAACCAAACATTACAAATATTTTTCCGGTATTACTTTTTTCTGCTATCTTTTTTTCAGTATTGTCTTTTGTTGTATCTCTAACAATATTCTCTGAAGTTTCTTCCGTGGATATGGTTGTTTCCCCTGATTTGCCATTAATCTTTTTTTTATTTTTTCTGTTATTTTTACTTTTCTTATTTTTATCCTGAACTTCTTTTTTTGTTGTAATACTTTCAGTTTTTCCTTCAGTCTGAATTACCTTTTTCTTATTCTTTTTCCCTGTCTGTTTTTCTGTCTTTTTATTTTTTACTTTATATGATACTGTCTTATTATTTCTTATATTTTTATTGTTGTCTTTCATATCATACAGCCCATTTTCATCTTTTAACTGTCTATAATAAGCCGTAAGGGCATACATAGCCTGCTCTGTTGCCATTTGGTTTACATAACTATTATGCGTATGTTTAAATCCGCCGTCTTTATAAAAACCAAGTAAACCATCAAGTACTGTATTATTATCCTTTATAAATCTCTCGTCAGACACTTCAATTCCCAATGCTGCCATAGCTGTAATTACCTGTGCAGTACTTTCACAATTTTCACTTTCATTGCTAATAAATGCTCCCGACTTCTGCTGTCTTTTAGAAAGTAACTCCACGCCTTTATCTACGGCTTTTTTTACATCTGCTTCTTTATAATATTTCGCCAGTGCCTGAATAACCATTGCTGTCATATCCACGTCTGACTTAGTTCCCATATATGCCCATCCCCCATCAGATAATTGGGAGTCAATCAGCATGTAAACAAGTTTTTCTCTCGTTGCCTTTTTCCCCTTGTAATCTTTTTTGGGGTCAGGAACATCATAATTTCCTGAATCAAAGGCAATTAGTGCAAAAGTTATTCCACTAATACCTGTCTTTACCACATTATCTAATTCTGAAAGAGGGCTTAACAAATCATATCCCGCAAAATCAGCCGGATTTTGCTCTATAGCTGTAAGTGCCAGAACTACCCTTGCATATTCCGTATATTTTTTGTCTGAAAGAATTCCTGACTTTTTTTTAACTTCAGTTTCCAGATTATTTACATACTTATCCAAATATGCCTGCGTAAGACTTCCATATCTTGCCAACCCTATAATAAGCCATTCTCCCCCTACGCTTCCATATATAGGATTAGTTACCTTTCCCATTTCATATTGTGAAATGTTATCCAGATATGTTTTCGTCTGTTCTTTATTTAATATTGTCTTTCCCATTACCGGCGTTACAGCCATTACAACGCAAATCAGCATTATGAGCGCTAAAACACTTTTTTTATAAGTTCTCTTCATCTTTATCCTTTACAATCCCATTAATTTAAATAAGGTTACCACAGAAATACCTTTCCATGGTAACCCCATACTTTAACTATTTCTTTATTTTAACTGATTTTACCTTACTCCATTTTCCATAGCTTTTTACTTTTCCAACAATAGCGTATGCTCTTACCTTAACATAGCATCTGCTGTTTTTCTTAAATTTCTTTGTTGTAAGTGTAAGCTTTGTAGTATTCTTTACTATACTCTTTTTAAATTTTTTGTTATCTGCATATTTGAACTGGTAACCCTTTGCCTTTGCAACTTTCTTTATCTTAATTTTTGCTTTATATTTCTTTACGTTTGTTACTTTGCGGATTTTAGTATTTCCAAGTACAACTGTTGGTGCTTCAGTTGTTGGTACCTGAGTTGTTACAGCCGGTGTTGTTACAGCCGGTGTTGTTACTGCAGGTGTTGTTGTTTCATCTGTTACCTGTTCTGTTGTTTCATCTGTTGCCTGTAATTTTGCAAGAGCATCATCTACTTCCTGTTGCGTTGCATCATATTTTTCTAAAACACTAATTGCTTCAGTAAGGTCTTTGTCCTGATTTTCCTTTGCAGAAAGTTCAGCAACCTTCTTTATTAAACTATCCTTGTCAGCTAATTTTGCACTTTCAATTCCAGCATACCAGCTTTTAAATCCTATATCTGCACCTGCTGCATAAACGCTGAACTGAACTCTTACAACATCTCCGTCTGCTACAGGCTGTGCATCCATACCGTTGTCTGATTCCTTATTGTTAAGTGCATACATCCATCCTGCTAAATCTGTAAATGAACCGCCTCCTAATTTCTGTTCATCTTCGAAATGGCTGTTTACTGTTGTATTTGTTGGAGCATCATAGTGAACTGTGTAACCTCCACCATAATCAGCATCTATACCCGGCATACTTGAAATAGATTCAGGTATATTAACAACTCCTGTATCTGCATAACTGATACTGTCTAAATAATATCCATAAGAACTTGTTGTTGCATTTAACTTTATGTTATTCTCCTGTGCTACCTTTTCTAATACATCCTTTACTGAAGCATCCTTATCTACTTCTACTGATGTAGGCTTAAGCAAATACCCCTGTCCTATTGTAAATCTCTCAATTGTAACTGTTACTGTAACTTTATCATTGGCTTCTGCAAATGTAACTGTCATTGTAGAAACAACTAAAGCTAATGCTAATACTAATGATAAAATTTTCTTTGATACTTTGTTCATTTCTTTCTTCTTCTCCTTCTATAATTATCGCTAATATTCTATTATAATCCCCCTTTAATGTCAAACAGGCACCGCCCGGAGGCGATGCCCATTCATCATTTATTTAGAAAGAAAAACTTATCAATTCTATGTTTTTTATCTAAAAGACCGTTATATTGTACCTTTGAATACTCTTCAATATACTTCGTATACTTTGATTTATCATCAGGATTATGGAACACTCCGTCATCTCCTGCATAATACATTCCCGTAAGTACAGGAACCTTCTTCTGTAAATCCAAAAGATATTTATTATATCCAGTCAAATCAGCTCCAATTAGTTTAAGAAGATTTGATGACAGATAGTTAGCACTCATATTATAATTTTCTTTTGCTTCAATATCATAATTAGCCCAGATTACATAAGGTGTAGAGTACCAGTCTGATGTCTGCTTTGGTGTAAATTTAGAAACTTTCGTTCCAAACAAATTAGAATAAAAATCTTCACTAAGCGGTGGCTGGTGATCACCAAACATTACTATAACCGTAGGTTCATCAACCTTCTCAAAGTATTCAATAAGCTTCTTAAATGCATCATCGGACTTCTTTGCCAATGTAAGATACTGGTCAACTTCATCATCATCCATTCCCGCACTCTTTGACCTTACATCAATGTCTACAAAACCTCTGTTTCCAACATAACCGCCATGGTTCTGTACTGTAACATTGAAAAGATAAAAAGGATCAGATGATGTTTTTCTGTTTTCTTCATAGTCCTTAATGATGTATTCCATATCCGTTTCATCAGATATAAAGTTTCTTATATATGTTGGATTCTCATAATGTTCTTCTGAAAAGAATTCATTGAATCCTAAACTGTTATATACGTTTTCTCTGTTCCAACCACTTCTCTTATATGGATGATATGAATTGTTTCCAACATATCCCTGAGCCTTAAGTGTCCTCGTAAGAGAAGGAACTTCACCCTTTACATAATTATTATAAGGAACTGCTCTTGGTGCAAAGAATGCAAGAGAATTTCCCGTCAAAAATTCAAATTCTGAGTTTGCCGTATTAGCACCCTCTATGGAAACATATAATTTACCCTTTATTGTATTTTTCTTCATACTTCTTATAAATGGTAAATAATCCTCTGATGTTTCTAATGTTCCGTCAAAGTTAAAGTCTGCCAGAGATTCATTCATTATAGCAATAACATTAGGCATCTTCTTTGATTTAGCATTTGTTTTGCTTGTCTTATCAGATTTATATTTTTCTGCTACTTTTTCCACATCCTTTACTGAATAACCTTCCGGTTTCTCAGTTTTTACATACTTCCATGATGTGGCAAATGAAAGCATTGTACCATTTACTTCGTATGTAAGTTGTGGTTTCCACTGGCTGTCCTCTATTCCAAGTTTTGTAATTGTGTCTGTATTTACATAGAACTGAACCCCTGCAACTGCAAGAACTACTGCAACTACAGCCGTTACAATTCTGCCTTTTTTCTTAAATCCCTTATATGGCAACATTCCAAGCATAGTGCCTGTAGCCGCCGCATACATACTTATGGACCATAATGCAGAAATATCAAAAGTATACTCAAAGCTGTCTGCAACGTTTAAAGCAGTACCTACAGAAAGAATATCTGCTGCCAATACCGGAATGCCTCTGAAACTGAATACAAAATAGTTTGTAAGTCCCAGAACAACTGATATTGTCCACAGGATAATTGCTGCCCACTGCGTCCTGTTAGTTATGGCATAGAATATAATCAGAAGAATGTAATAGATCGCTAAATTGAGAATTCCCTTTAATTCAAAGAAAAATCCCATAATTTCCCTGATTGAATATCCTGACAATACTTCCACCATAAAATATGCTGCTATTGGTGCTACAGCAAATAACACTCTTGAAATATATTTCTGAATATTAACATTTTTGTTATATTTTTTCCTTATAATTCCATCTAAACAATGGAATGGTACTGATATGATTATCATTGCAAGAATCATCATAAACAGCATAACAAAAAGTGAACGTGATGAATAATATTTAAATTCAAATGCCGGTCTTATATGTGCTCCGTCTTCTACTTTTTTCCCATCTACAATGGCACTACCTTCAAGATTTGGGTTTTCCTTCAAAGAAGTATAAATTCCAAATCCCTGCTCATTATAGACATTGTCACACTTAACTGACAGTGTATATTCTTCTCCACCTTTCATTTCCGGCTCTGTCAGGAAATGAAACGGAATATACTTTCTTGTCTTTATATTTTTTGCTGCTTTCTTTGATGTAGCAATTACATTACCGGACTTGTCTTTTACTTCAAGTCTTACAATTCCGCTGGAATTTTCATTACCCTGATTATCAAAATAAATTCTTATAACTTCCAGCTTACCGGCATGTGCCTTGAACTTCTGCTCACACACACTGTTCTTTTGGAGTAGAACCACCTTCTGGCTTGGGTCCTTATATCTCGCTGTACTATAATCGTTGTAGCATAAAGAATTATTAATTGCTACAAAAACAATTCCTGCAATTAAAATTGCCATTGCAATTGACCATTTGACAATTGGCCACTTTCTAATTTTGTTCCTGTCATTTCTAAGAAATGATAACTTATCTTCCTGTTCCATCATTTTCTCTTTCCTTTGTAATTTTTTACTAATACACTATAGCATTTTTTTATTAGATTTTACAACGTTTTTATTTTCTTTTTACACATTATTTTACAAAAAATTATCCCCACTAATGTGCTAATTGTTGTTGCCAATATTGCCGGTGCCACTATTGACGCCGGATTGGCTGAATTGTACTGACTTCTATATGCGATCATATTTACCGGAATAAGTTGCAGTGACGAAATATTAAGAACCAAAAATGTACACATTTCATTAGTCGATATATGACTAGGTATAATCTCTCCATGCTGTGGTATTTTGTACTTGGACAATTCCTCCATTGCCTTAAGCCCTGCCGGTGTCGCCGCCCATCCCAGTCCCAATATATTTGCAATAATATTGGTAATTATATGCGGTCTTGCTTTATGCTCCATTGGAAGATTTGGAAAAAGCCAGTTAATTGCCGGATTTAATCCCTTCTCAGCTTTAGCTATAAGTCCGCTTCGCCTTGCTATTTCCATAAATCCCATCCACATACTCATAATTCCAAGCATTGTAATGCACATTTTTACAGCATCCTCTGCCGACTCAATGGCACCGTTTCCTACCTGTTCAATATTTCCTGTTGCTGCTCCATAGATTACTCCAACAACAATCATAAATGCCCATATATAATTAAGCATATATTCCTCAAAAAAATCAAATTTTATTACATAATACGCTGAAAAATTTTAAATATTACAATCATGGCATAAACTATTCATTATTTATTAAGTCATTGTATATTTCCCTTTTTGATACTCCCCTGTCCTTTGCTGCTGCTTTCATTGCCTCTTTTTTATCTTTTCCCATATTTATGTAATATTGCACATGCTCTTCGACGCTCATTTCTTCCCATTTTTGTCTTTCTTCCCTAATTAAATCTTCTTCAGGCTTTCCGGCAATAACTAAAACAAATTCCCCCTTAGGTTCTTTTTCACTATATTTCAATATTGCCTTACTAATTGATGTAGGACATGCCTCTTCATATTTTTTAGTTAATTCCCTGCATATCGTAAGGGGTCTGTCACCTAAAACTCCTTCCAACTCTTTTAATGTTTTAAGGAGCCTGTGTGGTGCTTCATATATAATTATAGTCCTCGTTTCATTTTTTAACGACTCCAGCACCTTTGCCTTTTCTTTCTTATCCTTTGGTAAAAAAGCCTCAAATACAAATCTTCTTGTTTTCTGACCTGACATTGTAAGAGCCGTGATGCATGCTGCTGCCCCCGGCAATGACGTAACTTCTATTCCCGCTTCATAACACTGCCTTACCAGTTCTTCTCCCGGATCAGAAATTCCAGGAGTACCTGCATCAGTTATTAAAGCAATATTCTTTCCCGCCAGCATAGATTCCACAAGACTCTTTGCCTTATCATACTTATTAAATTCATGATAACTCGTCATTGGTGTTTTTATTTCGAAATGATTAAGTAATTTTATACTGTTTCTTGTATCCTCAGCACCAATTAAATCCACTTCCTTTAACGTCCTTATAACTCTATAAGTAATATCCTCAAGATTTCCAATTGGAGTTGCACATAAATATAATTTTCCTGCCATTTTTCCACCATCCCGTATAATTTTTACAGTTATTTTTTTCCATAAATTTTAAGAATTTCGTCAGTATATATGCCTTTTTCCCTGTAAACCACCAATGGTGCCTCAACCTTCATCATAGCCTTTCTGCCACGATGTCCTTCTATCAAAAGCATATTTGCTTCCCTGTCTGCAAAGGGATGAACCATTCTCAAGCCTTTCGGCTGAATTTTATATTTACTCATTAACTCTATTATTTCCACCAGACGCCTTGGTCTGTGAACCATATAAAATCTGCCTCCCGGTTTTAAAACCTTTGAAGCCTCTCTTATAACATCTTCCAAAGTACATTTTATTTCATGTCTGGCAATTGCCTTCGGTTCCTCAAAGTTTTTTATTCCGTGATTTTCCGTCATATAAGGTGGATTACATGTTACAACATCAAAAGTGGCTCCGCCAAAAATTTTCGAAGCCTCTTTTATATCCCCTTTTATAATTTTTACACGTTCATTTAAGTCATTAAGGCTTACACTTCTCTCAGCCATCAATGCACTTTCTTCCTGAATTTCCAAACCCACAAAAGCTCTTCCATCTGTCTTTGCTGCAAGCAAAATCGGAATAATTCCGGTTCCTGTTCCCATATCGAGTACCCGCTCACCTTCCTTTACAGTGGCAAATCCTGATAACAGAACAGCATCCATCCCGAAACAAAATTTATCTTTATGCTGAATGATTTTATAACCATTCCGCTCTAAATCATCAATTCTCTCGCCTTCATTTAATTTAATATCCAAGACAAACCTCTTCTAATCTAATTTTGATTCTTCTGTATCTTCCAATCCCTTTAATTCCTTTAATTCCTCTGCTGCCAAATCAAACTTCTTTTTCCTTGGTCTGAATTTTAATTCATTTACAGAGTATTCCTTAACTTCACGCTCATCATTTTGTTCTATAACAATCTTGACTCTCTGACGAAGTACGTTAACACTTAAAACTTCACCTTTAAATCCGTCGAAAGTTTTTACTGTTTCTCCCACTGAAGGAAGATTTGAATTAAGATATTCATAAGCACTCTGTTCATTCTTCAGGCAACACATTAATCTTCCGCAAATTCCTGATATCTTTGTAGGATTAAGTGAAAGATTCTGCTCCTTTGCCATCTTAATTGATACCGGAATAAATTCTGACAGATAAGTGTTACAGCAAAGAGGTCTTCCACAAATTCCTATACCTCCAAGCATCTTTGTCTCATCTCTTACTCCAACCTGTCTCAATTCAATTCTTGTTTTAAATACCGCTGCCAAATCCTTAACAAGTTCTCTAAAATCAATTCTTCCGTCTGCTGTAAAATAGAACAACACCTTATTATTATCAAAAGTGTACTCTGTATCAATCAGTTTCATCTGCAGTCCATGTTTGGCAATCTTTTCCTTACATACTTTAAATGCCTTTTTTTCCTTCTCAACATTTTCTTCTGCCTTTTTGTCATCTTCCTTTGTTGCAATTCTAATAATAGGCTTTAATGGCATTACTACATCTTCGTCTTTTTTTTCTGTTATATTGCCAACTACATATCCGTATTCAATTCCCCTTGCTGTCTCCACAATTACATGGTCGCCTTTTTTTACAGGCAAACCCACCGGATCAAAATTATATATCTTTCCCGCCTGTCTGAATCTAACTCCTATAACTTTTATCATTTTCCTATCCTTCCTTTTATATCTAAAAACAAAACTTCCATTGTTATGTCAAAATTAGCATTTACCCTTATTCTATCCTGAGCGTTATCAATAGCCTTTTGTATATTGTCTAAATTATAATAGGAAATTTTGTCTGACATTTCTTCTATCATTTTATATTCATCCTGAAAAATAATCTTTTCAGAAATTCCTGTTGCTTTGTACATTAACACATCTCTAAACCAGATTCTCAAAAGATCAAAATATTCATCTAAATGTTTCTTATACTGACTTGCTTTTTTTATGTTTTCAGAGATAATATCCATTCCTGCATGTTCCAATGACAAAATCATTCCTACAAGCTGGTCCTTCAACTCCTTAAAATCCTCTGACGCTGCAAATTTTACTGCCTTTCCTGGATTACCCTCTGAAAATGCTGCAGCAACACCTGCCTCATAACTGCTTATATCATATTCCGACATTAGCTGATTCTTTATGATTTCTTCCCTCACAGGTCTTATATTAAGCAAAACACATCTAGACAATATTGTCTGTAAAAATGTATCTGCATTATTTGTCAGCAAAATAATAATGGCATACTCCGGCGGTTCCTCTATTGTTTTAAGCAATGCATTCTGTGCCTGTGCCGTCATCTTTTCGCTATTCGGAACAATGTATATTTTATATCTGCTACTGTAAGGCTTGATGTCAATGTCATCATTTATCTGTTCTCTTATTTCATCTACACCTATACCTGATTTTTCGTATGTTACATATTTAATATCCGGTTGATTTCCTGTATCCGTCTGATGACAGGATTTACACTGTCCACATGCTCTTCCTGTAATTTCCTCCCCTGCATCACCTTCCGCAAAATCAAATTGCAGATTTTTTTCTTTATACAATTCAGGGTTATTCTTCTCGCACTGAAGGGCTTTAGCAAATTCCACAGCCAGCTTCATTTTTCCAGTGCCATCTTCTCCGTTAATAATATATGCATGAGAAATTTTTCCCATCTTTATGGCATTTTCAAAATGTTTTATTATATGATTTTGTCCAAGAATTCTCCCTGACTCCATAAAAACCTTTCTATACTTCCGTAATTAAATAACAACTGTAATTCAACTAATATAAAATGCTAATCGCACATTTTTCATAATATCATATTTTTCTGATTGTTTCCACAATCTCACCTATACATTTGTCTAAATCACTGTTAATATAGCGTTTATTAATTCCAGCTTTTCTAATATTTTCCTCTTTAAAATCCTCTTCGTCTGCAATAAATCTTCTGCATAACTCCGTGTATTTTGGATTACTTTGCTCTCTTTCCCTCTTAACAGCTCTGGAAAGTCTTTCCCCTGTTTCAACTTCAATATATAAAGGAACTACAACATCATCTCCGTAATATTTAGTCATTTCCATATAGGACTGCAATGTTCCTATATATAAATAGTTATCCTTGCCAAGATTAATCTGACCATCATCGACAGTAAAATAACTCCAAATACCATAAACCGTATCGTAATCCCTACATTCAATTATCTTTCCTTCCCACTTTAATTTTTCAAGTTCATCTCTGCCAACAAAGAAATATTCTTTTCCGTTTTCTTCCCCGACTCTCATAGGTCTTGTTGTATAACCTACCACTGTTTTAAGATTTAATTCTTTTTTTTCTTTTAAATAGCGAAATATAGTATCTTTTCCACTACAACTCTTTCCCAAAACAAAAAATATCTTTGACATATTACCACCTGTTTTTATGTAAACTTCACTTTACCACCTTTATTATATTTTCTTTTGCCCCTATCACATTTAATTTTCTTTCTTTATAATACTCTACAGCCTTAATAATTTCTGCAGTTATTACCTCTCCCGGTGTTATTATAGGGCTTCCCGGAGGATATAAATATATATATTCAAGGGACACTTTACCTTCTGACTCATCAAACTTTATATACTCTCCCTCTGTTTTTTCGGCCTCTGCCAACAGAAGTTTTTGTTCCCTTTCCTTAATGAAAATGTCTTTAGGAATTTTTTTCAGCTGTTTTTCGTTTCCATAAATCAACTCTAATTCCTTATCAATTTCAATTAGAGCATCTGCTAATTTCATTATAACTTTTTCGTCATCTTCCATTGAAGTAATTGCCACCACATATTTTAAAGATGCCATTTCCATTTCAAAACAATACTTTTCCCTCAAAATATTCATTAGAATATTACCATCAATTATATTTGTTTTAATGCCAATTATAATTTTTGTTTTATCATAAGCAAAAATCGAATTCTTTCCTATATTATCTTCCGTAAAAATCTGTAAGTTTCTTAGCCTCTTTGTTTTTTGAAGAAATTTATCTATACATTCAAGCTGCCTGTTCTGTTTCACCACACCATTTTTTTTCAGATTTGCCACACAATTATAAAGACTTGCCATCAAAACATAGGACGGACTACTCGTCTGAAAAACCGCCAAATATTTTTCAATTCTATTAATGTCGACTCTATCCCCCATTACATGCAAAAAGGCTGTCTGCGTCATTGCACTTAATGTTTTATGTGCACTTTCAATCACAATATCGGCACCACACTGATAGGCTGCCATCGGCAATTTATCATTAAATCCAAGATGCACTCCATGAGCTTCATCTACTATTAACACACAGTTATTATCATGAACAATATTAGCTATCTCTTTTATGTTAGAAACTACCCCTTCATATGTTGGTGATGTTAATAACACTGCCTTAATTTCAGGATTTTCTTTCAATATTTTTTTTATTTTATTAGGATCATATCCACCAAACATATCATATTCTTCAATATAATCAGGATACAGATATTTGGTTTTTAATCCTCTTATTTCAGCCGCGTTATATACAGATTTATGGCAATTTCTTGCTATTAAAGCAGTATCTCCTACATTTAAAGATGCAAAAATAGCACACAAAATACCACTGGTACTTCCATTAACCAAATACCAGCTTTTCTTTGTTCCAAAAAAATCACTTACCTCATTCATTGCATCTTTAATCAAATATTCGGCATTATGCAGATTATCAAATCCATCTATTTCTGTAATATCAATCTCATATGGATCAATATTCATACCATGAAATAATCTATCTTTTCTCTTATGCCCCGGCATATGAAATGGGTAAATACCGCTGTCTCTGTATTCAATTAATTTATCATATAAATTCTCTTTTTTCATAAAAATGATTATAACATAAATGATAGTATATTACGATAATAATAATCGGCCATAAAACATCGCATAACAAATACTTAAATGTATATGCTACTTGTTTTAAGACCGAATTTAAACAATAAAAAATGCCCAGTTCCGGAATCGAACCAGAGACACGAGGATTTTCAGTCCTCTGCTCT
>URKY01000019.1 GCA_900548465.1 uncultured Eubacterium sp.
AATACTGTTTCTTCCTGTTTTACTTTCTGTGCATCGCTGTTTATTACCCCTATAATGGCTATAATCAATGCAACACCAGCCACAACAAGCCCCACTGAGGCTAATAACAATGTATTCTTCTGTTTCATAACCGCTCCTCATAAGTATATATTTGCTCAATTATTTAATTATATAAATACTAAGGTTTATTTGTCAATTGAAAACCCTTTAAACATTGCTTTAATTTATAAAAACTGTTATACTTTGATTTGCGTTTATTATTGAAAAAACAAGGAAAAATAGTATAAAGGAGAATATTTATGATTAGTACAAGTAACATATCATTGCGTTTTGGCAAGAAAGCCTTATTCGAGGATGTAAACATAAAATTTGTTCCCGGACACTGCTATGGTCTTATCGGTGCAAACGGTGCAGGAAAATCTACATTTCTTAAAATTTTAACAGGCGAAATTGAGCCAACAAGTGGTGAAGTTATTATTACTCCCGGTGAACGTCTTTCCTTCTTAAAGCAGGATCATTTCCAGTATGATGAGTTTACTGTTATTGATACGGTAATCATGGGAAATCAGAGACTGTATGAAATAATGAAGGAAAAAGATGCAATATATATGAAAGAAGATTTCACAGACGAGGATGGTATCCGCGCATCTGAATTAGAAGGTGAATTTGCTGAAATGGACGGATGGAATGCTGAGTCTGATGCTGCTACCCTGCTTAACGGTTTAGGTGTTGACACTGAGCACCATTACAGTCTTATGAGAGATTTAAATGGAGCTCTTAAGGTTAAGGTTTTGTTGGCTCAGGCATTATTTGGTAATCCTGACATTCTTCTTCTTGACGAACCTACAAACCACCTTGACTTAGATGCCATTGCATGGCTTGAAGAATTCCTTATTAACTTTGAAAACACAGTTATCGTTGTATCCCATGACAGATACTTCCTTAACAAGGTTTGTACACAGATTGCAGATATTGATTATGCAAAGATTCAGCTTTATGCCGGAAACTACGACTTCTGGTATGAATCAAGCCAGTTAATTGTTAAGCAGATGAAGGAAGCTAACAGAAAGAAAGAAGAAAAAATCAAGGAATTACAGGAATTTATTCAGAGATTTAGTGCTAACGCTTCTAAATCCAAACAGGCAACTTCAAGAAAGCGTGCCCTTGAAAAAATAGAACTTGACGACATCAGACCGTCAAGCAGAAAGTATCCTTACATTGACTTTAGACCTGACCGTGAAATCGGAAACGAAGTATTAACAGTTGAACATCTTTCAAAAACAATTGACGGCGTAAAGGTTTTAGATGATATTTCATTTATTTTAGGTCGTGAAGACAAGGTTGCTTTCGTTGGTTCAAACGGTCTTGCAAAAACTACTTTATTCCAAATTCTTATGGGTGAAATGGAACCGGATGAAGGAAGTTATAAATGGGGAATTACAACTACACAGTCTTACTTCCCTAAAGATAACACTAAGGACTTTGATTGCGATGACGTTATTGTTGACTGGCTTACACAGTATTCTGAAAATAAGGATGCAACTTATGTTCGTGGATTCCTTGGACGTATGTTATTTGCCGGTGATGACGGTGTAAAGAAAGTACGCGTCCTTTCCGGTGGAGAAAAGGTACGTGTAATGCTTTCAAAGCTTATGATTAGCGGGGCAAACGTTTTAGTTATAGACGAACCTACCGACCACCTTGACATGGAAAGCATCACAGCTCTCAACAACGGTCTTATTAAGTTCCCTGGTGTACTGCTCTTCTCCTCAAGAGACCATCAGGTAGTTCAGACTACTGCCAACAGAATTATGGAAATTGTTAACGGAAAACTGATTGATAAAATTACAACTTACGATGAATACCTTGAAAATGATGAAATGGCAAGAAAGAGAACTGTATATACTACTGAAGGAATGGATATAGACGATTAATATCAGATAGAATTTATTTAAGTGAGGTGTTTTTATGAGACCGAGTACAATCACATATCCACCGGAAGGTGTGAATCCTATAGGTATAATCCAATTTGTTCATGGCATGTGTGAAAAAAGACAGCGCTATGAAGAAACCATGAATTATTTTAATCAAAAAGGATTTATTTGTGCCATTGCCGATATGCAGGGACACGGAGAAAATATTTTGACTACCGATGACCTTGGTTACTTTGAAGACGGATATCAGGGCCTAATTGATGATGTTCATGAATTTACTATGTTTTTAAAACGTGAGTATCCCGGTCTTCCACTTATCATAATCGGACACAGTATGGGTTCATTGATTGTCAGAGCTTACTTGAAGAAACACGCAAGGGAAGTAAACGCTGCCGTAATAAGTGGTTCACCTTCTTATAATCCGGGTTCTAAATTTGGAAAAATTCTAATTAGATTTATAGCTCTTTTCAGAGGCTGGCGCTATAGAAGCCCCTTTATTGAGCATTTAGTAAATGGTCCTTTTGAGAAACCTTTTGAAAAAGAAGGCATTGTAAATGCATGGCTTTCAACAGATAGAAATGTTGTGGAACAGTATAACAGGGATCCTCTTTGTGGTGTTCCTTTCACACTAAACGGCTACTACGCTTTAATGAATCTTATGCAACAGGTTTATTCCAAAACCGGATGGACCAGCAAAAATTCATCCCTTCCTGTTATGTTTATATCGGGAGGCGATGATCCATGTCGCATAAGTGACAAAGCCTTCAAAAAGGCAGTTACCCACTTTAAACACTGTGGTTATCCCAACACCTACTACAACTTATATCCCGACATGCGTCATGAACTTTTCAATGAAAAGAACCGCACCGAAGTATTCGAAGACATTCTCAAGTTCTTAGAAATCAAAGTCGGCATAGAAGTTGACTAACGCAGAAAGTCTGAGCATGAAAATTCTTGGAAATTATGTAATAATATTTTAAAATGTAAACTATATAGAAAATATAAACAAAAAGAACACAGGAATTTTTCAAAACGATTGGAAGTATTTCGTTATCTTTGCGAGCATAGCTGCAATTGCGAAGCACTGTTTAAGCCCGTGAAACGGGCGAGTTTGCGTGAGTAATTGCTAATAGGCGACGCAGCAAAGATAGAAATACGACATGTTTTGAAAAAAATCTGTGTTCTTTTTGTATCTCTTTATATTTTCTATATAGTTTACATTCTAAAATTTTAATTAATAATTTCCAAGAATTTTCATATTCAGGCTTTCTGCGTTAATGCCACTAAGGGCATTAATTACGCCAGCCTGATTTGATTTGCCTTCGAATTCTACGTAGAAGCGGTATTCCCATTTCTTTTCCGGAACAGGACGTGATTCAATTCTTGTCATGTTAAGGTCATTGTAAATGATATGGGACAACATCTGGTACAAGGTACCACTTGCATGTGGCATTTCAAAACTTATACAGATAAGTCCTGCATTTCTTCTTGTAATTTTCTCACGGCTGACTATTATGAATTTTGTAGTGTTTGTACTGTTAAAGTTTGTTCCTCTATAAAGTACGTCCAAGCCATATATTTTGGCAGCATTTTCACTTGCAATGCATGCTCTTCTTTTATCTGTCTGCTCTGATATGCACCTTGCACTTATGGCTGTATTAGCCAGACTTACCTTATTCCATCCATGTTCTTCTATGAATTTGTTACTCTGCATAAATGCCTGTGGATGGGAATAAACCTCTGTTATATCTTCTATTTTCGTTCCCGGAAGTCCACACAGACAATGTTCTATTTTTATATCAAATGTGTCTACAATATAGTTTGAAAACTCAACCAGTAAATCGTATACATCCGTTACTATTCCTGCTGATGAATTTTCCATTGGAAGTACTGCATAATCAACCTTTCCATCTCTGACATATCTCATTGCTTCCCTAAATGTTGTTACATTAATGTATTCTGCCTTTTCTCCGAAGTATTCTGTTGCAGCCTGCTGTCCATATGCTCCCGGCAATCCTTGATATACAACTCTTGCCCCTTCACAATCAAGACTGTCAACAATATCGAAACCTATGTCGTTATTTACTCCTTCTTCAGTTAAGAGCTTGTATTGCATTTTTCTACTCATAGACATAATCTGTTCAAACAATTCTTCAACGCCATGAGCATAGAAATCATCCGATGCCTTACCTTTTAATGCTTCTAATTTCTCCAGTTCTCTCTTTCTGTCAAGAACCGGCTTTCCCGTTTTTAACTTGTATTCTGCAACATCCTTGCACACTTCCATTCGTCTTTCGAATAGTTTTATCATTTCCTCGTCTATTTTATCAATCTCGTTTCTGCTATCCTGTAAACTTCTCATCTTTCTTCCTTACCATTAATGTATTTTTGTATTTGTTTTAGTCTTTTTTAATTGCACAACATCCACTGCAACCATTGCACTTGCTCTCCGGTTTTATTTCTTCAAGCAACTGCTCAACTGTTTTTTTGTAAATAGGATGAACCCAATATGGTGCAATTGTTTTCAATGGTTCTAAAACAAACAGTCTCTTATGCATTTCTACATGAGGAATTTTCAAATCCGGTAAATCTATAATCTGATTTTCGTAGAAAATAATATCAATATCAAGGGTTCTTGGTCCCCAATGTATTTCCCTTGTTCTGTTAGCCTGCAGTTCAATATCATGAATTACTTCTAACAGTTCTTCCGGAGAATATAGGGTTTCTATTTCCAGACATCCGTTAAGGAAGTTGTCCTGTTCTACCGGTCCATATGGTTCTGTCTCAATAAATTTTGATATTGTATTTATCCTGCAGTTATCATTATCATAAATCCCGTCAATTGCTCCATTTAAATATGCTTCTTTATCTCCCATATTAGAGCCTATCGACAAAATCACTTTATTCCAACGTCTGCTTACCTTTACGGCAACATTTCCAAAGGGGAGTCCGATTGGTGCACTTGGCTTATTAATAGTTATGTCAGCCCCTTTAATTTTTGGAAATCTCTTCAGCAGTTCCCTGACAGTATGCTCCGCTGCTGCCTCAATAAGGTTAAATCTGTTTTCCTTTAAATATTTATCTACGAAACTGCATACTTCTGCATAGTTTACGGTTTCCTCCAATTCATCACTGACTCCGGATTTTCTCATATCAGTACATAAATCCATATCAATATAAAATTTCTGACCGTTTATTTTTTCTTCTTCCATGCATCCATGGTATGCAAATACTTCAAGCTGTCTTATTTTAATACAGTCCATATATTTCTCCCAATAAAATATCTTTAGGCATTCAAAATTGCCTTTGCCATCATTAAGGCCTCATAATTTTCTTTTACATCATGTACTCTAAAAATGCTACAGCCTCTTTCGTACCCCATAACTGTAGTCGCCACTGTACCTGCCATACGGTTGTCTTTATCTACATCTAACGTCAAACCTATTACTGACTTTCTCGATGTTCCAAGAAGTACCGGATAACTCAGTTCCTTTAATCTGTCTACATACTTTATAATAAGCAGATTCTGCTCATAGTCTTTTCCAAATCCAACTCCCGGATCAACCACTATCTGACTATCATTAACCCCTGCTTTATGAGCAATATCAATAGACTCTTTTAATTCTGCTAATACATCTTCCACATAATTGCTGTAACTGATATTGTCTTTATTATGCATAATGCAAACTGCCGCTTTTGATTTTGCCACAAGGTCTGCCATATCTCTGTCTTTCCATTTCAGGCCCCAAACGTCATTTATCATGTCTGCACCTGCCTCAACACCTGCCCTTGCCACATTATTTTTGTAAGTGTCAAGAGATATCGGAACATCAAAATTCTCTTTTATTTTTTCGATAACAGGCACTACTCTGCTTATTTCTTCTTCATCGCTTATTAAAGTATAGCCCGGTCTTGTGGACTCACCACCAACGTCTATTATTTTTGCTCCGTCTCTAATCATATCCTCTGTATGCTTTAATGCAGCATCTATGTTATCCCACTTACCTCCATCTGAAAAAGAATCCGGTGTTACATTAAGTATTCCCATAATAATGGGATCATTTTCTAAATCAAAATTATATTTTCCTATTTTCATTATCTTTCTCCCTATCTGCCTGAATGCATCCTGCTTATTTTTTGTTGATTAATGTCATTACTTCATTTCTAAGTCCTGCATCTTTTTCAAAACGTCCTTTTGCTGAAAAAGTAATTGTTTTACTTCCCGGCTTCTTTATGCCTCTGGCAGACATGCACATGTGCTCTGCTTCAACCATAACAAAAACTCCCTTTGCATCCAAATGAGTCTCTATGGCTTCTGCAATCTGATTAGTCATCTGCTCCTGTATTTGCAGTCTTCTTGCAAAAACCTCTACAGTTCTTGCAAGCTTGCTTATTCCAACAACTCTTCCATTTGGAATGTATGCAATATGTGCTTTCCCATAAAAAGGCATCAGATGATGTTCACAGGTTGAATAAAATGTAATATCCTTTTCTATAACTACATTTTCATTGTCACATGCAAAAGTTTTTGATAAATGTGTTTTAGGATCCTGTTCCATTCCTGCACACAATTCTTCATACATGCGGGCTACTCTGTCAGGAGTATCCTTCAAGCCTTCCCTGTTTACATCTTCACCGATGCCTTCTAATAATAATCTTATACCTTGTTCAATCTTTTCTTTATCAAACATCAGTCAATCTCTCCTTTCGGCTTTAACTGTTTGTTTTATTTCAGCCAGATAAGATAACGAGCCAAATGCCAATATCATATCAGATTTGCCTTCTTCTACTGTATTTATAGCTTGTTTTGCGCCATCTTCAATGGATTTAGCATAACTTACATTTCCATTGTATGGTTTTATTGCAATGGAAAGTTTTTCGCCATCCAATGCTCTTTTGTTATTAGGGGTAACTGTAATTATCTTTGTTGCCCTGTCAGCTATCATTCTGATTTCTTTTTCAAAATCCTTATCGGCCAATACCCCCATTATAAAGGTTATTCTTTCATTTGTAAAATAAAAATCCAAAGTCTTCTTTAATTCTTCAATTGCACCGGGATTGTGGGCTCCATCAATTATAAATAGCGGGTTATTATCAATGACCTCCATTCTTCCCGGCCAGACTGTTTTCAAAAGTCCTTTTTCAATATTTTCTTCTACTTCAAATCCCTGACTTTCCAATACATGACAGACTTCTATAGCCGTTATGGCATTTATCACCTGATAAGTTCCCATCATATTAAGAGTAAAGTCATAGCTTTTTGTACCGCTTATATATCGAACTCTTGTCTTTAACCCTTCTGCCTTTACTGATTCTGCCACACTGCAAACTGTAAGATTTGCTTCTTTTTCCCCGGCATTTTTTTCTATAACTTTTAGGCATTCTTTTGGCTGTATTGCCGTTACAACATTACATTTTTTCTTTATTATTCCCGACTTTACTTCTGCTATTTCTGATAAAGTTTCTCCCAGAAAGCCTGTATGATCCAAACTGATAGGGGTAATTACACTACATAAAACCCTGTCAAAAACATTAGTTGCATCTGTTGCCCCCCCCATTCCACATTCAACTAAAACAATATCGCAATTATTTCTTCTAAAATATTCAAATGACATTGCTGTTTCTATTTCAAATGGTGTGGGATGCGAAAAGCCTTCATTTGTCAGTTCATCACATTTTTCTTTTATTAGGGTAATTATTTCAGCAACTGCACTTTCCTCAATAAAATCATCATTAATTTTTATAATTTCCCTGTATTCAAATACTGCCGGAGAACTGTACCTTCCTACTTTATATCCTGATTTCATAAGAATATTCTGTATAAACGCACCTGTTGAACCTTTTCCGTTTGTCCCTGCAATGTGTACCACTCTTAATTCTTTTTCAGGATTTCCTATTCTTTTTAATAACCTCTTTATGCCGTCCAATCCCAGCACACTTCCATATATACCTACTTTATCTAAATAATCTCTTGCTTCTTTATAATTCATTTATTTTTTCCTACATACAAAAAGAAAATGATTATATTGTCAAACAGCTTAAACTGCCGCCAACTAATAATCATTCTCTTATTTTTCTTTAATCAAATTTATTTTTGTTACTTAAATACTCTGACAAAACGTATCCGGTATTTCCGTTATATTTGATATTTGTCCACTCTCCTACTACGGCAATAACCTCAACCTGTTCGCCCGGATCAATCTGAACAACTACTTCTGAATCCTTATTAGCTTCTTTTCTTAAATTAAGCATATCCGTTGTATATCTTTTAGTTCCGGCCTTTACAGTTTCTGTAGCTACAGTTGTTGTTTCCACCGCAGTTGTTGATTCAGCCTGTGTTGTTTCACCTGCACCTGTCTGCGAGTCTGCCTTGGCTGTTACCTTAGTTGTTACTACTTCTGTACTGGTTTCCGTTACTCCCCCAATTATTGTAGTTTCCTTTTTAACGGAAGTATCAGGTGTGGCGTCTTTCTTCGCCGAACATGATGCTACAATCACTATCACAACTACAAGGAGTGCTACAATAACCCCTGATCCTGCAACAGCCGCTTTCCTCTTCTTCATCTGCTTTTCTTTTTTTTCTTCAGATTTTTTCTTTCTGTCTTCTATAAGTCTCTTAGTTTCTTCATCGTATGGCATCTTTATAACCTCTAATGTAAATTATCTTCTTCGTCTATTATTTCATCATACTCGCCTGACTCAACTAATTCATCAAAAGCCTGTGAAGCCAAATAAAATTCTGCTTCTGTTTCAATATTATCAAGTCCCGGCTCTCCATTTTCATCTTCGAAATATCTGTAAATATAAACTTCTCCTTCCTCATTTTCAGGTCCTTCTGTTGGAAGTAAAGCTATATAATCTTTTCCTTCTGCTTCAAATATACTTACAACGAGACATTCAACTTCGCTATCATCTTCTAATGTAAGTGTTACAAATAAGTCTTCATCTTCCTCAAATTGATTATTTCCCATATAAACCTCTTTCTGTGCTTATGCACCTTCTCTAATTCCTATACTTTATCAAACTTGCCACATAAATGCAATAAATTTGAAAATAATTCATTAAATATTAACAATTATCACTCTATTGATTCATTTATGAACATTGATGCCTCTACCTCACATCCAAGGCTTTTTTCTATGGTATATATTCCAAGTGTGCTCTTCGCCCTGGTTACGGCGACATAAAAAAGTCTTCTTTCTTCCTCAAACTCTCTCTCCCTTACTGCTTTTGATGTTGGTATAATGCCCTGAATTACATCCACTATAATAACTATTTCAAACTCTAATCCCTTTGCACTATGCATAGTCATAATATTAACATCATTTTCTTTTTTTGTTTTTTGCTCCGTGTCTTTTATCTCTGCATCTTCAACCCATTCTTTTAATGTTTCATATTTACCACTGTCTCTTCTTATTGTTTCAAGCTGTTTCTTTAACTCTCCTGATTTTATTTTCTTTTCTCTCGCATAATCCTCCAGATATTTTTCATATCCTACCCCATTTTTAATGTAAAGAAATGCGGCACCGGGATTTAATTTTGAAATCATATTTAAGTCAAATTCCAACTTCCTAATACATTCAAGGGATTCTGCATTATGCTCATATATTTTTTTCAACTGGGTAAAGTTCATATTTTCTTTACTTATTATCTGCCTACTGACCAATCTTGCCGGTTTGTTCAAAATATATATCAAATCCGCATTGTTTCCCAGTTCCACGTTTTTATAGGTCATTGCAGCTTTGATGTAGCTTATTATGTCCTTCCCCACTCCATTTTCATATATTCCATTCTCTGTTTTTCCACCTGAAATGCTGACAGAATTTTCTTTAAGTATATTTTTTATTACAGGAATCTGACTGTTGTTTCTTACTAATATAGCTATTTCATTAGGTGGTATGCCCTTTTCTATATTTTTCTTTATAAATTCACAAACATACATTAACTCATCATATTGCGTTTCGAATTTTCTCACATCAGGTTTTAATCCTTCTCCATTTGCCGATACAATATTTTTATCAAATCTCTTTATATTGTTTTTAATGAGATTTTCGGATAGTTTTACAATTTCCTTTTTTGAGCGATAGTTTACATTTAATAGTATTCTTTCTACCTCTACATAATCCTTCTCAAAGTCTAACATTATTTCGGGGCATGCCCCTCTGAAACCATATATTGACTGATCATCATCTCCAACAATAAATATATTATCTTGAGGTTCTGCCAAAAGTTTTATTATTTCATACTGTACCCTGTTAATATCCTGAAATTCATCTATTAAAATATATTCAAATATTTCCTGCCATTTTTCACACAATTCTCTATCATTCTTTAACATTTCATAACACTTAAGTAAAATATCATCAAAATCAATTTTGTTTCCCGCAGCTAGTTCTTTTTCATATTCTTCATACACAATTTTGAATTTTTCCCTTTCACAACAAAGCGGATTGTATTCTTCCGGTGGAATCATGTTTCCCTTTATATTTCCGATTTCTCCTATAATATTTTGCATAAAGTCATACATTGACGGAACTTCTATTTTTTTCCTTATCACAATTTCCCTGATAATGTCATTTTGCATCTTTGTTGATAATATGTTCTCACTCTTATATCTGCCGGACAGCTTCAATATTCTAAAGTAAATGCTATGAAACGTGCCAAATGTCACCGGATAACTGCCTTTTATCCAATTCTCACCACTCATAATGCTAAAGAATTTTTTCTGCATATGTACTGCTGCCGCTTTTGTAAAAGTCACCACCATTATTTTTTCAGGTGAAACTCCACCTTCAATTAATTTTTTCACTCTGTGAGTTATAACAGTGGTTTTTCCCGAACCCGGTCCCGCAAGAACCATGGCAGGTCCTTCTTTGTGGTTCACTGCCCTCATCTGTGCCTCATTAAATTCCATATATCCCCCCTTGAAGTTTATTTGTTTTATATTATCACATAGTGTTTATATTTGCAAACCTATTGTTTAACATTTTTGTTTTAATATTTTAAAAGCAAGTTGCTTGGTAATTTTTGAAGATACCTTCAAAAAATCAATTTTTACAAACTATTACACGTACTTTTTGGTGTGTATGACTTGATTTGGTTTTGAATTACACCAACCTTTTCATTTTTCCAAACTAATACACGTACTCCGACTAACGAAAGTTTGATTAGGCGCAAAAGTACCCCCAAAAACACATCTTTCTACCCCCTCTACACGTACTCCAAGCCACTAGAGTTTGATAAGACACAAAAGTACACTCAAGAATACATCTTTTGCAAACCACTACACGTACTCCAAGCCACTAGGGTTTGACAAGACGCAAAAGTACCCCCAAGAATATATTTTTTGCAAACCACTACACGTACTCCGACCAGCTAAGGCGCAAACATGATAAGAAATACCGTCAAAATTGCTTTTTTCACAAGCTACTACATGTATTCCCACAAAAAAGGGATTACCCCTTGCTTGACCAAGAGCCTGAAAAAGCACAAAACCTGCATCGGATACTTCCAATGCAGGTTTTACTAATTACTATAGGGATATTTATTTTTCGACCTATATTATTCGCTTAACATTTCAATACCTTTTTTGATTCTTGAAATTGATTCGTCTTTTCCAAGTACTTCCATAATTTCAAATGCGCCGGCAGGTGTCATCTGTTTACCTGACACTGCTGTTCTAAGTGGCCATAATGCCTGACCATTCTTGCAGCCCTTTTCTCCAATATATTTAAATACTACGTCATGGAGATTATCAACCGAATAATCATCTGTAGCTTCTAATATTGGCAATAATTCATTAAGTACTTCTAATGAATTTTCTGAATTTGTTTTCATCTTTTTGTGAGTATACATTTCAGTGCTATACTCAGGAAGTTCTTCAAAGAAGTCTATTTTTTCACCGATTTCAGGGAAAGTTTCAATACGTGTTTTTACCATATCCATTATTTTGTGAAGGTCTAAATCTTTTTTGATTACTTCTTTTACATATGGCTCTGCAATTTCATAAAACTTCTCGTTATCCATTGCTTTAATATACTCACCATTCATCCATTTTAATTTATTAATGTCAAATACAGATGGACTCTTGTTTACTTTATGGTAATCAAATTTTTCAATCAATTCATCTAATGAGAAGATTTCCTGATTATCCTCAGGACTCCATCCAAGCAATGCAATATAGTTTACGATTGCCTCCGGCAAAAATCCCTGCTCAACTAAATCTTCGTATGATGAATGTCCTGAACGTTTGCTTAACTTCTTGTGATTCTCATCTGTTATAAGGGGAAGATGAACATATTTTGGTGACTCCCATCCAAATGCTTCATAAAGTCTCTGATACTTTGGTGATGAAGAAATATACTCATTACCTCTTACAACATGTGTAATCTGCTGTAAATGGTCGTCAATAACATTTGCAAAGTTATATGTTGGATATCCGTCCGACTTAATAAGAATCATGTCATCAAGTTCTTTGTTTTCTACTGTTATTTCACCATATAATTCATCAACAAAAGTTGTCGTTCCTTCTGTTGGCATATTTATACGGATTACATATGGCTTTCCTGCATCTAAATTTGCCTGTATTTCCTCTTTTGACAAATGAAGACAGTGTTTGTCATATATTGTTATTTCTTTTCCGTCTTCGCCAACTTCAGTCTTTAAAGACGCGAGACGCTCCTTATCACAGAAACAGTAATATGCATTACCTGTTTCAATTAACTGTTTTGCATACTTTAAATATAATCCTGATGCCTGACGTTCACTCTGGATATAAGGTCCAAAACCTTTATCCTTATCCGGACCTTCATCGTGAATAAGTCCTGTCTGCTCAAGAGTTCTGTAAATGATATCTACCGCACCTTCTACATAACGTTCTCTATCAGTGTCCTCTATTCTCAATATAAAATCTCCACCTGCATGCTTTGCAATGAGAAATTCATATAAAGCCGTTCTTAAATTTCCAACATGCATTCTTCCTGTTGGACTAGGGGCAAATCTGGTTCTTACTTTTGACATTGTATTTCTCCTTCTATGTTATAACTTCTAAAAAAATTTTCTCTTATGCAAAAAATAAGAAGTTTTTTCTTTTGTCCACACACAAGAAAGTACTTCTTATTTTTCATTAACGATTACTTTAAGTTATTAAAATAATCTACAGCTTTTTCAATTGATGTCTTAAATGATTCATCTGTTGAATTATCAAAAAGGAATATATTCTTTATTCCATCCGGAACTGTAAAGTTCTGTTTGCTGATATATTCATCCCAATGTTCAATTTTCCATGTATCTCTGTCTGAGTTACGATGAATCATTCTCTGTTTGCATACTTCCTTATCGCACTGAATCCATACTACAACTAATTCAGCACCTTTTTTCTGCAAAAGATCCTGTCTCAAATTTTCCATATAGCCCGGAGTTCTAACTTCTCTTGTAAATGGTGCATTAATAAAAACAGTATCATTATACTCTAAAGCTTCCATTGCCAAGTCCATTATACAATCATATTCAGGATTTCTAATTTCTGCTTCAAAGAAATCTGAACTTCTGTTATATTCCTGATTAGCTACTACAAAAATTTGCTTTGATAATGTTATTAATGTGTCCTTATCAAGATATACACAATTAGGCATTGCCTTTGCTAATTTTCTTGTGACAAATGTTTTTCCACATGCCGGTGGAGATGTTACCAAAATCAATTTTTTCATAATAAAAAACCTCACATATATACATAAAAATTATTTCTTACAAATTTAACCCAATTTCTCTATATCATACCACTTTATACTATTTATAGTCAATAAAAATGTCGTAAATAATCAAATTTATTTTTAACGTTTTTACAATGTATTTCCTACCCTAAAGCCATAGATAAAAAAACTGCTTTTTTTTCCAAAAAAATAGGAATGGCGCCTCAGTTTTACTGAAACGCCAAAAATTGAAAGGGTTTAGATTATTATGTTACCTAAAAATCTAATACACTTATAGTTTAAAATTTAAAAATGTTTTTTGCAATACTACATAAAATTTAGCATTTTTTGTTAATTTTGCATAATTATTTTAGTTTTTTTAAGAATCTATCAGTGAATTTTGTTTACTTTGTACATTTTTATATTTTTTGCATGCTTTACTGTTTTTTTAATTTTTTAAGATTTCAATAAAAATATTTTTATTCATCTTTAACTATAAAATTTTCCGCCTTCTTCATCCTTTTCCCCTGATAATTTTATGTTACTATCATCAATTTTCACCTTGGGAATTGCAATAGGGGGAAGTCCCGCATTCACCAAAATTATTGATATCAACGCTCTTACATGTGGATATATTTCATCATAAGCTTTCTTATGTATTTCCTTCTTATCCATATTTTCTTCGCAATCTAAAAATGCCGTGGCACTAAATTTAAAATTAAAATCCATTGGTAAATTGTTATCCATCATATCAATTGTGAGAGTTGCCGCACAATGAAGATTGTCATTTGTATACTTCACGTTAAATGATGCACGCTGAGCAATGTCAAGCTTCACCTCCCCCTCCAATTTGTTTGTAAGATCAATTTCTTCAACCTTAATGCCTCTAAATGTCAGTTCTCCCATTTGTTACCTCCTATATACCTTCATTTCTATTTTTTTACTGTAACCTTTTTAACCTTACTCCACTCTCCATAACATTTACGTCCGTCTACTATGCTATAACCACGTACCTGAACATAATATTTCTTCTTTTTAAGTTTCTTAATTATGTATTTTGGAGTATTTTTCTTAACAGTTTTAATTTTTGCTTTCCTAAGTTTTTTCTTACTTAACGCATACCTTACATTATATCCATTAACTTTCGATATTTTTTTCCAACTGAGTTTGACCTTTTTGCCTTTAAGATTTTTAGCTATTTTTATAATTGTTTTGCCAATTCTCATAGATTCCGTGACAGCAACTATTGTCGGCGTATTAGGATTTTCATCAGCAGGAATGACCTTAACTGTTGTTCCTGTATAATTCTTTCCAAGTCCGGTAAATGTTATTGTTATATTTCCCCTGTCGTCAGTTGTTACCGTGTAATCATAATCAACACCCTTAGTCATATCCCAACTTCCATTATTTACCGTTATAACCAGCTCTTTGTTACTGTTAAATTCCGTTCTTATTGTTACATTTTTAATTTCTTTCTTAACAATTTCAAATTCTTTTACTATTTCGCCTGAATAATTATCAATTCCCTTGATAATTATGCCAGCTTTTCCCGGATAGAAATTATTTTTGTATTCTACAGTATAATCAACCATAGGATTAAGTATTTCACCATTACATTTCAGTCTGATGATTGGTGTAATATCTTTTCCAATAAATTCATATGATGCTTTTACCTGGGAATAGTCAACACTTATGTTATCCCCTGTAATCTGCATTGGCAAAATATCAAACTTTTCTGTTCTTGTCCCAAAGTAAATACCTTTTACTGCAACAGGTAATTCATAGTTAAATGAAGTTGTTATCCACTCATTCTTCTGCGCCATAACTGTCGGTTTAGGCTGCACTGCTATCACGCTAAATGTCATTGCCGCACTTAATACGACAGACAAAATTCTTTTTGTAATTTTCATTACATTCCTCCATATTTTTATAGTTCAGGCAATTTGTTCAAAATTCTTTCCAAAAGCCCTTTGTCTGCTTACAATTCTAACATATTTCCATTTTTATAACTACATTTTTGAAAATGAAAGTGTTTTTATATACGACATAAATAATATCTATGTTCAAAACCCCTTTTATTCCCCCATTTTACATACTTTTATCGTGATATTTTCCAAAATATCCGTAAAAAAAGAGTTCACCATACCGTGGACTCTCTTTTACCAAAAACGTTTTTCACTACTTATGTAATGATTTTTCATATTCTACAATTATATTTTTCGCTGAATCAATATCTATCTTCGCTGTGTTTATGCACAAATCATATCCTCTTGAATCACCCCACTTATTTTCGCAGTAGAAATTGTGATATGTTTTTCGCATCTTATCAACCTTTCGCATTTTTGTTTCAGCCTGTTTTCTTTCTAAGCCTTCCCTTTCCATAACACGGGCAACCTTGCTTTCCTTATCTCCTGTTATGAAAACCCTTATTAAATTAGGATTATATGCCAATATTTCATCTGCACATCTTCCAAGCACAACGAATGACTCATTATTATCGGCTTTTTCCTTCAAAAACTCAAACTGCTTTAAAGCTATCTCCTGTTCAAGGGGAACTGTTCCTCCGGCAATAGGCAAAGGCATAAATCCAATATTAATAGGTTTCTCATCATATCTTTCTATTACCTTTTCACTGTAACCTTCTTTTTTTGCAATTTCATACAAAAGTTCCTTGCTATACAGCGGAATATTATAATGTTCCGCAACCTTTTGTGCTACAAGGTGTCCACCGCTTCCGAACTCTCTTCCTATAGAAATAATAATCTGTGTCATAATGATACCCTCCTATTCATTTTATTCTGAATATTTAGTATTTATCCGTGGTAATACCCTTTATTCTTGTAATAAATTATACCATATTTTAAAGAAAAACATAAGTAAAAGTGCCATGATAATAAAGATTTTCTAAAATTTATTACCACGGCACTTTTTATAATATTAGTTAAGGAATTTGTAACTTCCTTTTAATATTAATTTGTCAAACAAAATGTACATTGCCGGTAATATACATATTACGCAGAACATACTTACAATGGCTCCTCTTGCCATTAACAGACAAAGAGAACTAATCATATCAATACTTGAATATACACCCACACCAAATGTTGCCCCAAAGAATGTACATGCACTTACAATTACTGATTTCATCGTAGCTGTAAGAGCATCCTTTGCTGCAAGTTTCTTCTCTTTTCCGCTGGCACGCTCTCTTCTGTAACGGTTTGTCATTAATATTGCGTAATCAACAGTAGCACCAAGCTGGATTGTTCCAATTACGATTGACGCAATAAACGGTAACACCGCTCCTGTATAATATGGAATACCCATGTTAATAAAGATAGCAAATTCAATTACTGCAACTAATATTACAGGAAGTGAAATTGATTTAAATACAAGGGCAACAATTATGAAAATAAGGAATATCGAAACAAAACTTACTGTAGCGAAGTCCTTATTCGTAATCTTAATCAAATCCCTCGTACATGCTGCTTCACCAACAAGCATTCCATTGCTGTCGTATTTTTTAATTATTTTTTCTACTTCATTACATTGCTCATTAGCTTCATCTGATCCGGTTTTGTATTCCGACATAAACAACAGCATTTCATGTTTATCACTCTTTAATTCTTTAGTTACAGCTTCAGGAAGATATGAATCCGGTATGCTGCCGTCTAAAACACTTTCCAGACCAAGTGCCATCTGAACACCTTTAGTATCTTTTACTTCATTAATCAAACTTTTAACATCCTTAGCAGGTATGCCTGTATCCAACAATATAATATTTGCTGAACCTAACTGGTAATCCTTTGAAATTTTATTCTGTGCCTTAACACTCTCTAAAGTATCCGGCAGACTCAATGATAAGTCATAGTATACTTTTGCATTGCTCTGTCCATAAATTGCCGGAACAAGCAATAATAAGAATAATACGAAAAATGCAATATAGTGTTTTGTTATAAATGCCGGTATTTTTTTGAAATCCGGTAAAATCTGTCTGTGTTTTGTCTTTCTTATAGCCTTATCAAATACAAGGATAAATGAAGGAAGTACCGTTACACATGCAATAACACCAAGTATAACACCCTTAGCCATAACGATACCAAGGTCAAGTCCCAATGTAAAGCTCATAAAGCACAATGCAATAAATCCGGCAACTGTTGTTATAGAACTTCCCACAACTGATGAAATTGTTGCCTGTATGGCACATGCCATAGCCTTTTTGTTATCACCATTATTCAATTCCAACTGTTCTTCATAGCTGTGCCACAGGAATATTGAGTAATCCATTGTAACACCTAACTGCAATACTGCCGCCAATGCTTTAGTAATGTAGGATATTTCCCCCAAAACTATATTACTTCCCAAGTTGTAGACTATCGCCATGCCAATACTTAACAGGAAGAATACCGGTATTAAGAATGAATCCATTAACAGTGACAATATAATTATCGAAAGTATTACAGCTATAAATACATATATCGGAGTTTCATGCTCAGACAAATCCTTCGTATCCGTAACAATAGCTGAAATACCACTAATCATACATTGATTCCGGGTAACTTTGCGTACCTCTTTAATCGCCTCCATTGTTCCGTCACCGGAACTTGTATCATCAAAAATAACAAGCATTATTGTTGATGTGCCTTTATTAAATGCATCGTACATATCTGATGGAATCATTGACTTTGGCATCCCCATATCTGCAAAACTGTCATACCACAAAACCTTGCTGACATGATCAACCTTTTCCATCTTGCCTTTCAGTTTTGAAACATCCGCGTCGGACATTTTATCTACCATAACAATACCAAAGGCTCCTGAGTTAAACTCATCCATCAATATATCCTGCCCCTTCATTGTATCAATTCCATCTGGAAGATAATACAGAAGGTCATAATTTACTCTTGTATTAAAATAACCAATAGCTGCCGGTATCAGTAAAAGTATTCCGATAATTAATATGGCATGTCTGGCTTTTACAATAGCTTCTGAAAACTTTTTCATATTAATCAGCTCCTTTACTTATCTGCCTTGATTTCTGCTGTTTTGAATATAAACTTAACACTTCCATCCATGCCTTCATTTATACCACTGAATGATTTATAATCTTTTCCGGCATTAAGAGTATCTTCAATTTTGTTTATAGCGTCTTTTGCGTCTTTTCCAAATATATCTGTAATTTTGCTTATTCCATCTTTGTTAAGCTTTATAGCACCATCTTTAAGTGTTTTTGTTCCATCAGCTAATGTGATAATTCCATCTCCTAATGTCTTTGAACCGCTTGCAAGTGTTGATGCACCATTGCTAATCTGACCTGAACCGTCTTTAACTGTTTTAATTCCGTCCAGTAATTTAGGGCTTGCATCACCTAATTTTGACTTCATCTGTTTAGTTCCGTCTGTCAGAGATTTCATTCCATTGTTTAATGTGTCTGCTCCTGTTTTTAATTTTCCGGTTCCATCAGCCAAAGTTTTTGTTCCTGCCGTAAGTTTTGTTGTTCCTGCCGTAAGTTCACCCATCTTGCTGTCCAACGTTGAAATTCCTGTATAAAGTGTTCCAATGCCATTTGCAAGCGTTGTTGAACCTTCCTCTAATGTATCCATTCCATCTGTTAAAGCTTTAATGTCAGAAACACTCTTCTTAATTTGTGCTTCAAAATTTGATTTAACGCTCTCTAAAGTTCTTACACTGTAATATGCTTCAACTAATTTATAATAAACCGCTGTATTTAATCCCTTTGCTGCTAATACCGTACTTAATTCCGTACCTGCAGCTACTGCTGAATTAATTCCCTCAACAGTTGTATTTAATGCCTTTTCACTTGAAATCAATCCGCCTGTAGCCGTATTTAATGCATCTATTATGTCATCAATCTGACTCTGAATTGAATCCGGTGTTGACTGAAGCTGTGATACAACTTTCTTAACTCCTGCATTTGCATTCTTTGTTCCTACTGCCACTGCTTCTGCTCCGCTCTTAAGACCCCTCTTAGTCTTTCCGTCTTTGTCTTTTGAATCCTCAAAGGCTGCCTTTGCTGATGATACTCCTGAAGCAATCTGCTTTGCTCCACTGTTAAGCTGTTTTGCTGAGCTGTCCATCTGCTTTGCTCCACTGTCTAACTGTGAACTTGCACTCTTAACATCTTTTGTTCCGTTATATAATTTTACGGCTCCGTCATTTGCACTATTCACACCACTCATTAATGATTTATCAAATAACTTGTAACTGTCATATAAAGTTTTTGATCCCGTAAATAACTGTAGTGTATATTTTTCTAAATCTTTTGTTCCATTTACAATTTTAACTGAACCATCTTTTAATTTAACGGCTCCATCATTTAAATCTGAAGTTCCGTTAACTAACTTGTCAGTTCCACTCTGTAACTCATCCATCTTACTGTCAATGTCTGAGAGATCAAATGTATCATCAAGATCCATATCTCCAATTCCTGAAGTAGCTGCTGTAAGTGTCATGTCCATTTCGAAATTCTTTACATCAGCTGTCAATGTAAATCCTTCCGGAATTTCAATGTCTGATATGTAATCTTTTGCCTTATCAATAGTATCAAGTAAATGATCCTTAAGTCCCGGTGCTCCGTAACCTACAACTATTTTTGAATCATCATAGTCAATAACTTTACCATTATCAATTGTAATGTTAGAGAAAACATCTTTGTCAAGAATCATTCCCGTAAGAGCAATAAAAGGAATGAATTCGCTCTCACTGTCTTTTGACTTATTATTATATGAATAAACTATTTTAACTTTTCCTGATTTTCCCTTTAAGTCATCCGGGGAAATTTCTTTGTCATCTAAGTAATATTTAACATCGATTCCTATAGGTGCTTCTTTTGTTGTAGTACCCTGATATTTAATTGTCTTTCCTTTATTTTCCCATACTAATTTGTCACTGTCCTGTGCAAATCCTTCATCTCCGCTAAGATTAACAATATCTTTTAAATCTGAAACATCACTAATGTTTTCTTTTCCTTTTACTTTAAGTACATCACTGACGGTTGTCTTTGTAACCTTTCCACTAGGATCCATTTCAACATATACTGTTTCATCTTTATCAACGTCCTTTGCACTTCCAACCTTGCTTGTGAGCAATGCTTCCATATTTGTTGTTTCTTTTGTTGCACTGCTTTTCTGTGCTTTGTTGCTTGTTTCTTTTGTTGTTCCACATCCTGCCATGCACCATGCTGACATGGATAAAACTAACATTAAACTTATTCCTTTTCGAATATACTTTTTCATGACAAAATTCACTCCTTTATTTTTTTCTACAATACAGTATACAATCAGAATCATAAAAAGCATTATACATTTTTATACTAGAGTTGTTTTTATTTACACTTGTATAATTTTGTATAAGCATTTTAGCTTTTGTATAATAATTAACACATTTATTATAACTGTATTTTTTTCAAACATTTGGTAAAATTTTCTACCTTCTAGCTTTCCTTTGCCTGATTTTCTTTTTTTCGGTACAAATACATTTCGTGTCCGAACTCTTCTGTGTGAAGTGTTAAATCCTGCAATAATGCTGCAACCTCATCTTCCTTTTCTTTCATACCTTTAATTGCCCAATCAACCATTACCCCCGTCAAACCATATGCGAAGAATCTTGCATATACGTCCTGTTCCTTTTCACTTAAATAACTGTACAGACCTAAATCCGTAATTGCTTTTTTAAATAACTCTGCAAAAATCTTGTTGCAATATTCTGCAAAGAAATTATTTGAAGACTTAATCGTATTGATAAAGAAAGCTTTCTGCTGCTTCATATATTTAAACAGCTCCACAAGTTTTTCTCCCCAGTTTTCAAATGTCAGATCAGCTGTCAGCGGAATAAATAAATCCTGAGTATATATCCAGCTTAACAACTCGTACTTGTCATTGAAATGATAATAAAACGTTTGTCTGTTAACACCACAATGATCTGTAATGTCGGCAACCGTTATCTTATCCAGATTCTTAGTAGCACCTAATTCTTTAAGGCTCTGTGCCAATGCCTTTTTTGTTATATTAGAATTTGCCATAATGACCTCCATACTAATGTCGTTTTTGCTAACATTAGTTTTGTTTTTATACGTTTGTATAATTATTGTATAGTTGTACTATATCACTACTTATAAAAAAAAACAATACATCTATTATAATTAGAACAAAGAGTTCGCTTGCGAACTCTCCCGCGAGGCGCGTTTTCGTAAGAAAAATCTACCTTTCCGCGCCTCTGCGATCCTTCGGAGAATTTTTAATTAATAGGAATTCCGGAGGAATTTCCTATTAATTAAAAAACTATGGAGCCGAAACCGCATGGGCTTTGACTCCATAGTTTTATTTTGTACGTTATATTATATTTTCAATTTACCTGCTAAGCAGCATTCTGTCATTGTCAAACTGCTTTTGCTTCTTTGCTGAATACATTTTGATTAAGTCATCCATTGTCATTTCATCACGTTCCCTGCCTGACAGGTCAAGTATAATTTCTCCGCCATCAAGCATTATGGTTCTTGTTCCTGTAGTCAGCGACTGATTAAGATTATGTGTAATCATCATTGTTGTAATGTTGTTCTCATCAACAATCTGCTTCGTGATTTCCATTACTCTTTCTGCTGTTGCCGGGTCAAGAGCTGCCGTATGCTCATCTAACAGCAATAGCTTTGGAATCGACAACGTACACATAAGAAGTGTAACAACCTGTCTCTGTCCTCCGGACAAAAGACCTATTTTAGTTTTCATTCTGTCTTCTATTCCCATATTATATCTGGCAAGGTTTTCTCTGAAAAATTTAACTGATTTCTTTGTTATTGCCCTTGAAAATGGTGTAGAATGCTTTGACGCCCTGGTATATGCCAATGCGAGATTTTCCTCTATTGTCATATTTGGTGCTGTTCCTTTCATTGGGTCCTGAAATACACGACCAATCATTTTTGCCCTTGCATGCTCAGTTTTGTAAGTTATTTCTTCGTTATCCAATATAATATGTCCGCTATCAACCATAAATGAGCCACATATCGCATTAAAAAGTGTAGATTTTCCTGCTCCGTTAGAGCCAACGATTGTAACAAATTCCCCATTTTTCAAATTAAGAGACATATCTTTAATGGCTACATGTTCGTTTACAGTACCTTTTTCAAAAGTCTTTGAAATATTCTTAATTTCTAACATTATACCGCCGCCTTTCTTCTCTTCTTCTCTGCAATTTTTTGTTTAATTGCAGGAATTGCAAGTGTAATGGCAACAATTAATGCACATGTCAATTTCATTAAATTTGAACTCATGTCACCAAAAAGACTCTTTCTTATTACAAATGCTACAATTAATTTATATAACACTGAACCTACAACTGCTGAAATAAGTCCAAGGGTTGCATTTCTTTTTCCAAAAATTGCCTCACCAATAATTACTGCTGCAAGTCCGTAAATCAATGTGCCGTTTGATGTATTAATATCTGAATAACCAATGCTTTGGGATGCCAATGCCCCTGATAGTCCTATAAGTGCATTAGACAACATAAGACCTATTGTTTTTGTTCTGTCAACATTTATGGAGGATGCTCTCACCATATCAGGATTATCTCCAGTGGCTCTTATGCACAATCCTAAATGAGTTTTGAAAAACCATATAACAATAGAAACTACAATAACTATAATAACAAGACTCACCACTGCTTTTACCATGCTGGTTTCAAACTGCCCTCTAATTCCAATAAGTTCCTTAACTTTCTCAAATATAGTTACTTTGTTATAACTTAAATTAGTTGTTGCTCCTTTTTCCGTAAATGAATAAAATACAAGGTTAATGGAATACAATCCACTCATAGTTATTATTCCGGCTAAAACAGGATGTACTTTTAATTTTGTCTGTAAAACTCCTGTAATAAATCCTGCTGCAAGTCCTGCTGCTGTTCCTGCAAACATTGCCAAAACAGGATGTCCGTTAATGGCTACCAGAACCGAAACAACTGCTCCAAATCCAAAACTTCCTTCTGTTGTCAAATCCGGTATGTCCAATATTCTAAGAGATATGTATATTCCCATTGCAAGTAATCCATATATTAAGCAATCCGGTAAATTTGATAAATAATACTGTAATTCAATCATTTTGCCTCCTAATGTTTTAAATGTAATTTTTTCATTTAAAACATACCCTAAAGTCTGTCACGACTTTAATTTCTCCAATACATTTTCCGACTTAGTCTTTTGTTACTACTTTAATTCATTTAATTTATATTCTGTCTTAATCTGGTCTTTTGTAAGGCCAAGTGCTTCCATTGTTGTTGCATTATATGAACAATAATCAATGCCTACAACTTCTGCAGGAATTTCTTCAATTTTCTTTCCGTCTTTTAAATATTTAAGAGCTATATTAACTGTTTTTTCTCCGATTCCCTTGTCGTCAATTGCAAGTGTCGCAAAACATCCTGATGCAACGGTTGTTGCTGAAGCACAATATGTTGGGATTTTCTTTTCTTTACAAATATCTGCTAATGTTGAAACGCCGTCCTGAATAATTGAGTCATTAGGAACAAATATTGCATCTACCCCTTCACTTATTAATGCATTTGTTGTTGATTCAATATCGCTTGATGTAGGTGCTGTTTTTTCTACATATTTCACATTAATGCTGTCAAGATATTCTTTAACCTGCTTAATTGTGTTTGTTGCATTATCTTCATTACCACTGTAAATTAAACCATACTTCTTTGCCGGTGTTGTTGCCTGAGCAAAATCAATAATGTTTGATACAGGTATTGCATTTGATGTTCCTGTCGCATTCTTGTCAGGCTTTTTCATATCTGTTAATACCTTTGCTGCTGTAGGTGCTGATACTGCACAGAAGAACACAGGAGTATCTGATTCGGCATTGACGAAGGCCTGTGTTGGAGGTGTTGCTATTGTAAATACTGCCTTGTATGTTCCGTCTGTCATTTTACTTACAATTGTTGAAAGCGCTGTTGTGTCTCCTGAAGCACACTGATAATCTATCTGATCATCTTTGTATCCTGCTTCTTTTAACTTGTTTACAATACCTTCTTTCATATCCATGAAAGCCCCATTTTCTAACAATGCTACGATACCAATCTTTCCATCTGTACCGCTATCCTTCTTGTCCCCTGTCTTGTTTTCACTGCTTCCACAAGCTGTAAAAACTGTTGCTACCATTACTACTGCTAAAATTAAACTTAAAAACTTTTTCATCTTTTCCTTCTCCTTTTCTTAATTAATTTGATGAAAGTAAGATGTCCATTTTCCTCGTTGCAAAATAAAAAGTCCCTGATAGTAGGAAATCTACTATCAAGGACGGATATTCTTATAATTATTCATATTCCGCGGTGCCACCTTGATTCACATAATAAATGTGCTCTCAACGAGTACTAACATACTCTGTGCAACTAACGTATGCCTTCACGTCATAGAATACTAACATATTGCTTTGTTCTATGCCCTCTGCGGTCCATTTATGTGAGCTGCGTTCTGCAGGATCTCAGCTACCCCTGCTCTCTGTAAGTGCACGATTCACTTTTACTTCCGCATCAACGGTTTCAATGGTCATCTTCAATTGTGTTTAAGATTCTAACTCACATTTTTTTCATTGTCAAGTTTTTGCTTATAATTTCATAATTTTTGTTATAGTTCAATTTTTCTCTGCTTCCACATTTATAAACTCCTGCTTTGTTACATCAAATAATCCCATATCAGTTATTTTGACCTCAGGTATTACCGGCAATGACATAAAGCACAGGGTCATGGTAGGCTCAACATCATGGCTTACTCCAAGTTCATTGTATGCCTTATCGTGAATCTTAATTAATTTGTCCTTAACCCATTCTCCGCTCCGGTCACTCATTAGCCCTGCTATTGGCAGTGGCATGCTCTCAAGAACTTCGCCATTATTTACGACTACAACTCCACCTTCCTGCTCTATGATTTTTGAAACTGCAAAAGCCATATCTTCATTTGTAGTTCCCACCACTATTATATTATGGGAATCATGGGCTACAGTTAGGGCAATGGCACCTACTTTAATGCCGTAGCCGGCAATGAGTGCCGTAGCAACATTTCCTGTCATCTGATGTCTCTCAATTACGGCAATTTTTGCAACATCAATATCTTTGTTAAATCTGAAATCCCCATCATTCGTTCTGTCCACAGTCATTACTTCTTTTTTTGTAACTACACTACCGGGAATAATCCGGATGACATTTGCTTTTTCAGTTTTTAAATTAAGTTTTAATTTTTTCGTAGAAAAATCCTTAACCCTCACACTTCCTGCAACTTTTTGTGTATCAATATGTTTTACTTCCGGTAAGTATGTGCCATTCTCTGTCACTATTTTTCCTTCGATAAATACCTTTTCGATTTTGAAATTTTCTAAATCATTTACTAACACGATATCTGCTTTTTTGTCCGGTGCAATTGCTCCCCTGTCACGCATTTCAAAACACTCTGCCGCATTGAGAGTTGCCATTTGAACTGCTGTAATAGGATCTATTCCATTAGCCACACAGATACGCAATTTTTCATCTATGTCTCCTTTTTCAAAAATGGTTACAGGTTGTAAGTCATCTGCGCATAAAACACATCTCCTTGCATTTTGTTCCGTAACACCTTTTAACAATATAGGAAGTTCCCTGCAGGCTGAACCATATCTTAACATAACATACATTCCGTTTCTCAGTCTTTCCTGAAATTCTTCAACCGAACCACTTTCATGATCTGTATGTATCCCTGCCGTAATATATGCTGACAGTTCATCTCCTGTAAGTCCCGGCGAATGACCATCAATTAATTTTCCGGCTTTATGACACAATTCAATTTTATCTAATACATCAGAATCTGTATTTACAACCCCTACCGTATTCATAAATTCACCAAGTCCGAAAACATTTTCATCTTTAATTACTGACTTCATTGCTTCTGCATCAACTACTGCCCCGGCGTGTTCCCACGGAGTACATGGTACGCAGGATGGAAGCATATATTTTATATTTAGTACCGCATTTTCTGCTGCATTTATCATATAATCCAGTCCATCTATTCCACAGACATTTACTATTTCATGGGGATCCGCAATTATGGTAGTTGTACCGTGCGGTACAACAAGACGGCTAAATTCTTCCGGTGATACAAAAGACGATTCTATATGAATGTGGCTGTTAATAAATCCCGGAAGGGCATAATTTCCCTTAGCATCTATCTCTTCTTTTCCCTCGTAACTGCCAATTGCTGCAATTTTTCCATCACTTATTGCAATATCCCCATTAATTATCTCATGAGAATACACGTTTACAATTTTGCAGTTTTTTATAACAGTATCTGCCGGTATTCTTTTTGCTGCCACATCAATCCTTTTTTTCAATCTGTCTTTTGCCATACATAAGCCTCCTAATTATTAAGAATAAATTTGTTGATTACCTGCACTATTCCGTCATCATTATTTGACGCAGTAATGTAGTCTGCCGCCTCTTTTACCTCTTTTGCTGCATTTTCCATTGCCACTCCAACTCCCGCATATTTTATCATTGACAAATCATTTAATCCGTCACCGCAGGCAATAGTACTCTCCCTTGCTATTCCAAGTAATCCTATTAACTTTTCTATTGAAGCTGCCTTGTCAATTCCCTTTGGCATTATTTCAATAAAGAAATCGCAGGAACGGTATATACTCAATTTGTCTCCAAACCTTTTAATTAAATCTTGTTCGTAAAATTCTGATTCTTCCGGCTTTGCTGTACAAAGACATTTATTAGGGTTAAAATCCAGATATTTTTCTACATCCGTCATATAAGCGGGAATTTTATTTATAACTATTGCTTCTCTGAAAATATATTTATCCATTCTTGTTGCTACTAAAGCCTGCTTCAAATCATAGCTTATTAACCCAAGATTATGAACCCTGGCATATCTTATTAACTCCGGCACATACTTTCTGTCCATTACGTTTTCAAACACTGTTTTGTTTGTGCTACAATCAATTACTTTTCCACCATTAAAGGCAAGAATATATCCACCGAATTTTTCAAGTTCCAGTTCTTTTGCAACCGGAACTATTCCCGGCGTAGGTCTGCCTGACGCAAGGGCAATAATGTGTCCCTGCTCTTGTATTTCAATTAATTTTTCTTTTGTCTTTTTTGTTATTTTCTTTTCATCGTTTGTTAATGTTCCGTCTAAATCTAAAAAAATAATTTTTCTATTATCCATTCGTCCTCTATATCCTTAATCCTCATAAACTATTTTATCTACTCTCTCAATTCGCTTTTCAAGTTTTTCAGCGAATTTGTGAATTGGTAAAAACACTCCCAATTCATCATACTTTGTGCCTTTATCCTCTAATGAATCCTGACCATAAAACACAAATGATCTTGGCAATTCCTTTTGAAGTTTTAGCAAAATATCCCATACTGCCGCATATGCCTCAGCTTCTGTTTCCCCCTTCAATACACTGTCCGGCAACTCATATACAAGAAGTATTCCTATATGCTCTCCCATTTTACATTCCACTACATCCATAGTTTTTTCATCAAAGGAATGTCTTTTTCTATATCCATAGGCTAAATACATTTTTCGTTTTGGCTTTTTTTCAAACACCTTCTTAAATCTGAGATAGTCTTTCTCTGCAACCTTTATATCGCTTTTTAAAATTCTTCCCTCTTCATCCGTCAGTAAAACAGGATTATCATTCCCATCTTCATTAAATCTAAAAGGTGCCAGAAATGAGTTTCTCAACAAATCAAACATACTATTTTGACATATAGCCATTAACAATTCCGTTATGTCTCTGTTTTTATAAGCTGAAAACAATGCTCTTGCAAATTTTTCCGGTGGAAGATATCCTTCCAAAATATCAGGATCAATATTTAATTCACTATAAAATGTTTCTGTTAACCTTCTACACGCCTCAGGATTTTGCAAAATCTTCTCAAATAAAATATCTGCCTTTTCTTCTCTCTTAAAAATTGTTGCCATCGTTTCCACTTCCCTTCAAGTCACATTTATATACAAATATTATACTAAAAATTAACTATATTCAAGGTATGTTTTTTGTAATAAAAAGCACTACTGACCAAACTTCATAATGTTTAATCAATAGTGCCGTTTTGCATACTATAATATATTATATTATATTTCCAAATCTTTCATGCTGTTTAATCCGATTGCCAGTGTAGATGTATTATGCAACAGGGCTGAAGTTGTTGGTGGAAGAACTCCTGCCACTCCTAATATTATAAGAGCAGAATTTATTCCAACTATTTCACGATAATTTCTGTGAATTTTCTTCATAAGCTTTTTGCTTATTTTTATCAACGTTACAATCTGCTCCAGATCCTCGCCATCCACTGTTATGTCTGCGATTTCTCTGGCTACCTGTGCTCCATTACTTATGGCAATTCCTACATCTGCTTTTGACAGTGCCGGAGAATCATTTATTCCATCACCAACCATAATGACGCATCTTCCGGCATCAACTTCCTTTTCAACAAATTTCGCCTTGTCTTCCGGTAAAACTTCTGAATAATACTCGTCAACGCCTACCTTTTTGGCTATAGCTTTAGCCGTTCTTTCACTGTCGCCGGTCATCATTACTACTTTACTGATGCCCAGTTTTTTTAGTTTTTTAATTGTCTTAACTGCCTCTCTACGTAAAGGATCCTCTATTAAAATAACTGCTGATAATTTGTTTTCAATTGCAAGATATAAATGAGAATATTCCGTTGGAAGATTTTTAAACTCTTCCATTTTGTCTTCCGGTATTTCACATTTTTCATCTTCCATTACAAAATGATAACTTCCTATTACAGCACGTTTATCATTAATTGTTGTAGCTATTCCATGGGCAACAATGTACTCTACCTTGCTATGTAGCTCTTCATGAACAAGATTTTTCTTAACTGCTGCATTGACAACTGCATTGGCAATTGAATGAGGAAAATGTTCCTCCAGGCATGCTGCGATTCTTAGCAATTCATCCTTGCTTCTGTCGTCAAAAGGTACAACATCCACAACTGTCGGTTCTGCCTTTGTTAAAGTTCCTGTTTTATCAAATACGATTGTATCTGCCACAGCAACCTTTTCAAGAAATTTTCCGCCTTTTACTGTAATGTTATAGTCATTTGCCTGTCTTATTGCTGCAAGCACTGATATTGGCATTGCCAGTTTCAAAGCACAGGAATAATCTACCATTAATATGGAAATTGCCTTTGTGGCATTACGTGTCAACAAATATGTAAGGATTGTTCCACCTAAAGAATAAGGTACCAGTTTATCTGCCAGATGCTCTGCTTTACCCTCCAATGAGGATTTCAGTTTTTCTGATTCTTCTATCATTGTTACTATTTTGTCAAATTTGCCTGAGCCTCCGGTTTCCTTTACCAGTATGCTGATTTCTCCTTCTTCAACAACAGTTCCTGCATACACATAACTTCCAACCGTCTTTCTGACTGGGATTGACTCACCTGTCATGGAGGCCTGATTAATCATTGCTTCGCCGTCCACAACTTCTCCATCAAATGGTACAACCTCACTCATTCTTGCAACAACTATGTCACCGGTTTTAATTTCATTGTATGGAACCTTTATTTCTGTATCGCCATTCTTAAGCCATACACTTCCCACGTTCAGAGACATACTTCTAGCAAGATCATCGACTGATTTTTTGTGAGTCCATTCCTCTAAAAGCTCGCCAATTCCAAGTAAAAACATAATTGATCCTGCAGTATTAATGTCTCTTCTTAACATAGAAACACCAATTGCCGTAGCATCAAGAACCGGAACTTCCAGTTTTCCCTTTGCCAGTGTTTTTACACCTTTTAATACATATTTAAATGCTCTGTAAGCTGTCATCACTATTTTAACGGGATATGGTAATAAAACCCTGCTACCATATCTGACAGCAACCATAGTTATAAGTTTTTCCTTATAATGTTCGTTTAATTCTCTTCCTGAATTTTCAAGATAACTTTCAGGAACTTCTGTCTTATCATAAGAAAATGCCCTTAACAAATCTATTATGACTTTTCTGTCACAATTATAGCTTATAGCTACATCATTCGTTCTGTTATAGACCGTGGAAGATTCTACACTATCATTTGTCATAAGATAATATTGTAAAATGTCCGCCTGTCTATATGTCATTTCACCTGACAGAAAATGTACACGAACTCTTCCCTTTATCTCATGTTTAATAACAAATTTCATTATTCTTCAACACTTTCATCTTCACTGTCGTCTTCAAAAACTTCTTCTGTTGATTTTCTGTCATCGTTAATCTGTTTTGCTTCTGCATAAATATCCTCAGCATTTTCCTGAACTGTAGTAACAGTATCCATCACGCTTTCCTTAGCCCTCAAAACTGCTGCAGTACAGTTAGCATATACTTTTTTTGCATCTTTACTTGAAAGAATTTTTATTCCTGCTGTTCCAAATAAAGTTCCTGCTGCAAACATTCCAATCTTTTTTAATGCCTTCATAATAAATCCTCCTAAAATAAAAATGGTTAGTTGTTTTTCACCTTTGTTACTTGCAACTAACCAAATAATAACGCTTTATTCAATTTTTTTCAATACAAAATATTGGATTTTTCGCTCCATTTTTACCCTAATGCTACATCCAATACCATCATTAAAGCAAACCCTATGGCAAACCCTATTGTTCCAATATTTGTATGTTCTCCTGACTGTGATTCGGGAATTAATTCTTCCACTACCACATACATCATGGCACCTGCTGCAAATGCCAGTATATAAGGAAGTACAACAACAATTTTTGCTGTAAGCAATACAGTTATAAAAGCGCCTATTGGTTCAACTATTCCTGATAAAAAGCCACAACCAAAGGCTTTTGACTTACTCATTCCTTCACTTTTCAATGGCATGGAAATAATTGCTCCCTCCGGAAAGTTTTGTATTGCAATACCTATGGACAATGCCAGAGCTGCCGTTACACTTATTCCTGTTTTTCCTGCCACTGCTCCTGCATAAGCCACACCTACTGCCATTCCCTCAGGTATATTGTGAATTGTCACTGCAAACATCATCATTGTTGTCTTTGAAAATTTGCTTTTTACTCCTTCAGGTTTGTCGCTGTCTAAATGCAAATGCGGTACAATGCTGTCTATTGCCAGTAAAAACAATATTCCAAGCATAAACCCTGTAACTGCCGGTATCCATGCAATTATATTCTGCTCTTTTGCCATATCAATTGCCGGAATAAGCAAAGACCATATACTTGCCGCCACCATTACTCCTGACGCAAATCCTAACAACGATTTTTCAATTTTTATGTTCATGGTATTTCTCATAAAAAATACCATTGCTGATCCTAATGTTGTTCCTAACAAAGGTATAATCAAAACAATTAATTCATTCATATAACATCTCCCTTCCCTGTGTAGTTTATAAATTATGTCAACCATATTCTATATTACAGTAAAAGCTCCGTGAATTCAACCATTCCGGAGCCTTTGTACATTTATTATTCTAAATCTGATTAAACTGCGCCATATAGAGATTATAATATATTCCCTTTTTATCCAGCAGTTGCTTATGATTTCCTTCTTCCACAATCTTTCCGTCATCTACCACAAAAATTCTGTCAGCCTTTTTTATTGTGGACAATCGATGGGCAATAACAAAGGAAGTTCTTCCCTTTAATATTTCTTCTATTCCCTTTTGAACAAGTAACTCCGTTTTAGTGTCAATGCAGGATGTTGCTTCATCAAGAATAAGTATCTTAGGTTTTGACACCATTGTTCTCGCCAGCGCAATTAACTGTTTCTGGCCAATTGACAGACCTCCACCTCTTTCGGAAAGTCTTGTGTCATACCCATTTTTCATTTTCATAATAAAATTATGGGCATTTACGGATTTTGCTGCCTCTATTATTTCCTCATCTGTAGCATCTAATTTTCCATAACGGATGTTGTCTTTAACAGTACCGGAAAATATGAAGTTTTCCTGTGTCATAATCCCCATCTGCTGTCTTAAACTTTCAACCGTAACGTCCTTAACATTATATCCGTCTAAAAGTACTTCTCCTTCATTGGCATCATAAAATCTGCTAATAAGATTTACAATAGTTGATTTTCCTGCCCCTGTAGGTCCTACAAGAGCTATTGTTTCTCCCGGATTTATGTTGAAACTTACATCATCCAGTACCTTTTCTTTGTCATAAGCAAAGGTTACATTATCAAAAGTAACTCTTCCCTGAATCTCCGGAAGTTCTCCTGCACCTTCCTCATCTGCTATTTCCGGCTCTGTATCAAGCACCTCAAAAATACGCTCTGCACCTGCAATGTTAGTTACTATCTGATTGTAAAAATTGCTCAGGTTATTAATCGGCTGCCAGAACATGTTTATATATGTTCCAAATGCTATAAACGTACCTACGGAAATATGCTCTGCTTTTAGGATTACTATTCCCACAAAATAAAGGGAAATACATCCCAGTCCCCATGAGAAATCAATTACCGAACCGAAGCTGTCGCTCATCCTTACTGCACTTCTAAATGACTGCTTATGTTCATTTATTAAGTGATCAAAAGTTTCTTCCGTTTCATCTTCTGCAGTAAAGCTGTGAATTATTCTCATTCCCGACATATCTTCATGCAAAAACGCATTAAGGTTAGATGATTTCTTTCTGAACAACTGCCACCTTGGATGGGCTTTGATTTGAATATATGAAATTGCCACTGCCATAACCGGTGTGCTGAGAAGTGCTGCTACTGCAAGTTTTGGATTTTTTGCAAACATAATTGCAACAACCGCCACAACAGTAATAAAATCAGGGATTAATGTTGTTACGCAGTTTGACAGTACATCCTTTAGGGAATTAATGTCTCCGATAATTCTTGATAAAATTTTTCCCGTAGGTCTGCTGTCAAAGAATTTAAAGCCCAGTTTTTGTATATGAGTGTACAATTCCTGCCTTATTGTCAGTAAAATACTGTTACACATTTTTGCCATGATGTACATACGTAATTTTATTGCCAGCGTCACAAGAAGATTTAACACCAGCGCTATAATCAGTAATTTGCAAAGACCTCCATAGTTACCTTTTCCTATGTAATTATCAATGGCAGACTCAATTATCAGGGGATTTGCAAGGCTTATTGCAACACAATATCCCATTAACAATAATACTAACAAAATCGTCCACTTATACACAAGAAGGTACGAAAATAGCCTTTTCAGGGTTTGAAATTTGCTTTTTTCTACGCTTTTTTCATCTTCTTTATACGAATTGTAAGCCATTTTACTCCTCCCTTCCTGTCTGGTTTTCTAATTCTACATCACCATACTGTGATAAATATGTTTCATAATATAATCCGTGTTTCTTCATCAGTTCTTCATGAATTCCACGCTCTTTAACCTTTCCTTCTTCAAGAACAATTATCTCATCTGCATTGCGGACAGCACTGATTCTGTGAGCAATAATTATTTTTGTCATTCCCTTAAACTGTTCCAGAACCTTCTGAATCTGCTGCTCTGTTTCCATATCTAAGGCTGATGTGGAATCATCCAACACAAGTATTGGTTTGTGTTTTGCAAATGCTCTTGCAATGCTTATTCTCTGTTTTTGTCCTCCTGAAAGTCCCACACCTCTTTCACCGATTACCGTGTCGTATTGCTGTTCCATTCTTTCAGCAAATTCGCTAACCTGTGCATTTTTTGAAGCTTTTCTTACTTCATTGTCTCCTATTTCATTCTTCATTCCTAACTTTATATTTTCGGAAATCGTATCTGAGAAAAGAAATACGTCCTGCATAACTACTGCAATGCTTTCTCTTAATTGCTTAAGTGTAAGTTCCCTTACATCAACTCCGTCTATTTTTATGCAGCCATCTGTAACATCATAAAACCTTGAAAGCAAATTAATAATGGTAGTTTTCCCCGAACCGGTTTCTCCCATAATTCCAAGAGTTTTTCCAGCTTCAAGATTAAAACTTACATCTTCCAGTATCGGCTGCCTGTCTTCCTTTGCATATGACACATGCTCAAATGTTATATCTCCCTCTACCTCATCAAGAATAACCGGATTATCAATTTCTTTTATTGTCGGCTTTTCTTTGTAAATTTTCTTTATTTTTCTGTTAGAGGCAATAGCTGATGAAAAGCTGTTTGTAAGCCATCCCAGCATTTCCATTGGCCAGACTATATTGTTTGAATACTCTACCATAGCCCCCAGAGAACCTAATGACAGGTTTCCGTCAATGGCAAATTTTCCACCTACAAGTAATGTCAGCAATGGCAGTATTTTTGTAACAACGGAAAAATACGGATAATATTTTACAAAAACCTTTGACTGCTTCATATTGAGTTCATAGTAACGATTGTTGTGGGACAGAAATTTCTTTATTTCATATTTTTCCCTTGCGAATGCCTTTACTGTTCTTACTCCTGCAAGATTTTCCTCTGCTACAGTATTCAGTTCCGCATTTTCCTCACTAATTTCTTCATACACCGCTCCAAGTTTTCTCTCCATTATAATGGCAATGCAACCGCAAAAAGCCATTGCTATCGTTGGAATTATTGCCAGCTTTGCATTAGTTTTGTACATACAGAACAGCACGATTGTTGTATGAATGACAACCTCTATTAAAAGCATACTTACATAGCTTAGACCATCCCATATTTTATCAATGTCATCTTTTATTCTAGACATTAACTCTCCTGTATCGGTTCTGTCAAAAAAATCTTCACTTAGATTCTGTGTATGTATGAACAAATCTTTTCGCATTGAACTTGCAATATCTGATCCCAGGCAGTCAAAAGTATATTCTTTAATATATTGAAAAATACATCTTCCGACACCAATTGCAAAAATTCCAAGAAGCAGATATTTTAATTTGGATATCTGTCCTCCTACAATTACATCATCTATAATGTGTCTGGTAAACTGCGGCGACATTAAGTCCAGCGTTACTGCTATTATCATGGAAACGATTGCCAATAGATATCTAAATCGGTGTTCATATATGTATGATGATATTTTTTTCACCGTTTTCCCCTCCTTTTTTTTTCGAATTATATTGTTTATAAAATGTTTTCTGTAATAGAAAAAGACTGCAGTAGGAAACTACCACAGTCTTTATACATGCATAGATTATTTTTCACGCACTTAATTATATAAAACGGAGGTAATTTCCAATGATTTATTTAATTTCTTATCTATAATATAAATATTATTCTTCATTGTTTTACCTCCTTTTGATTTTTCTTTCTTTATTAGGGTAAGTTATTTATGGGGATTTGTCAATATTGAAATGGGAATTAAGATTTTGTTGGGTTCATTTTCACTAGACGACTTTGCACAGGATGCCTGTCTACCTTATCTTTTTGGCTTGACCAATAAATTTTAGTTCTAAAAGTTTCAAGGCTTTCTTCAATGTCGTCAAATTCTGTTTGATAAATACTTTCAGATGTTATACCCTCATATTCAGAAATTTTACTTTCAAAAAAAATATCATTGAGTTCTAATGCCTTATTTACACATACAACAAAATTTCCTTGTCCTTTTTTCTTATTTTAGAATTTCCAAATAAAAAATCAAGTCGACCATATGCATTATCCAACTCCTTCCAGTTAATATGCGATAATTCAATATATTTGTTAATAATTTCTATAGCCTTCTTTTTCTCTTCTTCTATTTCGTTTTCATAGCATTTTTTTTAATTTATTCTCTAAATCATCAATATCTTGAATATTTGTTACATTCTCTCCTTTTATCCAATCTCTTATTACTAATCGGCTTAAGGTAATTCTTCTTTAATATCCTATCATTTTCAAAAAACCTTATTTCAGACTTTGACAATATATGATTCTCTAATTTTAATTCTACCAGTTTCAAAGTACACACCAAGTCTGCCACTTGAAATAATCTGTAATTCGATGGTATCACTTTTCTAAATTCCACATTATCAAGAAGAGTACTAAAAACTGCTGCAAGTATTTTATTTAATTCAACTTGTCCATTATCGTAATATATTTTCACGATTTCAAATGACAAAAAGAATTCATAATGTTCTCTTATGAAATTTGCAATTATTTTACTAAGTTTCCCCGAAGCCTCTATTCCATCTGCGACATGTTTCTTTTCGATATAAAAGCTTTCACATCTAACGTCCACCTTTCTCACAAACCCGACCATTCTTTTAAACATTTTTTTCTATCTTCAATGCTCATGTGATGATATTCTTCTTCCGCACGAATAATCGGTCCCGCATGAATACAGTGTTGTTCTAAATTTAAGTATGCCAGTTCATATTCTAATTTCTTAATAGATTCTGACAAGTCAATTTTCTGATTATGAAACACCATTGATACTATGTAATAAGGTGAACGATAATCATATTGTCCGAAATCTCCTGACTCATCTATAAAAATGCTTAATTCACTCATAATACCCCCTCTTTAGTCAAAAAATGGCGGGTGTCTTACCCGCCATGTGGTGGACCCAGATCTTACGACCAGCCCATAACTGTAATGCATTACAGTTTTATTGTATGTAAATCATAACATGGATATTCCACGTTTACAATAGATTTTTCCATAAATTTTATTCGTCCGCTATGCAATCGTCTTAAAATTTTAGCTTCCTGTACATCATGCATAGTAGAAACATACAGGTACTCATCCTCCGTATCTAGTATAATTCCAACCATAACATTGTCCTCGTATTGCATTCCGTGCTACTACTTTATATCTGCGATGACTGAGAAGCTCGACTTCACTTCGTTTCGTCTCGCTCATCTCAGCCATCCTATGATGGCAGAAACATAAAAAGAACTCCTCGAGTAAACTCGGGAGTTCTTTCCATATTTCTGCCATCGCAGATATAACTATCTCTTTGAAAACTGTGGTGCTCTTCTGGCTGCTTTGAGACCGTATTGAAATTCTTTGATTGCCATTTTCCCTTGATATTCTGGGCTTTTTTGCCCTTTCGGTTCTCGGTTGTCCTATTCCTTAACCACAAAAATAGGTGCTTTTTACTCCTCCGTTTCAAGCTCCAGTCTCTGAAGAATGTCTCTCACAATACCCTCATCCTCAAGCAGAGTAATTCCAAAACACTTTTTCCCCGCATCTTTTAAGGAAGCTCCTATATGGTAAGCATTTTTCTTATCCAGGATTAAAAAGCGATCATGAAACACTTTCGTGTACCGCACTTCCAGCGAAGGATACTGGCTATTGAAATTATCAACATCTCCTTGCGATAATTTGGTTCTTTTCAATGTGTACATCACAACAGATACATCCTCATTCTTTTTTGCGAGAAGATTCAGCGTTCCTACATCCACATAGCCATCAATTAAAACGATTTCCTTTTCAGCTTTTTGAATCAGATTAACAATCAGGCTAAAAGCATCATATATCTGGCCGTCAAAAAACACTTTCTGCTTTGATTCCTCATGGTCAGATATATATTCAAATATCTGATCCAATTTTTCATTCGTTTGCTTTTGATATTCCAGTTGTTTTAATTCCACATTACTGATGCGTTCAAAAAGCAGGGCATTATTTGCAATAAATCTCCTCATTTCCACAAATGCGCGCATAATACCAATGCTTACCTTAATCGCTACTTCGCTATGCAGCACACTCGCCAACATAGAGATTCCCTGCTCTGTAAATACATAAGGAAGTGTCCTACGACCACCATAATTATTTTCGTCCTGCGCAAAACTTGAAATGCCAGTTTGGCATCTCAAGTTTTGATATTCCTCTTTCGTGAGCTGAAAACGAAAATCTTCTGGAAATCTACTAATATTTCTTTTTACCGCTCTATTCAGTGCCCCTGTCTCAACCTGATAAAGAACGGCAAGATCACTATCCAGCATGACCTGCTTGTCTCTAATAACATAAATCATTTTCTCAATCGACGGTTGAACGATTTCAACTAAATCATTTGTAATATTATCCGTCTTTTTTGCTTCTGGTGTAATTTCTGCCATAAATTCTCCCTATAACAACTTGAGATGCCAAACTGGCATTTCAAGTTTGGTAATTTATTATCTATCCTTTGCCAATGCTCGATTTACCACATCAAATAACTCCTCAGGTTTATTGTACTTTACCCTTGCATAGATGTCCATAGTTGTTTTACTGTTTTCATGTCCTGCAAGGTACTGAACCGTCTTAGGGTCCACCCCTGCATAGAGAAGATTGGTAATGTAAGTGTGCCGCAGCTGATGTGGGGTCACATCAAAATCTATCGTATATCTGATTTTGGGTTGATTCTTCTGTGTCATGCCCAGCGTTGGAGTAACCGTATATTTGATACTCTCCCCATTTACATACTTATAGTAGTTCCGGGGCTTAGTGGAACGGACAACTACATACTGCCATACCCTCTGAAACTGTGAATATGCAAGTGGTTCTCCTTTGCTGTCAGCGATCACATAATCTGATATGGAATTCTCTTTCGCTTCCCGCAGACAATCTACCAAACACTTCGGTATCGGAATATCCCTTTTTGCTGCCGGAGTCTTTAGCACCGTAGAAACCACGGGTCTGTTATGCTCTGACCTCCATGCTCTCCGCACGGATATATACGGAGTAGGTGCGTCCAGGAATACACAATCCCATTGCAGTCCAAGCGCCTCCTCTCGACGAAGCCCGGAATACAAGCAAATCATAATGAACAAATAGGGAGGCAGCCCCTTGACTGTATCCAGCAACACCTCAACCTGCTGGTCGGTTAATGCGTCTTTCTTCTTCGTTGGCCTTCCGCCCTTTGCAGATATTCCAACACAAGGATTATAGCTAATCAGCTCACTACGCTCTGCCGAGTAAAAAATACATTTGATGAGCATATTTACCGTATTGTATAAGCCCTCCGATTTTTTGGTCAGCGGCACAAGTGCCAGACGAATATCATCTGCGGTCACTTCCTCCATATACATATCACCTAAAGGCTTAATGATATAATTTCTCATGTCAGAGGTATAGCCCTTCATCGTAGCTGAAGATACCTTTGCTGATTGCATTAGCAGCCATTTCTCGCAATACTCAGCAACCGTGGGATGCTTCCGCCGGAAAATAATCTCCTCAACCTGCTTCTTCGCTGCCAGCTGCTTTTCATACAGTTCTTCACAGGTGGACGCATACAAACTGACCTGCTTGCCATCCGCATCCAAAATTCGAGTTCGATAATACAAGGTTCCCTTTCTCGTAACGGTTCCGTACTGCGGAACACTTCTATTTTTCTTTGCCATATTGATTTCCTTTCTTGATAATGAGCGTTTACAACTTACACCCCCGTTTTATCAGAAAGCACGAATTTAATCAAAGATACGGATTAGGGAAAACAAAGAGCGAGACATCCTTGCCTCGCTCTTACTGCTTATGATATTCCATTACTTCTGTGCTTTAGGATCGAACACCATCCCACTGAGCAAATGCGCCACCCATACTTTTAACCAGCTCGTCCGGTCGATTGTATTTGACCTTTGCATAGATGTCCATGGTAATCTTGCTGCTCTCATGGCCTGCCAGATATTGAACCGTTTTGGGATCAACCGACGAATGGATCAGGTTCGTGATATATGTATGCCGCAGCTGATGGGGTGTTACCTCAAAGTCCAGGCTGTAAACCACTTTCCCATTGTGAGCGGCCTTTTCCCCCAGAACAGGTGTAACCGTATGCTGCACACGCTTTCCATCTTCGTATCGGTAATATACCCGCTCCTTTGTTGTTCTGGTAACAATATACTGCCAAAGCCGCTTAAACTGCGTGTAAGACAGCGGATCGCCATCCCGATTTGGAACAACATACTCCGAAGTGGAATTTGCCTTTGCTTCTCTCAGACAGTCTGCCAAGCAGATGGGGAGAGGAATGTTTCTCTCCGCTGCCTTTGTTTTCAATTCATCAAGAATGACCGGTCGGTTGCTTTCTGTGTGCCATGCCCTTCGTACTGTTAGGTATGGAGTATCCGTATCAAGATATACAGAATCCCATTGCAGGGCGAGGATTTCTTCTCTCCGCAATCCTGCATACAGACCAAGCATCACAAATACATACGGCGGAAGCCCTTGAATGGCATCCAATAAGCGGGCTGCCTGCTCATCTGTCAGAGCTTCTTTTTCTTTCTGCGGAACTCCTCCGCCTTTTGAGGTCAGATAGACTGTTGGATTTTTCTCAATGACCCTGCTTTCCTTTGCTGCCCGGAAAATAGATTTGTAAAGGACAACCACCGACTTATAAACCGAAGCCGATTTTTTGGAAACAGGAACGAGGGCAAGCTGGATGTCATCCAAAGTCACATCCGCCATCCGCATATCTCCCAATTCTTTGATAATGTGCCTTCTGACTTTAGATGTATAGTCGGTCATTGTAGTAGCTCGTACATGAACCGACTGCATCAGCAGCCATTTCTCACAGTAGTCTGCAACGGTGGGAGACTTTCGACAAAATGTATCATTGTCGATCTGCTCCAACGCATTCAGTTCCTTATCATATAATTCTTCAGGTGTCCTTGCATAAAGAGCCCTCAATTTTCCATCTGCATCCTGAACTCTTGTCCTGTAATAGTCAAGACCGTTCAGCGTAACTGTACCGTATTGTGGAATCGCTCGTTTTCTATTTGCCAATTCCTCCACCTCCTAAAAAAGATCTCCAGCGCTGTACCTTTGTTTTATCAAACATCTCTGATTCCATCAAGGATACGGACCTGCTCACGATCTTCCGCGAGGCTTGCGGTAAGTGGTGCTTCTCTCAACAGGCTTTGCCCGATGCGTACATTTTGCGATATACTCCTGGAGACCCGCCGCAGTAAAATACACACAGCCATTCTGAACATACTGCACATAAGAGATCAAGCCGTTGTTACGGGCGGCATCCAGCGTTGCTATGCTGATTCCTAAGATTTCAGCAGCTTCTTTTCGTGTAATGAGCTTTTCCATAGACTATATTCCCTCCAATCTGTCAAGGTTATCATCGTGCTTTCAAAATCACATGAATACGCTGGCAGCCGAAACTGCCAGCGCATGGTATCTGATTTTGAATAGAAAGCGGCCACCCAAAAGAGCAGTCGCTTCCTATTTTAATATGACTCAATTCTCGTCACATTTGCCACGCAACCCTGACGATGGGAACATAACAGGTCTCCGCTGGCGCGGTTGTCATAACTCCGC
>URKY01000020.1 GCA_900548465.1 uncultured Eubacterium sp.
GTGGAATATTCTTCGCAGAAAATTTAGACGAGATTGAACGAATTATATAAATATCTTATAATAAAAACGGATATGGGTTGTCTTTAATAACAAATAAGGAAAAAAGGAGAAAGATTATGAAGAAAAGAGTAGCAATTTTTTTTCTTGGTATCTTAGTTGCATTAACAACAATTATGCCGGGAACTTCGGTACAGGCAAAAGGTGGGTTCTCTCTGAAAAAAATAGAGTGCAAAGGCTTTACTTTTGCAAGCGGTGCAGGTGCATGGTACACAAGTATCATCATTAAGAAGAACGGAAAATTTGAAGGAATGTATCATGATACAGATATGGGGGATATTGGAAAGGGATATCCATATGGAAGTATGTATGTGTGTGAATTTACTGGAAAATTTAAAAATCTGAAAAAGATTAATAAATATACATATTCGGTAAAACTTACAAAGTTGAAAAAAAAATATAAAAATAAAACCGTGATTAAAGATAAGATTAGATATATTTATACTGATCCATATGGGGTTGAATCAGGAAAAAAGTTTTATATATATCTGCCGGGAGCACCTGTAAAAAAACTTCCTGAATCATTTTGCCAATGGACATTTATAACAAATGATTTTAAAGGTAAAAAATTAGATTTTTATGGATTGTATAATGTAAAGAAACAATATGGATTCTTTAGTGAATCTGTCAAGAAAACAAAGAAGTAAGACATTATTGTCAACAGCAGTAATGTAACATGGGCAAGTAGAATGGTTTAAGAATGCTGTTGGAAAATATACAATATTACAATTTTTCCGATGCATGCAACGGCTATAGATGATGTGTACAAAAGCCTTTTGCGATTGTTATTATACCTCCAAAGTAGAAATGGCAAATAACCGAAATCTGTTTTGGAGGTGTTTTTATGTCTGAAAACAGTCAGGCGAAAAAAAACTAAAGTGAATTAAAGAAATAGTATGTTTTTTAGTTGACAGAATATGAAGTTTGTAATAGTATGCAAGTACATACTTGCAAGAGGTGAGAGAATGTTTGATGAAACACAAATCAAAATTATAGATGCAGCCATGACGCTTATTGTTGAAAATGGATATTCCGGAGCCACTACAAAAAACATCGCAAAGTTAGCCGGAGTTAATGAATGCACAATTTTTAGACGATTTCATGAAAAAAAAGAAATTGTATTGGCTGCAATGGAAATGCCTAAATGGAATCCGGGGCTTTCAGAACAGGACTTTACATATTGTGGAGAGTTAAAAGAGGATCTTATGTCTTTTTCAAATACATATATGCTGAAGGTTACTCCAAAGATGGTTAAGGTATCTGTTGCATTAAGAACTGCTGAACTTGAACAGACCGCAATGCCGGGAATTATGAGGGTTCCAATAATATTTAAAAAGGTATTAATGAAATATTTTTCTATGATGTATGAGAAGGGCAAAATACGAAAATGTGATATTGAAAGTCTTTCTATACAGTTTATTTCAATGAATTTTGGATTTGTTTTTTTAGATGCATCATTTGGAAAAAAATTAGTTGGTGTATCTAAAGAAGAATATATACGAAATAGTATTGAGGTTTTTGCAGAGGGAATAAGTATATAGTGCTATGTTAAGAAAACGTGCCTGAAAAACAGGCACGAAAAAAATAGTCTTAATGCATGTGAACACTTGAATATGACATATGAAGTAATTGTTAAAAAAATTATTATGAAGGAGGAAGAGGGTGTTATAAAAAATTCATCAACTTAAAATTGAGTTTAATGTTACGGAACAAATAAAGCGTTTTGTGTATGTATATATAATTGAAGCGAAATATTACTATATGATTGATTCCGGTGTATTTGGATGTGAAAAACAAATTATTAGTTTTTTAGAAAGCATTGGTAGAAATGTTGAGGATATTAAGGGTATATTTCTCACACATTCCCATCCTGATCATATTGGATCAGCGCATTGGTTCCAAAAACATATAGGATGCAAAATCTATGCAAGTGAGGGAGAAAAAAACTGGATTGAAAATATAAATCTACAATTTAGAGAAAGACCAATTCCGAATTTTTATAATTTAGCAGGAAAATCGACCAGGATAGATGTAACTGTTAAAGATGGAGATATAATTAAGTTGGAAAATCACTTTGAAATCCGTGTATTACGTACAGCAGGTCATTCCTTTGATGATATGTCATATTGTATTGAGAATGTTATGTTTATAGGTGATGCAGTGCCGGTTAAAGGGGATATTCCAATTTTTATTAATAAAAAAGAGACGAGAAGGACATTAGATATCATTAATGAAATGCCTAAAGTTAAAACATTTTATCCTGCGTGGGATCAAACCTATTCCCGTGTGTTGTTGAAACAAAAAATTCAGGAGCCGAAAGAAATTATAAATTTACTGAAAGCTACGGTAATATCAGAAGATAATGGAATGGAAATTACGGAAATTGTAGACCTGATATGCAAACGTCTTAAAATAGAAAAACTAAAGGAAAATCCGCTTTTTTCAAAAACAATAGATAGTCTCAGGGAAAGGGGAGGAGTGTAATGAGTTGCTTCTTTATTGTAGATGCATATATTGATAAACATAGGGGATACGGAATGTACAACAATTACATTAAGAACGTTAAACCAATCGTCGAAAGTTTTGGAGGAGAATATCTGGCAAGGACAGAAAATGTTACTTCATTGAATCCCTCTAGAAATCCTCAACGTGTAATTATTATTAAATTTCCATCAAGAGAGGCATTAGAATCCTGTTTTAATTCAAAGCAGTACAAATCAATTATGCATGAACGGTTAGATGATGTTGATTCAAAAGCATTAATTGTGGAACAGGAGTAATTGCAGGGGCAGTACAAGTACAAGTCAATAGTCTCTTGTAATATTTGTATATTTTAAAATCTGAAAGTACAGAAGAGAAAAAACATGAAAAAAAATAATTTAAAAAATGTCGTAATTACAATATAATATTATTTATAGCGATAGATTAAAAAAAACAAGAAGAAAAAGGGGGAGCGTAATGGAGTTTAATATTGCTATATGTGACGATGAGATGGAAATTTGTTCTCAGGTTGAAAACATACTGGTGGAGATACTTAAAGAACTTGCAATAAAATTTGAAATTGATGTTTTTAATAATGGTAAAAAATTATGTAATGAATTAAGAAGAACACAATATGACATTATATTTCTTGATATAGAGTTACCGGAGATGGATGGAGTAAAAGTAGGAAAGTATATCAGAGAAACATTGAATAATCAGATTATTCAGATCGCGTATATTTCATCAAAAAGTGAATATGCTATGGAATTATTTGATTATCGTCCAATTAATTTTCTTATAAAACCATTAAATGCGGAGATGATAAAAAAGAAGGTAATTGACAAATATATAGCGCTTTTGGAAAAAGATAATTATATATTTACATACAAAAAAAGGTCTGAATTCTTTAAAATATCATTGTCGGATATTCTTTATTTTCATAATAGAAATAGGAAAGTTACAATTATGACTCAGAATGGAAGTGATGAGTTCTATGATTCTATGGAAAAAATATATAATGAAGTGAAGAGATATAAATTCCTTTTTATACATAAATCAATAATTGTGAATTATGATTACATTGCAAAAATAAACTACACAGAATTAGTTATGACAGATGGAATTGTTTTTCCAATTAGTCAGTCAAGAAGACAGGCAGTTAGGGAAAAATTTTTAAAAATCAAAAAGGGGGAGCAATAGTGAGTTTGATATTGAATAATGTTGTTTTATTACTCACAAATCTGTTTGAAATGTATATTATGCACAGATTTATGTGTGTATTCTTTTCAAAACGAAAAGCAGGTTTAAAAACAACAATAGCAGTATATTTCGCAAGATTTGCCATTGGCTCTGCTATTATGATTTGTGGAACATATCCCATTGTGAACATTGTTTTTTCATTGGTAAGTCTATTCCTTATTACATTATGTTATGAAGCAGTTTTTTCTAAAAGAATTGTGATAACAATTGTTATTTATATGTGCATGTTTTTGGCTGAAACGGTAGTTAGTCTTTGCATGCAGAACAGAAATTTTGGAGCATTTCATAAGATTGAAAATATAAGTGCAATGATATCAATATTTATTGAGATTGTTTTATGGTTAATTACCTTATTGCTTGGAAAATTTAGAAATATAAAGAAAAATGTACCATTACCAAAGACATTTACAATAGCCATGATAATTGTGTTTTTGATTTCACTTTATATGGAGATGTTGATTTTTCAGCAAAAATATGTAAATGATTCAATTGCAGCAATATCTTTAATATGTGTTTTAAGTTTGAATTTCGTAATGATTTATCTGTATGACTCTCTGTCGGGTATGTTTGAGGAGAGAACAAAAGCGGAATTAGTTCAAAGGGAAAAAGTGTATTACCATAAACAGTCAGAAATATTGCAGAAAAGTTATGACAAACTAAAACATTTTAGGCATGATATGAAAAATCATATATTTGCTATAAATGAGATGATAAATAATAATGAGATAAATAAGGTTAGAAATTACATATCAAATGTAACCGAAAAAATTGAAAACACGGAAATGTTTAGTCAAACAGGAAATGTGGCAATCGATGGTATAATTAATTATAAATTAAGTAAAGCATATAATATGGGGATTAAGGTTAATGTCGATATAGCAGTTCCTGCAAATATAAAAATAGATGATGATGATATAGTCATAATTTTGGGAAACTTATTAGATAATGCTATTGAAGCAGTTGAAAAAATTAAGAAAGATAAGTATATATCAATTAATTTTAAATATGACAGAAAGTGTGCATTCATTAATGTAATAAACAGTTTTGATAATGTTGTTAATTTTATCGGCGATAAAATGGTTACAAGAAAGAAGAATGGGAGCGCTCATGGAATAGGTCTCGAAAATGTTCAAAATATAGTTGAAAAATATGACGGAATATTGGATTTGGAATATGAAAATAAAAAATTTGTTACAAGTATAATATTATACCTTTAAAATAATTAAAAAACATCTCAAATACAGATGAACCTTCTGTATCTGAGGTGTTTTTTTGTGCTTATATTGATTGAAAAAAAATTGTATTCAGCTGCATCCTATAATACTTTATTTTTCTACAAAAACATATGTAATTTTTGACAAATAGCCGTTTGAAAAGAATTCTTGTGATAGTCTTAAGGAGCTGAAAGACATATAAGGAAAGGAGTGTGAAAACAAATTTTAGAATGTTATCTGTTGACCAATGAAATAATTACAATTGTGCTTTCAGTGACAAATAAATAGTAATGGAAAATTTGTGAATTGAAGATTATTAGTATTATCAAGTCCGATTACTATAATTTTTACGATTGTAGAAATGTATAATAAGTTTGTTGATGATAAAGGGTTGAGCAATAGGAAAAACATTTATAATTGGGGAGTGAAAAACTAATCGTAGACGTCATTAAGCAAAATAAACATAATTTCAAACGTTAAAATAGGGTGTTGAAACGAAAACAAACTAATTAATAGAGTAGAAAAATATTAGGAAAGGAGAGTATATATGTATTTTTTCAAAAGTACATTATACGACTAAAGCAATGAGAAGTAAAAAATTAAAAAAAGTTATGGCACTGGTTATGACAAGCGCTATAGTATTGGGAAGTAGTTATAGTAATGCATTTGCAGCTAAAACATCACACGGAATTGGGGAAATAAATTTAACTAAGACAACAGCAAAAGCGGTAACAAGAATCTCCACAGCTTCAAAACCACAGCAAGGATTTGCAGGAATGGCAAAAATTACAGCTACGGCTAAAAATGGAAAGAAAGCTACAGATAGCATTATGTCAGATGACAGTGCAACAACTGCTAAGGTTACATATAGCCAGACTAAAAAATCAAACTTTAAGAAGGCAGTAAGTGTACATAAAGAATATTATAAGGGATCAGTGTTAAAGCAATTTAATGAAAATTTAACTATGGAATTGTAAAAAATATAGATTCCGTATAATGAAAAGGCTCTAATTTATCATCGGATAAATAGAGCCTTAATCAAAAAAAGAGGAGAATTATGAGAAATAAATACATAACATTTATATGTCTTATATTTATCTTATGTTTATGTTGCAGTTGTAATAATAAAGAAAATATACGAATTAATACTGTAGATAAGAAAAAACAGGATGTGATTTCAGAGGACATAACGATAGATAAAGCGTATTTAAATAAGAGATACCCAAACAAAACAGTGTTGACATGGGTATATCATGAAAAAGAATATATGTCAGATAAAGAAAGAGAATTGTATAAGCACCCACTAGGTATGAAATATTTGACTAATAGGCAGATTATAAGCTTAAATGATAATCTCAATAAACAGGGAAAAAGTTATGTTGTTTGTTTCAAAAAATTAAACGGTGGGAAAAAGTTTGCAAAAGAGATAAAAGAAATGATTGCTAAAGGTGAATCTGTTGATTTTATATCATCGGAAAACTATGAGGGAAAGGATAATAAAACTTTTTTGGTACCATTTAACTTAATATATAATGGATTACTTGAAAATTTATTAACTCACAAAAAAGAATTGGGTGATTATTTTAATACATTGCCTGAAAAAGGAATAGAATTATCATTGATTAATGGAAAGTTTTATGGATATAACATAAGTATCTCAAGTCAAAATATAATGAAAAACTGGTATGTAAATACAGAACTGGCAAAGAAGTATAACATAAAAATTAGTAAAAAAAGTAAAGACAATTATAAAAAGTGGTATGACAACTGTAAAAAGGTCTATGAGGGAGAAAAGAGGGAAAAAAGTGAAAATTTTTTAACATTGACAAGTTTAGATGAACCAATAAAAGAAAGCCATATTATAGGAACATATGGGAAAGGTAAGGGGCAGAGTAATGTTAATATCAAAGCTTTTGCTGTCGGAAACAGTGGCAAAGTAGAAAATTATTACAAATTTAAAGATGTGAAAAATGAATATTACAATTTATATAAATATAATAGAGCGGGATTTTTTAATGTATTAAATAAAACTAAAAATCGTAAAAAAGCAAATATATTCATTGACAATGAAACTTATGATACGGTTGGAGATAAAGATGAAGTTGATTGGGAGCAGTATCCACAGGTACATAAGATGAAAAAAATACAGTGGGGTACACCTATGGTTGAACAGGAAGATTTGATGTTTTTTTGCTCGATTAATAGTGTATGTAGCAGGTCAAAAAATAAAAAAATAGCTTTAGAAGCCTATGATTTTATTAACTCGAATGCAGAAGCTTCCAATATAATTCTGTATCCTGAGTATGACGGAACGGGAAAAAAATATAGTATTACCGAAAATGAATACTATGATTTTTATAGTAGGGAAGAAAACTATAGTAATTTTGAAGCGAGAAGTCAAAAAATGATAAACCCATTTGTTACAAATTCCTTTGCTGACAGAAAAACTATAGAGGAATATAAAGAAAACATTAATTTGCTTAAATATAATAAGAATTATATAGGGAAATATTATGATTTTAAACCTGTAAAGAAAGAAGTAGAAAATATACTGGAAATAGAAAAAAAGTATACAGACATGGAGAAAGGTATATTATTCAGTGAAAAAGAAGAGTTTGAACAGCTTTGGGAGAAGTTTTTAAACGAATTAGATAACGCAGGAATGGATAAGGTTTTAGAATATTTAAATAGAAAATAGGAGTTTTGATGAAAAAAATATTTACAATTTTAGGGATGACAATTTTAGGCTGTTTGTGTTTTACTGCTTGTAATAGCAGTAAAGTTGAAAATAAAAGTGATGAAGTAGTAATAACACAAAATAAATCTATATGTGACGGTATTATGGTTGCATGCGAAAATGAAGATGAGTATGGAAAAATATTTTATTATGATTACAAATCAAAAAAAGAAATTTATGCCTGCAGTCAGGCAAACTGCAATCATAAAGTGACTTCAAATAAAGCCGGAGATATTAAATGTAATGCAATAATAAAAGGAAAAGTAGAATATCCATTTATTTATAATGAACGGTTGTATTATATCGTGAATAACAACGAAAAAGATTACTTATGGAGTAGTAAAACGGATGGAACTGATAAAAAGAAGGAAAAAGAATTTAAGTTTCCCATTTTTGATAATGGAGAATACGTATTAAAATCTGGAAAAATGTATATTGCTTCTAAAGAAGATACATTTGATAAATATGATATTGACAATAGATCCGGGGAAGGAACAAAATCTGATGTATATGAAATAAATTTGAAAACTAATGATATACAGAAAATGACTGATTTTGGGGAAGCAGCAGATGCATATTGTGAGTCGATACAATTTTTCGAAAACAAACTTTTTATAAAAAGATATTCAAGAATGAAAAACTATAAAGAAGCAGGATTTAAAGATGTTGAGCATTTTCTGGCATGGATGGAATCAAAAGATTTTTCTTACAAAAAGCAAATTGGAAGATTACAGGAAGAAAAAAGGTTTTATACATATGATTTTAATACTAAAAAAGTTGAAAAATTAGACATAAATTTTGAAAGCAATTTTGAGGATTACAAGGGAATAGAGGCAATGGATGGAGCGTATTATCTGTTATGCTGTAAAAATAATGTTGTTTATTATTACGATGCAGTATTAGGAAAAAATAATATATATTCCTACGATATTAATAAAAAACAAAGAAAAGAAATTTTTTCATCATTTAAGAACATTCAGGCTTACTCCAATAATAAAATATATATTACTTCGTTAGATATTGATGAGAAAACAAAAAATGAACTTGTTCCTATGGCAGATATTAATAAAGAACCAACATATTACATTTATGATATCGACAATCAAAAATTAATCAGACAGAATTTTGGAAAAGGTGGAGTGATTTATTATCCTATAGATAAAAATGATGATGGATTACTGGTGTATGAAACAAAATTTGATGCTGCATATGATTCGGTAGATTTGCATAGTGTTATGGAAATACCGAACAAAAGGATAAAGGAAAAATAGAATTATGTTTATTAGGGAGTTAAAAAAAATTCTGCTACAAAAATGGATAATTTATATCCTGCTAATTTTGTGCCTTATAAATATATTTGTGGATATTCAAAGTGTGGCTAAAAATTCAAAGTCTCATTTATCAAAAAAGCAAGTGGAAAATTATAGCACTTATATCGACAATATAAGTAAAAATGCTGATAATATATCTTCATTTTCTTTATTTTCAAGAGAGGGCAATTATCAGTTAAAGAACTCTGAAAAAATAGTTTTAGCTTACAAAAATGTAAAGGATGTAAAGCCTGTTAATGGAAACTACAAAATAATTGAGAAAATAACAGATATTGGCTTCTCTGATTTTGTTGTTTTCATGATAGTAATGCAATGTGCAATATTATTGATGGCTACAGACAAAAAATATGGGATGCTTTTACTTTTGAAATCCTGTAAAAATGGCAGAGTAAAATTAATATTAGAAAAAGTGGTAGCACTTTTTGTGGCAACTGCATTTATAGAAATTGTATTTTTTTTTATGAGATGTTTAATTCTTTATATAAGAGTGGGATGTGGCAGTATACTAGCACCGTTACAATCTGTTCCTGATTTCTATGAATCAACCATACAAATGAATATTCTAAGCTATTTATTGGTCTTTGTTCTGTTAAAAATAGCGGTATTCTTTTTTTGTGGACTAATGGTAATGAATTTGGCAATTATATTTGAAAATGCAGGAATAATACAGATGCTAACTTGCATTATAGTTGGAACGTCAGTGCTTGCAAGCTCAAGAGTGAAATGGGATTTTAATGTAGCATTTATAAAAATGTTTAGTCCTATCACATTACTCGATATTAAGGAAATAAGTTATAAATATTATAATATAAATATTTGTAATCAGCCTGTGAGTATTATGCGGGTTGCTATAGTAACTACATTTCTATATGTTTTTATAATGATAATTTTAGGTATAAAATTATTTTCCGGTAAAATAAATATTGAAATTCCGAAGGTGAAAATTAGAAACAGAATTTTAAAATCCGACAACAATCCACATGGAATGTTGTGTATGGAATTCAAGAAATTATTTATAAAAAATAAGGGATTAATTATTCTTGTTTTATTTTGCTTAATTCAATGCTTTATTATAAGCGAAGTTGATACTTCATTAGATGGAGAAGCAAAATATTATGTACAATATATGGACAAGATACAGGGACCGGAATGTGAAGAGGCTAATTCTTTCATTGATAAGGAAGAAAGATATTTTAAAAATGAAAAACGAAAATACAAAAAAATGCAGAATAAATATATCAAAGGAAAAATAAGTGACGGACAACTAATGGTTGCAGAGAGTAAATATGAAAAGGCAATGGAACCTTATGATGCATTTTCAAAAGTAAAAGAACAGAAAGCGTATTTAAAGGCGCTTAAAACCAATCAAGGGATAAAAGGATGGTATGTTAATGATGTTGGAATAAAAAACATTATACACCCTGATAAAGTGTATTCTGAAAATTTGTCATGGATATTTATGATAATATCTTTGATATTAATGGTTACAATCTGCATATCTAATGAGGAGCATACCGGAATGGATAAACTGTCGAACATAACTTTATATGGTAACAGGAAATTATTCCATAAAAAAATACTTGTGAGCCTTTTCGTTATGATGATGTTGTTTTTAATAAGTAATATTTCATATTTGATACTGACAATAAATTCTTATAATTTTCAAGGTGTGCTTGCACCTGTCAATAGTATAAATGAGTTTATGGATTGGAAACAAATTCCGATTTGGTTGTTGCTCTGCGGTATTTATGTTATGAAATTTATGTTTGCATTGCTGGCAATGGGAATTATTATATTAATTTCCACAAGAACCAGAGGGACAGTGAAAAAAATATCAATATGTTTTGCACTGTTGGTAGTGCCTCTAATTATAAAACAGTTAATCTAAAGAGGGAAGATAATGATAGAATTGAAAATTGAGGACTTATATAAAAAATATGGGAAAAAGACAGCATTAAAAAATTTTTCTTATACATTCGTGTCGGGAATATATGGATTAATCGGTCCAAATGGTGCTGGAAAGTCTACACTAATGAATATTTTAGTTGACGGTGTTAGTCGTAGTTCAGGAAAAATTATTTTCAATGGGCAGGAAATTGAAAAAATGGGAGAAAAATACAGGGCTCTTATAGGATATGTTCCACAGCAACAGGGAATGTATGAAAATTTTACAGCGTGGGAATTCCTGAATTATATGGCAAACTTGAAGGGAATAAATAAAAAAGTAATAAGTGAGACAATCAATAATGTTCTGAAATTTGTTAACCTGTATGATGAAAAAAAATGTAAAATTGGTGGTTTCTCCGGAGGCATGAAACAGAGAATATTAATTGCACAGGCACTATTAAATGATCCACAAATATTAATATTAGATGAACCAACTGCTGGTTTAGACCCAAAAGAGAGAATAAGAATACGAAACCTTATGGCAAAAATAAGTTTGGAAAAAATTGTAATTATTTCTACTCATATCGTTTCCGATATAGAATACATAGCTAATAATATATTATTTTTACATAATGGTAAATTAATAAAAAATGGAACGCCGAGTGAATTATTAAAAGAAATTGAGAGCATTGTATACGAAGAAAAGATAGATAAAATAGAGGTGGAAAAGTATAATTCCAAATATCTGGTAGGTGGACTGACATCAGTAGATGGTGGAATTAAAATAAGGTTTATTGATGAAAGTGGAGAAAAAGAAAGCAAATATTTAGTTGAACCGAACCTTGAAGACTATTATTTATATATGGAAAAGATTATGGAAAATCAGACTAAATAAGGATGAACATATTTGGGATAAGTAAAGGAGAGCAGAATGTTTATTATTGATTTACATATTAGCACATTTATTGTGCTATATGCAGTTATTGTTTTGATTGCATTTATATGCACTAGAAAAAAGAAAAAACAGCGTTTTAAATTTGTGAGAGGAGGGTGCGGACAAAATTCTGGACTACTATAGGGCTTCGAAAGTAGCCTTTTTATGTATTAAAAAAAGACCCAGACATCGATCAGAGTGCTCTCAGCAACAGAGAGAAGGCGGTGATAATCGATGTCTTGAAAAATAGATACTCACTGCCATTATTATTACAGAAATTACAATTTTCCCTATGCATGCAACGGATATAGATGATGTGATTTTAAATACGTTAGGAGTAGTGTTATTTCTGTGTATAGCAAAAAACAGATATGTGGATGATGTATTTAAAAAAATTTCAGAAAAGCAGATTAAATAATATTAGGCTGTTGTACGGTGATGTACAACAGCATTTTACGATTGTTATTATTTCTGTCGGTTTTGTAATGTGTGGCAGAATATATGATAAAAATTATATTGTAATTAACCCTAAAGCGTTGGCAACTGAACTGATTAATATTATTACAGCAAATATTGGGCATAAGTATTTAATCATAAAATTGAATATTTTCTTTCTCTTAAAGGAACCCTCTCCGTGAAGAACTTCCTCTTCAATTTTTTTGAGACCGATAACTCTTGACACGAGAAGACATGTGGCAAGGGCAGCAATAGGCATCATAACTGAATTCGTTAAGAAATCAAAGAAATCCAAAAACTGCATACCAATAATTTTAACACACGCTAACGGACCATAGCCAAGGGAGGAAAGACTTCCAAGAACTAACATAATTGCACCTACGATTACAGTTGCTTTTTTTCGGCTCCAACCAAATTGGTCTTCAAAGGTTGAGACGGAGCTTTCTGACAGTGCAATTGAACTTGTTAATGCTGCAAATAATACAAGTGTAAAGAATAAAGTTCCTACAACTGTACTTAATCCCATTTCCTCAAACATTTTAGGAATTGTAATAAACATAAGTGATGGACCGGCATTTAAAGCTTTAGGATCTCCGCCTGAAAAAGCAAATACCGCAGGTATAATCATTAATCCAGCCATAATTGCTATTGCAGTATCGAAAACTTCTACGTTCTTAGTTGATTCCTCAATAGAAACATCTTTTTTCATGTATGAGCCAAAAGTTATGAGTATTCCCATTGCTATTGAGAGGGAATAGAACATCTGCCCCATGGCAGCAACAACTGTCATCCATGAGAAATTCTTGAGGTTAGGAACGAGGAAGTATTTAACACCATCTATTGCTTCCGGTCTTGTCACAGAGTAAATCATAATGATTATTGATAAAACTACTAATATTGGCATCATGAATTTTGAAACACGTTCTATTCCGTTACGAACACCTGCATATATAATAATTAAAGTAATCATTGTAAATACTACAAAGCAAAGTTCTGTGGAAAAGCCACTTGAAATAAATGAAGCAAAATAATCATCTCCGGCAAGACGCTTACCGTCGCCAATAACATATTCTACAAGGTACTTGATTACCCATCCTCCAATTACTGAATAATAGGGAACTATAAGAAGTGGAATAATGGCATTAATCCACCCACCAAAAGATGCCCAGCGTGATTTACTGAAAAAATTAAAAGCACCTACAGGACTTTTCTTAGTCATTCGCCCTATGGATGTTTCTGCAACAATCATTGTATAACCAAATGTAAGTGCCAGTAAAATATAAATTAATAAAAAAATTCCGCCACCATATTTAGCAGCAAGATATGGAAATCGCCATATATTTCCAAGACCTACTGAAGCTCCTGCAGCTGATAGAACAAAACCTATCTTTCCGGAAAAAGAACTTCTATTATTATTATGATTTTTCATTTTTTTGTTATCCTCCAAGTATTTAATTATGAATATTTTGACTTATGCATTATCATAAATTTGGGAACTAAAGATCGTTTGCTTAAAATCCCATTTAAAATCCGTTCCGCACATATGAGAGAATAACATAGAGATAAGCAAAACACAATAAGAAAAATCAATGATTATTAAAAAATGGGATGGTAGAATATGAGTAGAAAAAGAAATGAAAAGCAGGCTATTAAAAGTAAAAGGGGGGATGATATGGCAGCTTTGGCGAAACCAATAAATCGTATTACTGCAATCAGGAAGGATGATGCAAGACGATTTACAGATGAATTAAAAATATGCAACCTTTACATTGTATTGATTCAGAACATCAGGCGATGTATCTTACATTGAGGGAGGTCTGTATGAATTATGATGAATGAAAATGGAAACTACCATAAAATCAACGAAAGGGATAAAACTATATGAAATTATTATTTAAACAGAGATTCTTTTCATGGTTTGACAGCTATGATATATATGATGAATCGGGAAATACAGTATATGTTGTAAAAGGACAGTTGTCCTGGGGGCATTGTTTGAAAATTTTTGATAGGTATGGAAGTGAAATAGGCACGGTAAAAGAAAGGTTGCTGACATTGTTGCCTAAGTTTGAAATCTATGAAAAAAATAATTATATTGGGTGCATTAGTAAAGAATTTACCTTTATAAAACAAAAATATAATATTGATTTTAACGGATGGCATATAGACGGAAGTTTTATGGAATGGGACTATACCATAGTGGATAGTCATGGAAATAAAATTGCCGAAATATCAAAGGAACTGCTACGAATGACAGATACATATGTATTAGACATTTCAAAACCAGAGGATGCCTTGTATGTATTAATGTTTGTATTGGCAATTGATGCGGAAAAGTGTTCAAGAAATTAATAAAAGGAATAAAACACAACTGCCGCTCAGCCTGATACAGACAAAAAAACGGATACCATAGTGGTGTATTTTTCGGTAACCAGAAATACAAAAAAAGTGGCACAAAAAATTGCTGAAAATCTAAAGTCAGATATTTTAGAGATAGAGCCAAAACATGAATATACATCAGATGATATAGATTATAGCAATGATAATTGTCGTGCCAATAAGGAAATGAAGGATAAAAAAGCAAGACCTAAAATAGCTAATGATTTAAGCAGGGTTGACAGCTGTGATAAAGTATATATAAGATACCCGGTTTGGTGGGGAACGGCTCCTAGAATTATTCAGACTTTCATTGAAAAAAATAATGACGGTATGGCGAGGGCTATAGCAGAAACTCTGGATAAGAAGCATCAGCTTTTAAAAATATTATCAATGAATCACTATGATTTAGAGGAAAACAGCCGAATAGAAATGTTAACTGAATTTAAAATTACTTATGGCAGAACTTTGTAAACGATGAGAGATTTTCTGACAAAATTCAGACTGGATATGGATGAGCAAAAAAAAGATGAATTTATATATGCTTTTTTGCCATTTATGTTTGGAATATATCCATACACCGTAGTTACGGAAAAACAAAAGCTGGCAATGGAAAATGCAGGAGTCAGTTTTATAAAAAATACTGTATATGATTTGACATATGACGCAGTAAAAAAATTACTTAATTAGGAGGCAGGTTTTGAAAGAAAAGAGTGAATCAAAGAAAATGGATATGCTACAGGGGTCCATTTGGAATAAACTTCCACAATTTGCTCTCCCGGTAGCAGCAACAGGAATTTTGGAACAGTTGTTTAATGCATCAGATATTGCAATTGTTGGTAATTTTACGGGAAAAAACAGCACGCTTTCAGTGGCGGCTGTCGGTGCTAACAGCCCGATTGTAGGACTCATTTTAAATCTTTTTATAGGAATTGCATTGGGGGCAAATGTAGTTATTGCCAATGCAGTAGGTCACAAAGATAACAAAACCGTAAAAAAGGCCGTACATACATCGATTGTCATGGCAGTAATAGGTGGCATACTCGTGACTATAGTTGGAGAATTAGGCATAGCATATTTGCTAAAATCTTTAAATGTACCATCAGATGTATTTAAACTGGCTTTACTATATATGCGAATATATTTGTTGGGAATGCCGGCTATTCTCTTGTACAATTTTGAGGCGGCAATTTTTAGAAGCATAGGTGATACAAAAGTACCGCTTCAGGCACTGGCAATTTCAGGTGTTTTGAATGTTTTACTTAATCTGTTTTTCGTTATTGTATTGCATATGACGGTAAATGGAGTAGCAATTGCCACAGTTATTGCAAACGTGGTAAGTTCCACAGTTTTGTTTATAAAGTTGAGAAAAACAGACAAGCTTATTCACGTTGATATAAATGATTTGAGGTTTTCAAAGGACACCTTTGGAAAAATTATGCGTATTGGTTTGCCGGCAGGAATTCAAAGCGGAGTATTTGCAATTGCAAACATTGTAATTCAGGCAGCAATAAACAGCCTTGGAACTATTGTTATAGCAGCTTCAAGTGCAGCCTTAAATATTGAAATGTTTGCTTACTTTGTACTTAATTCATTTAGTCAGGCATGTACTACATTTACGTCACAAAATTATGGTGCAGGAAATGTTAAACGTTGTAAGAAAACCCTGCTATTATGCATAATAGAGGATGCAATTGCATCAGCAGCAATTATTGCAGTGGTACTTCTTACAGGTAAAAGCCTGCTTGCAATTTTCAATAATAATCAGCAGGTTATAGAAATTGGATACACAAGATTATTAATAATATTCTTCGCATACATATTTAGTATGATTTATGAGAATATGTCGGGATACTTAAGGGGATTTGGAATTTCCCTTATACCGGCGATTCTTACAATTATAGGAGTTTGCGTTGTGAGAATAGTGTGGATTTATACAGTATTCCCATTGCACAGAAATTTTAAAACTATAATGCTGGCTTATCCGTTAAGTCTGTCAACAACGGCAGTGCTGATTTTTATAGCGGTGTTAGTGTGCAGACCGGCTAAAAGATACGAACTTAGAGCAGGAAAGTTCTTGTAGTTTATTTTTCCGTAACCGGAAATACAAAAACTGTAGTTAAGAAGATACAGAAATCAACTAAAGGCAGGCTTTACAAAATAAATCCCAGTAAACCATACACTAAAGAAGATATAAATTATTCAGTAAATAAATGCAGAGCAAATGCTGAACAACAGTCGGAAACTGCAAGACCTGAAATTAAAGGAAAGGTCAAAAAAATAAGAAAATCTGGGGACGAAAAGCAACACAAAAGCCTGAAATCCAAAAATTTCAGGCTTGAAAAAAACAATATAAATGTTACTATAATATGCCTATAAACTTCTTAAACGACTCCAACCCCTCAGGAGTACATTTGTACACGCCGGCATCCTCAAGAACCTTTACAAACACTTTTCCAATTTCAGTTTCTAAGACTTCCATAACATTTTCAGAAGTAATGTCATGTCTGGTGGAAAGGATTTCATTGGCCCAATCAGCGTGCTTGGCGATAGCTTCATTGCCGGATATATCGTTTCCCTTGATGATGTATTCTGCTAAAAGATTCATCTCATTTTTAAGTCTTGAAGGAAGAACAGCCAGACCCATTACTTCAATAAGACCAATGTTTTCTTTCTTAATGTGATGAAGCTTTTCATGTGGATGGTACACACCTAATGGATGTTCAGGAGTAGTAATGTTATTTCTTAACGCCAGGTCCAATTCATACATACCATCTCTAAAGCGGGCAATCGGAGTAATTGTATTGTGTGGTTTCCCATCTGTATTTGCAAAGATAAAGGCATCCTCATCAGTATAATTTCTCCATTTGACTAATATATGTGAAGCTAGTCTTACAATGTCTTCAGTGCTGTCTGATTTAAGTCTTATGACAGAGAGAGGCCATTTAAGGACTTCGCAGGAAACGTTATTAAATTCAGGTACTTCAAAAGAAAATACTGATTTAGCCTTAGCCATGGCAAAAGTATAGTGCCCACCCTGAAAATGATCGTGACTTAATATTGAACCGCCAACTATCGGAAGGTCAGCATTTGAACCTATAAAATAGTGAGGGAACATTTTGACAAAATCAAAAAGTTTAACAAATGTTGAAGTATCAATTTTCATTGGAGTATGTCTGTTGTTAAATACAATACAGTGTTCATTATAATAAACGTAAGGTGAGTACTGCATGTTCCAGTCAGAATTACCAAGTCTTAAAGGAATTATACGGTGATTTTGTCTGGCAGGGTGGTTAGTGTTTCCTGCGTAGCCTTCGTTTTCACGGCAAAGAAGGCATTTAGGGTAGCCCGATGATGGAGCATTTTTTGCTGCTGCAATTAATTTAGGGTCCTTTTCAGGCTTTGATAAATTAATTGTTATGTCGATATCCCCATATTCAGACGGAACTTTCCATTTTAAATCCTTGGCAATGCGGTCTCTTCTGATGTAATTGGTATTTTGACTGAAATCATAATAGAAATCAGTTGCTTCTTTAGGGGAGGTCTCATAAAGAAACCAGAATCTGTTTTGCAGTTGTGAAGGGCGGGGGGTAATGCAGTTCATTAATTTGGTATCAAACAAATCCCTGTAAGTTACACTATCCTCTATTAAGCCTTCATCAACGGCAATATCTAAAAGATTGTTTAATATTTCATCTAAAGGCAGGGAAGTCTCACTAATATCAGGGTCGCTAAAATTGTCTTTTCCATATATTTCAAGTAACAGATTAGTAGAGTATACTCTTTCATTTTCAGGAATAAGTCCTGATGAAACGCCGTAGTCTACAAGTTGTTTAATATAAAAATCTAACATACCTTAGCACCTCCAATACCTCTGATATTTAAAATATGACATGAGCCTTCGCCAAATATCTGCTCAATATAATTTTTATATGATGACACAAAATCCTTCTTAACAAAAAGCTGAATAGTACCGGCGAATCCGCCACCGTGAACACGGCACACACCATTGTTTCCTAAAAAGGATTCGCTTACTGTAAGGGCTAAAGCAATAGGCTGGTTTTTAGCATCCTTTGGTGAGTAAATATTTTGAAGACACTTGTATGAAGAATCTCCTGAAGCTTTAACTAATTTCAAAAACTCTTCGAAGTTTTCCTTTAAAAGAGCATCAGTTTCTAACTCTACGCGTTTATTTTCATTAAAGAAATGTATTGCACGGAGAAGGGCTCTTGGGCTTACTTCCTTTGCAATTTCCGGAAGTTTTTTGAAGAAATCATTGCTGTCTATTTCACCGAGAACTTTCTTGTTCATTTTAGAAGCAACTTCTTTCATTTCAAGAGGAATCATTGCATAATCCTCAGTTAAATCTGCGTGGGATCCTTTTGTGTCAACGATGCAAAGACAATAACCTTCTTTATCTAAATCAAATTTAACCTGCTCAACAACAGGCTTATCTGGATTTTCAAAATTAATGTGAACAAAGCCACCAACGGAACAAGCCATCTGATCCATTAAACCACAAGGCTTTCCAAAAAAATTATTTTCTGCATATTGTCCTATAATCGCAATGTCAATTGGAGAAATTTTCATGTCATTATAAAGACCTGAAAGGATTGTTCCAATTAAAGTTTCAAAAGCGGCAGAAGAAGAAAGCCCTGCCCCATTTAAAACATCACTTGTTATGTAAGCATTAAAAGCACCGATTTTAAAACCACGTTCAATAAATCCATTTAAAATACCTTTAATTAAAGATAATGTGGTTTCTTTTTCGTCTTCAGAATAAGAAATATCATCTAAATCAATTTCCACAGGTGAATATCCTTCGGACACAATTTTTATCATATTGTCAGAGTTGTCTGAAACAATGGCAATAGCGTCAAGGTTAACAGAAGCGGCAAGTACCTCACCGTGCTGGTGGTCTGTGTGATTGCCTCCAACCTCAGTTCTTCCGGGTGCACTGTAGATTTCAATGTCCTTTTCTCCAAAGATAGAGTTGTGCTGTTTTATGGCATTTTCATAACGCTTTCTTTGGACAGACAATACATCTTCCGTGTTAATGTAAAGAGTTGACAATGATGAATCAAGCTCTTTGCTTACCAGTTTTTCCAAAATTAAATTACTGTTATACATATTATATTCCTCCGTAACATACTCTCTTTTAGTAAATATATAATAAATTTACTAAAAAATCAATAAAAATTTACTAAAAATAATAAAAAAGTAGTAAATTTTTAAAAAATCCTGTATAATAGACTAAAAATAAAGTTACGGAGGCTTGTATGGCAACAATAAAAGATATAGCAAAACTTTCAGGTGTCAGTGCCGCTGCAGTATCCAGAATATTAAATAATGACTCAACCCTGTCAGCGTCTTTAGAGACTAAACAGAAAGTAATAGAAACAGCGAAGAAGTTAGGATATAAGAAAATCCCAAAGGGAAATAAAGCTACATTTAAGCTTGGAATTTTGCAATGGTTTTCCCCGGAGCAGGAAACTCAGGACAGTTATTACTTAGACATAAGAAAAGGAGTAGAAGACTTTTGTCTGAAAAACAGTGTCCAGATAATACGTACATTTAAAACGGATGTTGATTACATGGGACAGCTTGAAAATGTAGACGGACTGATATGTATTGGAAAGTTTAGTGACAAGGAAATTAAGAATCTGATTGGAATAACTGAAAATATAGTTTTTCTGGATATGCCTATAAAAAATTATCTTGCTACATCAATAACAATGGATTTTAAAAAGGCAGTTTATGATGTGATGGAATATTTAGAAAGAAAAGGTCACGAAAGAATTGCATTTCTTGCAGGTAGAGAATATCTTGACGAGAATACGGAATTTGAAGATGACAGAAAGAGATATTTTTGCGAGTTTTGTGAATCAAGAAACTTTGACTACAGTGATATGTTAAAAATCGGAACATATACAGTTGAGTCCGGCTATGAGATGATGCAGGAGTTAATTAAGGATAGCAATGTTCCAACAGCAGTATTTGCTGCCAGCGACCAGATCGCAATAGGAGCCATAAAGGCATTAACTGAAAACAATATAAAAGTTCCTAACGAAGTTTCGGTTATAGGTTTTGATGATAGCGAGATTTGTAAATATACAACACCTGAACTTACAACAGTTCACGCACCGGCTTATGAAATGGGGCAGTATGGAGTGAATATTTTATTTGCCCATTCCAACTTAAGCAAGAATGCACCTATGCGGATAAAAATGGCATGTAATCTAATTAAGCGAAACACATAAATAGTTCATTTTCTATAAATGTTTTCGAGGAACGGACGCCTGCAGAATGGAGTGGGCAATACATATTAACAGGAGAAAAATATGAAGAAAGAAAGTTTTGGAAAAATATCTAATGGAACGGAAACGAATTTATACACTATTGAAAATAAAAACGGATTAAAGATAAAGGTTACGGATTTTGGTGCCACGTTAGTTGCCATTGAAGTACCGGACAAAAGCGGTAAACCGGTGGATGTGGTTTTAGGATATGACAGTGCCGTGGAATACGAAAAGGGAAATGCATGTTTTGGAGCAAACGTTGGTAGAAATGCCAACAGAATTGCAGATGCTAAATGTTCTATAGATGGAGTTACATATAACCTTGAGGCAAATGATGGAGATAACAATCTTCACAGCGGTAGCAAAAACAGCACGGAAAAACAGATTTGGACTAAATGTGGTGAGGATAAAAACAGTCTGTCATTTGAAATGACAAGTGGGGATTTAGAACAGGGTTTCCCGGGAAATCTTCATATACAACTTACATATACAGTAACTGATGACAATGAGGTGCTTTTGTCATTTAGGGGAAATACAGACAAAACTACAATTGCAAACTTTACCAATCATTCATATTACAATTTAAATGGACAGGGAACAGGAAAAGTATTTAACCATAAATTAAAAATATATGCAGATTATTTTACACCTATGGGTTCTTCGGCTTCAATTCCAACAGGTGAAATAAGAAGCGTCAAAAAAACACCTTTTGATTTTACAAAAGAAAAAGCAATAGGTGATGATTTTGAAAAAGAGGACCGGCAGCTTAAATTTGGAACAGGCTACGATCACAATTTTGTAATTAATGGAGAGTCTCACAGTATGCGGAGGGCGGCAAAAGCCAAAGGAGACAACACCGGAATAATAATGGAATTGTACACAAACACTCCGGGAATGCAGTTGTACACCGCTAATTTTCTTTTAAATGAAAAAGGAAAGGGAAATGCAGTATATGACAAGCGAGATGCTTTTTGTCTGGAACCACAGTTCTTTCCAAATCATATAAATGAAGAAAACTTTGAATCGGCAATATTAAAACCGGATGAGGAATATAGATTCGATATAAAATTAAAATTTACTGTAGAATAATAATGTAAGAGAAAACAACAGTTTAGTGGCTGTTGTTTTTTCAGTTTGCGAGCCATGGGCGCGCTCTAACGGGTGCAAGTCCCGAACATGCCCAGATATTGGGAAGTGTATAGCTAAACAACGAACTATAAGAAGTCAGCCGAGCCCATAGTAGTGAAGAAGTCTCTGTAAAGGAGATGAAAAAAACAATTTTATGGTTGTAAATTACCGAAATATTACTTATGATATTAAGACGAAATGTACTAAAAGATAATTAGCGGAGGCGTTGCTATGGAAAAATGGGATTTATATACAAAGGACAGAATTAGAACCGGGAAAACAATCAATAAGGGAGAGCATGTACCAAAGGATTGTTTTAGAACTGTTGTACATGTTTCAATTTTTAATGATGAAGGGAAAATGCTGATTCAAAAAAGACAAAAGGATAAAAAACTTTGGTCGGATTTATGGGATGTATCTGTTGGAGGTAGCGTTATTGCAGGTGAGAACAGTGCAGAGGCCGCTGAAAGGGAAACTTTTGAGGAATTAGGATACAGACTGGATTTGAAAAATGAGAGACCGGCATTTACCATAGATTTTGACGAAGGATTTGACGACTGTTATCTTGTAGAAAGAAATATAGATATAGACCAGCTTACTTTACAGAAGACTGAAGTTCAGGATGTAAAGTGGGCAACTATGGAAGAGATTCTTGAGATGATTGAAAATGGAGAATTCATATCATACCATAAGTCTAAAATAGAAATGGAATTTTTCTTAAGAAACAGAAGAGGAACACATACAAAATAAATTAAAAAAGGATGAAAAAATATGGGTAAAGCAGTTATTTTTGATATGGACGGGCTAATGATAGACAGCGAGAGGGTTACCTTTAAATGGTATAAGGAATATATGAGACAATGTGGAATGGATATGCCAGAGGAGTTTTATAAAACGCTGCTGGGACAGACAAAAGCAGAATGTAAACAAAAATTTATAAAGACATATGGCAATGATTTTCCTTATGAAGAGTCTGTGGACTGGGTACATAAAAAAATGCAGGAAGAATTTGAAAATGATGGTATTCCAATAAAAGAAGGGCTTGTGGAATTGCTGAAATTTTTAAAGGAAAAAAAATACAAGACAGTAGTGGCAACTTCCAGCGAAAGAAAAAGAGTTGAATTTATACTTGAAAAAGCCGGAATCAGACAGTATTTTAATGATATTATATGTGGTGATGAGGTTGAGAAAGGAAAACCAAATCCGGAAATCTTTTTAAGGGCATGTGAGAAAGTAAATGTAAATCCGGAAAATGCATTGGTTTTAGAAGATTCAGAAGCAGGGATAGAGGCTGCAAATGTAGGAAATATAAATGTCATATGTGTGCCGGATATGAAATTTCCTGATGAAAAATATCAGAAAATGTCGAAAGAAATATGTAAAAATCTTTTAGAGGCAAAAATATATATAGAACAATATTGCGGTTAAATAAATTAGTGTTATAATTATATGGATTCTAATTAAAAAAAGAATAATTAATGTCTTTATTTTAAGAAAACGTGGAGGAAAATATGAAGATAATTATTGCTGGAGATGGAAAGGTAGGAGGAACTCTTACCAGAAAATTATCAGCAGAGGGTTATGATATTACATTAATAGACACAGACGCTAAAGTAATAAATGCAAGTTTAGAGAGATATGACGTAATGGCGGTACAGGGAAATTGTACGTTAATGGCTGTTTTGTCGGAAGCAGATGTTGAACATACTGATTTATTGATTGCCACAACAAGTGCAGATGAGATAAACCTGTTATGTTGTATGACAGCACATAATATGAATCCTAATTTACATACCATTGCAAGAATTAGGAATCCGGAGTATAGCGAGCAGATCTATCATATGAGAGATGCTTTTGGGCTTTCTCTCACGGTTAACCCGGAAAAACAGGCGGCTGTCGAAATAGAAAGACTGCTTAAATATCCTGTTTTTTTGCAGAGAGATACTTTTGCAAAGGGCAGGGTTGAACTTGTTGAATTAAGAGTCAGTGACGGAAGCGTATTACGAGATGTTTCCCTTAATGAATTGTACGGTATAGTAAAATGTAAAGTTTTAGTGTGTGCCGTTAGAAGAAATGGAAAAGTTGAAGCTCCTGACGGTAACTTTGTGTTAAAAGAGGGAGACAGAATATATGTTACGGCTCCATCAGATAACCTTACCATAATGCTTAAGAACTTAGGAATTATAAATCATAAAGTTAAAAGAGTTATTCTATGCGGTGGAGGAAAAGTGAGCTACTATTTAGCTCAGATATTAAGAAAAGACGGTGTTTCAGTTGAAATAATAGAGCAGGATGAAGTAAGGGCAAGAGAACTTGCGGAACTGCTTCCAAATGCCGATATTATTTGTGGAGATGCCAGCAGGAGAACAATTTTAGAAAGTCAGGGACTGTTGGAATGTGACGCATTAGTTACTCTTACTGGAATGGACGAACTGAATATTATTATTTCAATGTATGCTAAAAACTGCGGAGTCCCACAGGTTATAACAAAAGTGGGACATACTGAAAGAAGCAGTATTCAGGACAGCCTTCAGGTAGGGAGTCTTGTCTGTCCAAAGGAATTATGCTGTAATACGATTATAGGGTATATCAGAGCCCTTGAAGCCCAGACAGGAGCAGCAATTTCAGTTCATAATATTGCTGGAGATCAGGCAGAGGCCATGGAATTTCTGGCTGATGAAAATACAAGATACTGTGGCATACCACTTAAAAACATCAAAACGAAGAAGAGTGTTCTGATTGCATGTATTACCCATAAAGGTAAGACTGAGATACCAAGTGGTGAGTCTTATTTTGAAAAAGGAGATACTGTTATTGTTGTAACAACAGGAGATGTAGTGATACATCAGTTGAATGATATTTTTCAGTAATTAGAGAGGCAAGAGATGAATTACAGGGTAATGGGAAAGTTTTTGTCCCAGATTTTATTTGTGGAAGCGGTATTTATGGTACCGGCATTACTTATAAGTGTATACGATGCTGATGTTAATTCAATATTTGGATTTTTGTGCAGTATCGGTATTATTTCAATAGCGTCGGGAGCACTTCATTTTTTGTGTAAAAAAGCAAGAAAAAGATTTTTCGCAAAGGAAGGTCTCGTATGTGTGGGAATCAGTTGGATTGCTTTAAGCTTGTTGGGGGCTCTTCCATTTTTTATTTCAAGGGAAATACCCGCATATATAGATGCTTTATTTGAAATTGTTTCAGGATTTACAACCACTGGAGCATCCATATTGACTAATGTTGAAGAAATGTCAAGAGGAATGCTTTATTGGAGAAGTTTCAGTCACTGGTTAGGCGGAATGGGTGTTCTTGTGTTTTTATTGGCAATTGCACCGGCAGATGGAAGAACAAACAGGTTCACCATGCATTTATTAAGGGCTGAAAGTCCGGGACCTAACGTGGGAAAACTTGCACCTAGAATGAGAGATACGGCAAAAATACTCTATATTCTGTACATTGCACTTACGGCTCTTAATATAATATTTTTGTTAATTGGTAATATGCCGTTATTTGATGCCTTTTGTACAGCATTTGGAACAGCAGGTACAGGTGGATTTGGCGTTAAGGCAGACAGCATAGGTGGTTATAGTCCTTATATTCAAAATGTCTGTACGGTTTTTATGCTATTATTTGGAGTTAATTTCAGTTGTTATTATCTTATAATTCTTAAAAAGTTTAAATCGGTATTTAAAGACGGAGAACTGCGCGTATATATAGGGCTTGTTGTTGCAAGTATTGCTTTAATAACAGTTAATATTTCGGGTATGTTTGGAAGCGTAAGAGAGGCATTACACCATGCTGCATTTGCTGTTTCAAGTATTATAACTACAACAGGATTTGCCACTGTGGATTTCAATAAATGGCCTAATTTTTCAAAAACAATAATTTTATTGTTAATGATGGTTGGAGCCTGTGCCGGAAGTACAGGTGGCGGACTTAAATGCGGACGTTTGTTAATTCTTATAAAAAGTGCAAAAAGAAGCATAAGACAGACAATGAATCCAAATAAAGTAGAAGTAATTAGAAATAACGGTACCGCTGTAGATGAAAAAATGGTGGCGGGAATTAAGAGTTATTTTATAGTTTATATTTTTATTATGTTTATAAGCTTTCTTTTGGTTTCAATAGATGGACAAAGTATTTTGACAAGTTTTTCGGGAGTGGTTTCCTGCTTTAATAATGTAGGACCGGGACTAGATGCAATCGGACCTGCGGATAATTATTCCATATTTAGTATTTTTTCAAAAATTGTACTAATTATTGATATGCTTGCAGGAAGATTGGAGATATTCCCAATTATGATACTGTTTTCCGGAGCCACATGGAGTATAAAGAGATAGTGAAAGAAAAAGAAAAAAAGATAAGACAAATCAGTACATCACAATTTATTATTTTTGGTTTTATGATTGCCATAGTAATTGGAACAGTGTTATTAATGTTGCCGGTTTCTTCACAGGGAAAATCAATAACTAACGTGGTGGATGCGTTATTTACGGCAACATCAGCTACATGTGTTACAGGATTGGTTGTGCATGATACAGCTACATATTGGAGTACATTTGGACAGGCTGTAATAATAATACTTATTCAGATTGGAGGAATGGGGGTTATTACAATAGCTGTTTCTTTAACAATGTTATCCGGTAGAAAAATAGGCTTAAGACAGCGTATTTTAATGCAGGAAGCGATTTCAGCACCCCGTATGGGTGGAATTATAAAGTTTACGGGCTTTATTGTAAAAGTAATATTTATGGTGGAAGTATTAGCTGCATTGGCTATGTTCCCGGTTTTTTATAAAGAATTTGGGTTCGTAAAAGGAATATGGTATTCCATATTTCATTCCATATCAGCATTTTGTAATGCAGGATTTGATCTTATGGGAGTAAAGGGGGAATATTCATCCCTGATGACTCTATCTGGTTCAAAAATTATAAATATAATAATCATGTTTTTGATTATCTTTGGTGGATTAGGTTTTACAACATGGGAAGACATAAAAGAGCATAAGTTTAATTTGAAAAAATATAAAATGCAGAGCAAGGTAATTTTTACTGTTACTTTAGTATTAATTATTGTGCCGGCATTGTACTTTTATTTTTGCGAATTTTCAAAAGAAGCATGGAATGGGATTAGTTCTTCCGAAAAAATAATGGACTCATTTTTTTCAAGTGTTACTACAAGAACGGCGGGATTTTCCACAGTTGATTTGTCAAAACTGACAGGAGCAGGCCAATGGGTAATGATACTTTTAATGCTTATTGGTGGAGCTCCCGGATCTACGGCGGGAGGAATGAAGGTAACAACAATTGCAGTAATCTTTGCTTCAGCTTTTGCAGTGTTTAGAAAGAAGCAGGAAACACGTTTATTTAAAAGAAGAATAGAAACTGAAATAGTAGCTACTGCAGCAACAATATTGTTAATGTATATATTTCTGTTTATGATTTCAGGCATTGCAATAAGTAATATTGAAGGACTGCCAATTACATCAGTATTGTTTGAGACTTCATCAGCAATAGCAACGGTAGGTTTATCTTTGGGATTAACACCTGATTTCTGCGTAGCATCTAAAATAATTTTGATTATTCTTATGTTTTGTGGAAGAGTTGGCGGCCTGACAATTATATTTGCAACTGTAACAGGAAAAAGTAATAATTTGTCAAAATTGCCGAAGGAAAAAATAATGGTTGGTTAGGAGAAATATGAAATCAGTACTGATAATAGGAATGGGTAGGTTTGGAAAACACATAGCCATGGAACTTAATGAGATGCATCATCAGGTTATGGCAATAGACATAGAGGAAGAGAGAATTAATGATATACTGCCTTTTGTAACGGGAGCACAAATAGGAGACAGTACTAATCCCGAATTTTTAGAAACATTAGGCATTGGAAATTTTGATTTGTGCGTGGTGGCAATAGGTGATAACTTTCAAAATTCCCTTGAAACAACTTCGCTGTTAAAAGAAATGGGGGCAAAACTGGTAGTTTCAAGAGCTGCAAGAGATGTACACGCAAAATTCCTGCTTAGAAACGGTGCAGACGAAATCGTATATCCGGAAAAACAGCTGGCAAAATGGATTGCTTTCAGATATACTGCCAACAATATTTTAGACTATGTAGATTTAGGAAAAGATTGTGCAATCTTTGAGGTAACAATGCCTAAAAAATGGTTTGGAAAGACAGTGGGTGATATAAACGTAAGAAAACTTTTTAACATTAATATTTTAGCAATAAAACATAATGGCGAGATGAATATGAAAATAAACCCGGACACGGTTTTGCTTGAGGACGATACATTGCTTGTACTTGGTCATAATAAGGATATTGAAAAATGTTTCCACATTGAATAGAGGAATAAAAAGTGAAAAAAATATTAATTATTGAAGATGATGAAGCGATAAGAAGCGAATTGCAAAAGATTCTTACAAATTCAGGATATGAAGCACAAATTACTGATACATTTTCTAACGTGAAAGAACAAATAGAAAAAATAAAACCGGATTTAATTCTGATGGATATTAATCTTCCGGAATTAAATGGTGAAGTGATTTTAAAAGAAATACGAAAAGAGTCAGACATACCTGTCGTTATGGTTACAAGTCGTACAAGTGAAGTGGATGAAGTTCTTTCCATGTCTTATGGTGCTGATGATTTTATTACAAAACCATATAATCCAACGGTATTACTCCTTAGAATTCAAAATATATTTAAACGAATGACAAGAACCGGTGAAAGACAAATGTACAATGATTTGGAAGTGAATTTTAGCAAATCAACAATAAGTGAAGGTCAGACTTACAAAGAATGAAATGATTGTCTTTTCATTTTTGCTGACAAACAGAGGAAAGATTGTTACCAGAGATGATTTAATGACTGACTTATGGAATAATGAGGAATATATTAATGATAATGCTCTTACAGTAAATATCAGCAGACTCCGCAATAAACTGGCGGAGATAGGATATGAAGGGGCAATTGAAACAAGAAAGGGTCAGGGGTATATTCTATTATGAAAATTAGCAGATACATATTTGACAAATGGCTGACACTGATTATTTATCTTGTCAGTTATTTTATTATTTTGGGAATGGCTGTTGCCTTTAAGGTGACGGGAAACTTAATTGTTGCAGTCAGTGCAGTTTATTTTCTGATGGGAATCAGCTGTCTGTTGACAGACTACATTAGAAAAAAGAGTTTCTATGATGAATTTATAAATAATACCGAATTATTGGATAAAAAATATCTGGTTCCCGAGACTTTGCGAAAACCGGATTTTTATGAGGGCGAGATTATATATCAAAATTTGTATGAAATATCCAAGTCCATGACAGAACGTGTAAGTGATTATAGCCAAAGTATAAATGATTTTAAGGAATATATTGAGATGTGGATACACGAAGTAAAGCTGCCAATTTCCAGTCTTGTGTTAATGTGTCATAACAATAAAGATAATGTTGATGAAAAATATATAAGACAGATAAAAAGACTAGACAATTATGCGGATCAGGTGCTTTACTATATTAGAAGTAATTATGCTGAAAATGATTATCTGTTAAAAGAAATGGAATTGGACAAAGTTATTGGAAGTGTACTTATAAAGAATAAGGACGATTTGTTGGAAAATAAGATTGATGTTTCTGTTGAAGAGTGCAACACAAGCGTGATTTCCGATGGAAAATGGATTGAATTTATATTAAATCAAATAGTTAACAACAGTATTAAATATAAAAGGGATAATACGAAATCTGTAATTATTTTTAGTGCAGAAGAGAATGAAAAGCAGGTAAAACTAAGTATTTATGATAATGGAATTGGCATTCCACAAAAGGATTTAACAAGGGTATTTAATAAAGCCTACACAGGGGAGAATGGAAGAAAAGGAGCTAAATCCACAGGTATTGGTCTGTACATTGTAAAAAAACTCTGTGATAAATTAGGACATACCATAGATATAGAATCTGTCCAAAATCAGTGGACAAGGGTGAATATTTATTTTGGGAAAAATGACTTTTATAAAATTAATGATGGCAATGTTACAAAAATGTAATGTTTCGTAATATTAGAATTGCGACAGCATAGGGAATATGTATTAACATAGTATTACGAAAGGAGTTAATATTATGGAACATATAGTGGAGATTAAAAGAATTGAAAAGTATTATGGAAACAAATCAAGTCTTACAAAGGCAATAGATGGGATTTCCTTTGATGTGGATAAAGGAGAATTTGTTGCCATAATGGGGGCGTCAGGCTCAGGAAAAACAACCCTGTTAAACTGTATATCAACAATTGATAAAGTGACGGCGGGAAACATTTATGTAGGTGGAATAGATATAACAAAACTGAAAAATAAGGAATTGAATAGATTCAGAAGAGAGGAATTAGGGTTTATTTTTCAGGATTTCAATTTGCTGGATACTCTGACGGCTTATGAGAATATTGCGCTTGCATTATCCATTCAAAATGTTGGAGCAAAAGAGATTGACAGCAAAATAAAAAAAGTAGCTTATGATCTGGATATTGAAGACGTATTAAACAAATACCCTTACCAAATGTCCGGGGGCCAGAAACAAAGGGTTGCAAGTGCAAGGGCTATAATTACAAATCCTCGGCTGATTCTTGCAGATGAGCCGACAGGAGCCCTTGATTCAAAATCTTCAAAAATGCTTCTGGAGAGATTTAATCATTTAAACAAAGATCTTATGGCAACAATTCTTATGGTTACTCATGATGCGTTTACAGCAAGTTATGCGTCAAGGGTAATATTTATCAAAGATGGCAGAATTTTTAATGAACTTTTACGGGCAGGTAGAAGCAGAAAAGAATTCTTTGATGAGATTATTGATGTAGTAACAATGCTTGGGGGCGAATTAAATGATGCTCTTTAAGATATCAATGAAAAATATAGCCAGAAGTGTAAAGGATTATGCCATCTATTTCTTTACTCTGGTGCTTGGCGTAGCCATATTTTATGTTTTTAACGCAATAGAATCCCAGACTGTAATGCTTGAGGTTTCCAGAAATACGGCTGAAATAATAAAAATAATGACAACCCTTTTGTCCGGAGTAAGTGTTTTTGTCTCATTTATATTAGGATTTCTTATTATTTATGCATCCCGATTTTTAATTAAAAGAAGAAACAAAGAGTTTGGAGTATATTTAACTCTTGGTATGGGGAAAAGAAAAATTTCTCTGATACTGTTTTTCGAAACCCTGATAATTGGAATTATTTCCCTTGTAATCGGTCTTTTAATAGGTGTGGCATTGTCACAGATTATGAGTGTGTTTGTTGCAAATATGTTTGATGCAGATATGACAAAATTCCAGTTTATATTTTCAGGTGCAGCATGTATTAAAACCCTTATTTATTTTGGAATCATATATCTCCTGGTAATGGTTTTTAATACAATAATAATAAGCAAATGTAAATTAATAGACATGCTGAATGCAGGAAAGAAAACAGAACAGATAAAGGCAAAAAATCCTGTTATCTGCATAATTGTATTTTTGGTAGCAATATCTATGATTGGATATGCTTATTATCTGGTTACCGGTGGAATAAAATATTTAGATACAGAAGTTGATTTTTTAAAGCCGATTGTATTAGGAGCTGTTGGCACATTCCTTTTATTTTGGTCGCTTTCAGGCTTGCTTTTGAAAATAGTTATGTCTATGAAAAAGGTATATTTAAAAGGATTAAACAGTTTCGTGGTAAGGCAGGTAAGCAGCAAAATAAACACAGCAGTATGTCAGTTGACAATTATATGCCTTATGCTGTTTGTGACAATTTGTGTTTTATCCAGTGCATTTTCCATTAAGAAATCAATGTCTGACAATTTAAAAGAATTAGCACCTGTAGATGTGCAATTGATAAAAAATCTTGATTCTTTTCCTGACAATAAAGATATTGTTAAAGATGATAAATTATCTATTTACGAAACCCTTAAAGTTAATGGTTTTAAACCGGAGAAAAATTTTAAGGATGTGTTAAATTTTGACATATATGAGACAGATGAACTGACTATGGAAAAGTCTTTAGGAAGCAGTGCTAAAGAAATAAAGAAAAAATTTCCTTATATTGCCTATTCAGCACCACAGAACATAGTTAAATTAAGTGATTATAATAAAATTGCTAAAAGATATGGCAATGAGTCTTTAAAAATGAATCAGAATGAATATGCAATAATTGGTGACTTCCAATCAATGGTTTCCATAAGGAACATTCCATTGTCATATGGACAGACAATAAATATAAAGGGAAGGGAATTAAAACCCAAATTTAAAAAATGTCAGTACGGATACATTGAAATTTCGGGAAGTCATTCAAATGATGGGGTGTTTATTTTGCCGGACAATGTAGTAGAATCTATGGAAAAGAAAGCTATAGGAATAATTGCTGATTACAACATTGGTTCAAAGGACGGAAAAAGAAAAATAGAGGATGAATTAAACGCTATAGACAAAAAAATCTGGATGAAGACAAGCAGTATTACAATTAATTCCAAAATCGACATAGCAGAGTCAGGAACAGGAATAAGTGCATTAGTAACTTTTCTTGGATTATATCTTGGAATTATATTTATGATAAGTTCTACGGCAGTAATAGCGTTAAAGGAATTATCGGAATCGAGTGATAACAGAGAAAGATATATAATGCTTAGAAAACTTGGTGCTGATGACAAAATGATTAATAATGCACTACTCAGACAAATAGGAATATTTTTTGTATTTCCTTTACTTATTGCCATTGTACATTCTGCAGTGGGAATTCATTTCGGCAATTATGTATTAGAGGTTATTGGAAGAACAGGTCTGTTACCATCTATTATTATGACAGGAGTATTTTTGATTGTGATATATGGCGGATATTTCCTTATAACATACTTTTGCAGTAAAAATATAATAAAAGAAAAATAGATACTTAAATATGCTCATACTAAACTAACAGTTTGAAAATTAGTTTAGGTGGGCATATTTTTTCGTCGACATATCGTATATACTGTTCATAATTAAATATATACAGTATATACGATATAAACGTTGGAGGTGGGAAAGTGAGAATAATAATATCGAATCAGTCTGAACTGCCAATATATGCCCAGATAAGGGAACAACTTAAAGAACAGATATTAAACGGACAGATTAAAGAAGGTACAATTCTTCCTTCAATAAGAAGTCTGGCTAAGGATGTAGGCGTTAGTGTTATTACAACTACAAGGGCATATAGTGACCTGGAAAAAGAAGTTTTTGAAATCATCAATGCAATTTGGAAGGAGGATTAAATGAATATATTAGAAATTAGTAATTTAAATAAAAAATATAAAGATTTTGAACTTAAAAATATAAACTTAACCATTCCGGTAGGATTTATATTTGGTTTTGTAGGACAAAATGGTGCGGGGACGAATGGAATATTTGCTTATATGGCATTAATGGTATCAACACATATTGTAAAGACGAAAGATTATAGGTAATAGGATGTTTTTGAGAAAAAATATCGTGAAGAAATGGTGAATTTTTGTAAAAATACGTGTACTATTTAGGCAAAAAGTGTTATTATTTTCAAGTATGGGGTTATGGAAAAAAATAAGATTTTTAAGCACGAAATGTGAAGAATATATACTATTGAAAAGAGAACGGATTAATGATAAAGAAAAAAATAATAACAGCAGTTTTATCTGTGTCTACGGTCTTACTTATTTCCTGTACCGTAGACACATGTAAAGGTTTTATTATGCCTAAAAATAATAATCAGTTAGTTGTGGAGGCTGAGACAGAAAGCAGCATTGCAGAGACAACTGAAACAAAGACAGTTGCAAAACAAAAAAAGAAATCTTTAATACCTGAAAAATACAAAAAGTTAAGTGTTATAAACACAGAGGAAGAAACAACCGTAGCCAATGACGATGATGAAATTGTAGAAGTTTACTCAAAGGAAAGCATAGGATCTAATGAAGCAGGAGTGGCTGTAAAGGGGTGTAATGTCAAAGTCCTGTCAAAAAATGATAAGTGGGTAAAAATTAAATCAGGAAAGGTTGCGGGATATGTTGAAAAAAAGAATGTTGTCACAGGAAAGAAAGCACTAAAAGTGCTAATGGAAAGCGAACATATTCAGGCAAAAATAAAAAATAAAAATACGGATATTAAGTCTGATAAAACAAAAAAAGCAAAAAAAATATCTGTAGCGCAAAAAGATAAAACATATTCTGTTCAGGAAATAAGTAAAGACGAAAAATGGGTTAAGGTTAAAAAGACAGATAAGGTATCCGGATGGATAAAGGCTGAAACCATCAAGTTGAAAGTTGATAAAGAGAATGTGTATACCTCAGAAGAATATGATGATATGCTTGATGCTGAATGGAAACAGAAAGTAATTACATACACTCTTGATGACGTAAATCTAAAAGATGATGGTAGTGAGGCGGCTAAATTAATTAAATATGCCTCAAAGTTTTTAGGAAACCGCTATGTGTGGGGTGGAACAAGCCTGACCCACGGAGCAGACTGCTCAGGATTTGTTCAGTCACTTTTTAGAAAATTTGGTTATAATTTAAATAGAACGGCGGCAGAGCAGGCGGGCAATGGCAAATCAATATCCCATAATAAAATAAAACCGGGAGATTTACTATTTTATCATACAGACAGGAGAAATAAAAATCGAATAAGTCATGTGGCCATATATATAGGTGATGGAAAAATCATCCATGCAGCTAACCGGAAAGCAGGAATAATTATTAGCGGCATGGGAAATCCATGTGCAGCAAGACGTATTCTTACGGGTAAGAATAACGAAAAAACAGAAAACAAAAAACATAACGAAAAAAAGAAGAACAATCAAAAAGAAATAACAACTACAGCGCAAAAGGAAACTGAAACGGAAGTTCAAACTGTTATACAGAATGAAACAAAAAAACAGGAAACAACCACTGTAAGCGGCACTGAAACAACGATACAAACAACAAAAGAAGAAGAGTAGAAATATTCTGTTACCGGAAGTTGAAAGAGTATAATAAACCTTTATTTTTAAAATGATATATGGTATTCTATTTTTAGGTTTTAAAATACTATGATTACTGTCCGGAAACGGATAGATGATTGAGCAGAATGCAATATTATTAAAAAAAAACAAACAAGAAAAGCAGAGAGGAAATGAAATGAATCGCGTTTTATTAAAATTAAGTGGAGAAGCTTTGGCAGGCGATAAGAAAACAGGTTTTGATGAAGATACCTGTGTGGCAGTTGCAAAGCAGGTTAAGGCTATCGTAGATAAGGGAGTACAAGTTGCTATCGTTATAGGTGGTGGTAATTTCTGGAGAGGTCGTACAAGTAACAAGATAGACAGACCAAAGGCTGATGGAATTGGCATGCTGGCTACAATTATGAACTGTATGTATGTTTCGGAAATTTTCAGAACAGAAGGCATGGATACTAATGTTTACACACCATTTGTCTGCGGAACATGGACTAAACTTTTTTCAAAAGATGAAGCAGTAGCTGATTTGAAGGCTGGAAAGGTTGTATTTTTCGCAGGAGGCACAGGTCATCCTTATTTCTCAACAGATATGACTATGGTTCTCAGAGCTATCGAGATAGAAGCTGATTGTATTTTAGGTGCAAAGGCAATAGATGGTGTATATGACAGTGATCCTGCCGTTAATCCTGATGCCAAGAAATATGATGAACTTCCAATATCGAAGGTTGTTGATGACAGATTAGGAGTTATTGATCTGGCGGCCAGCGTACTTGCAATGGAAAACAAAATGCCTATGCTTCTTTTCGGATTAAATGAAAAAGACAGTATTAACAGGGCTGTATCAGGTGATAAAATAGGAACAAAAATAACAGTATAAGCTGTTTATTTCTACAAATAAAAATTTAAGGAGATTATTATGCAGGAATTATTAATGACATATGAAGACAAGATGGAAAAGTCTTTAAACAACTTAAACGAAGAATTTGCAACAATCAGAGCGGGAAGAGCAAACCCACATATTTTAGATAAGATTAAGATTGATTATTATGGAACACCGACACCTCTTCAGCAGGTTGGCAATATTTCAGTTCCGGAGGCAAGAATGATTGTAATTCAGCCGTGGGATGCATCAATTCTTAAAGATGTTGAAAAAGCCATTTTAGGTTCAGATGTTGGAATTACACCTACAAATGACGGAAAGATGATTCGTCTGGTATTTCCTGAACTTACAGAAGACAGAAGAAAAGAATTAGTAAAAGATATAAAGAAAAAAGGTGAAAATGCAAAGGTAGCCATTAGAAATATCAGAAGAGATGCAATTGATGCTATCAAGAAAAAAGGAAAGGCAGATGGCATTTCAGAGGATGAAATAAAGGATTATGAGGATGATGTTCAGAAGACTACAGATTCATATGTGAAGAAAATCGAAAGTGCAGTAGAAGAAAAATCAAAAGATATAATGACTGTATAATTTGATATTGTAAGAAATTAAGAGGGAACTATTGTTTCCTCTGTTTTCGGTTATAAGAAGCAGTTATTTTTTAAGGAGAAAGGTATGGCGGAAAAAATTGATGTTTCAGGAATGAATATACCAAGGCATGTTGCAATTATTTTAGACGGAAACGGCAGATGGGCAAAGAAGAGACTTTTGCCACGTAATGCGGGACATGCTGCAGGGGCAAAAACTGTTGAAAAAATCATAGAAGATGCCCATGATCTAGGAATAAAGTATATTACTATGTATGCTTTTTCTACTGAAAACTGGAACAGACCGGAAAGCGAAGTTAAAGCGTTAATGAAGCTTTTAAGAAATTACTTAAAAGACTGTATTGAACGTGCAAACAAAAATGATATGAAATGTCTTGTTATTGGTGATAAGTCAAGGTTGGATGAAGATATTATTAAAAGGATAAATGAGTTAGAAGAATGTTCAAAGGATAATAAGGGCATTACCTTTATTATTGCTTTAAATTATGGTAGCAGGGATGAGATAACAAGAGCCACAAAAAAAATGGCACTGGACGTTAAGGCCGGAAAACTTAATCCTGAAGAGATAACTGAAAAAACAATTGAGAGTTATCTGGATACGGCAGGTATACCGGATCCGGATTTGTTAATCAGAACCAGCGGGGAAATCAGACTGTCAAATTATTTACTGTGGCAGTTGGCATATACAGAGTTTTATTTTACGGATGTTCTGTGGCCTGATTTTAATAAAGAAGAACTTAAGAAAGCAATTGTAAAATACAATCAGCGTGATAGACGTTTTGGAGGAATAAAATAATGGTTTTAGAGAAATTTGCAAATAAGTCATTTGTAACAAGAACATTAAGTGGAATTGTGTTGGTGGCAGTTATGCTTGCAACAATTGTTCCGGGAGGCAACATACTTTTTGTGGCAAATATGCTTATTTCACTGGTTGGAGTATATGAACTATATAAAGTATTGGGACTTGAAAAAAAAATACCGGGAGTAACCGGATACGTTGCAGTTGTAGCATATTATGCTTTGATATATTTTGGAAAGAATGAATATATCATAACACTGTTTGTAGTGTTTCTTATATGCCTTTTGGCACAGTATGTGTTTATGTTCCCGGAGTATAAGACAGAGCAGATTTCAAATGCCATAATGTGTATGTTATATGCGGGAGTATTACTTTCATATATATATTTAGTAAGAGAAGAAAGCAATGGAGCCTATACGGTCTGGTTAATTTTTCTTTGCTCATGGGGAAGTGATACATGTGCGTATCTGGCAGGCGTCGCATTTGGTAAGCACAAAATGGCACCGGTACTCAGTCCTAAAAAATCAATTGAAGGCGCAGTTGGAGGCGTAATAGGAGCGGCAGCCCTTGGAGCAATATATGCAGCAATCTTTGCTGACAAAATACAACTTAGCATAAATCCGATAATTGCTTTTGCGATTATATGTGCAGTTGGAGCTTTGATTTCCATGGTTGGAGATCTTGCGGCATCAGCAATTAAGAGAAATCATAATATAAAGGACTATGGAAAAATTATTCCGGGACATGGTGGAATAATGGATAGATTTGACAGCGTAATATATGTGGCACCAATAATATGGATATTGTTACAGATTTTCTAGAAGGAAGTTTGATATATTACTGAAAGGATTAAAATGAAGAGAATATCAATTTTAGGTTCTACCGGATCTATAGGAACACAGACTTTAGATATAGTAAGAGCCAATAATGATTTAGAAGTTGTTGCCATTGCAGCATCAACAAGTATAGAAGCACTGGAAAAGCAGATAAGAGAATTTAAACCAAAACTTGTTTGTGCATATAAGGAAAAAGCAGCCCGGGAGTTGAAAGTTAGAGTTGCTGATACAGATGTAAAAGTTGTTTCAGGAATGGATGGACTTATTGAGTGCGCCGTTATTAGTGAGGCAGACATAGTCGTAACAGCATTTGTAGGAATGATTGGCATCAGACCTACTCTTGAAGCAATAAAATCAGGAAAAGACATAGCTCTTGCAAACAAGGAAACTCTTGTAACGGCAGGACATATAGTTATGAAAATGGCAGAGGAGTACAATGTAAAGATTCTGCCTGTAGACAGTGAACACAGTGCTATTTTTCAGTCATTAAACGGAGAAAACAGAAAAGAAATAGACAAAATCCTGCTTACAGCTTCAGGAGGACCTTTCAGAGGATGGACCAGAGAGCAGATGAAAGATGTTCAGGTTGAAGATGCTTTAAAACACCCTAACTGGTCTATGGGCAAAAAAATAACCATAGACTCTGCTACAATGGTAAATAAAGGTCTGGAAGTTATTGAAGCTAAATGGCTTTTTGGGGTAGGACTGGATGATATACAGGTTGTCGTTCAGCCACAGAGTCTTATTCACTCTATGGTACAGTTTAAGGATGGTGGCATTATAGCACAGTTGGGAACTCCTGATATGAGACTTCCTATACAGTATGCTTTGTACTATCCAAGCAGAAAATATCTTGCAGGTGAGAGAGTAGATTTTGCCAAAATAGGAAAAATAACTTTTGAAGATCCTGACCCGAAAAATTTTGTGGGGTTGCAGTTGGCATACGATGCTGCAACAGCCGGAGGCTCTATGCCAACGGTCTTTAACGCAGCCAATGAAAAGGCAGTGGCAAAATTTTTAAACAGAGAAATTAAATTCCTCGAGATTACTGATATTATTAATTATTGTATGGATAATCACAAAGTAATTGAAAATCCGTCAGTGGAAGAAATATTAAACATAGAACAGTGGGCGTATGAAACTATTGAGAGTAGGTGGTAAGAAAAATGCAGACATTAATAAGTATAATTATAGCTTTAATAATTTTTGGCGTATTGGTATTAATACATGAATTTGGACATTTTATTGTTGCAAAAAAATGTGGTGTAGTAATAAATGAGTTTTCAGTAGGTATGGGACCTAGAATATTTAGTCGTGTAGCAAAAAGCGGCACAAGATATTCTCTTAAACTGTTGCCTTTAGGAGGCTCATGTGCAATGCTTGGAGAGGATGAGGATAACGAAGAGGAAGGTTCCTTTAATTCAAAATCCATGCCTAAGAAAATGGCGATTGTTTTTGCAGGTCCTTTTTTTAACTTTATTCTTGCATTTGTACTTGCTCTTATTGTTATTGGTGCGAAAGGTGCCGATGTATCTTATGTAACAGATATTGACAAAAATTCTGCAGCATATGAAGCAGGCTTAAGGGTAGGGGATAAAATTACAAAATATAATGGGGCTCATGCTACTCTTGGAAGAGAAATTTATTTAGAAGAGTATGTTAACCCGCTAGATGGAAGCAATATTTCAGTAACATATATTAGAGATGGCAAAAAAAATACCATAACATATAAACCGGATTCAGAAAAAAGATATATGGTGGGAATGACATATAACACCGGTGATTCAAAAGCACAGATAACTCAGGTTTCCAGAAATTCAGTTATGGCGAAGGCAGGCGTGCAGGCAGGAGATGTGGTTACGGAAATAGACGGAACAAAGATAACTACAGGAAAACAGATGGTAGAGTATATAGAAACTCATCCTTTTGGAGAAAACGCTGTAAATATAACTCTTGAACGAAAAGGAAAAGTAGAAAAAGTAACGGTAAAACCTCAAATGACTAAAATTGCAAACCGTGGATTCTACTATAATGTTGCAAGGGATAAGCAGTCCGTAGGTGGTGTGATTAAATACAGTTTTACGGAAGTAAGATATGAAATCACAATGGTTTTAAAGAGCTTAAAGATGTTGGTTACGGGAAAGGTATCTGCTAATGAAATAGCCGGACCGGTAGGTATTGTAAATATCATCGGAGATACTTATAATACTACAAAATCCGCAGGAGCAGCCATAACCATATTGACCCTTGTAAATCTTGCCATAATGTTAAGTGCAAACTTAGGTGTAATGAATTTACTGCCTTTGCCGGCATTAGATGGTGGAAGATTATTCCTGTATATAATTGAAATTATTACAAGAAGAAAAATTCCAAAGGACAAAGAGGGAATGATACATTTCATAGGTTTTGTTTTACTTATGATATTGATGGTATTTTTGATATTTAATGATATTAGAAAATTATTGTAAAGAAGTGAGAAAGTATGTATAGAGATAAAACTAAAGTAATAAAAATTGGAGATAAAGTGATAGGCGGGGGAAACCCTATAATGATCCAGTCTATGACTAACACGAAAACAGAAGATGTAAAAGCTACAGTGAAACAGATACTTGCCCTGGAAGAGGCAGGATGTGATATTATCAGGTGCGCGGTTCCTACAATGGAAGCTGCAAAGGCTTTATCAAAAATAAAAGAACAAATTCATATTCCTTTAGTTGCAGATATACATTTTGATTATCGACTTGCCATTACAGCTATAGAAAATGGAGCAGACAAGATAAGAATTAATCCGGGAAATATAGGCCCAGCAGATAAAGTGAAAGCTGTAGTTGATGCAGCTAAAAAGAAGAATATTCCTATAAGGGTAGGGGTGAACAGTGGTTCTCTGGAAAAACATATTCTTGATAAATATGGTAAAGTTACGGCTGAGGGAATTGTTGAAAGTGCATTAGATAAGGTTAAAATTATAGAAGATTTGGGATATAACAATCTAGTAATCAGTATTAAATCTTCTGACGTTATGATGTGTATAAAGGCTCATGAATTAATTGCAGAAAAGACTAATTATCCACTCCATGTAGGAATTACAGAGTCGGGAACAGTTACATCAGGAAATATAAAGTCTGCCATAGGCCTTGGACTTATTTTGAATCAGGGAATAGGTGATACTATCAGAGTTTCACTTACAGGTGATCCTATTGAAGAAATTAGAAGCGCGAAACTGATTTTAAAAACATTAGGCTTGAGAAAAGGTGGAATTTCAGTTGTGTCATGCCCTACATGTGGAAGAACATGTATTGACTTAATTGGTTTGGCGGAAAAAGTTGAAAAGATGGTTACAAAATATGACAATCTTGATATAAAGGTTGCTGTAATGGGATGTGTTGTTAACGGACCGGGAGAAGCCAGAGAAGCCGACATTGGAATTGCCGG
>URKY01000021.1 GCA_900548465.1 uncultured Eubacterium sp.
AAATTTTTTTGCCATTGCTTTTCCTCTAACTGAAACCTTGCCTGCTTCTGTCATCTATATCGCCTCCTTCATTCTTACCATCGTCTCCACCATGTCTGCATAAAGAACTAAACATTGTTCCCGCTCATCAAATGATAGCTTACTCAAATTATCTTCAAGTCTGTCTTTCGTTCCGTGCTTGATTCCAAGTATAGTATTAGCATCCGTATCATATGCTTCAATAAATTTGTAAAGCATATTTACTGTTAGATTTCTGCACCCTCTCTCTAATTGTCTAATATGTGACTCACTACAATCCACCATATCTCCTGCTTCACCGGGAGATATATTTAGTTTTGTTCTTATTTCTTTTAGTTTGTCTCCAACTGCTAATTTATTGTATTTCATTTTTACCTCAATTCTGTTAGTTATGTTCTCTAGCATCTGTTTATTTTGTTGAAATACATTACTAGTAATGTTTGTTATAAATGAACACTTACATTTTCATAAGTTAGCACGCCTGCATCTCTAATGACTGTTTACCACAACAGAGGAAACGCCTTAATTTCCATCTCATTAGTGACTTCTTTTGATCTGACCGTCGTCAGTATAAGTTTGAATTGCTACGATGACTACATCACCGATTACGGCATAAGCAAATCTAGCCATTACTGGCAGAAGTTTTTTTCTTATTATCTGTAAGTCTGTGTCATTGGGTTGGTAATCAATGACTATGTAATTATTCTATGTTAAATAAGAAGATATTCGTACACACGAAATTGTGGAATTTAATAATAATCCCCACAAATTTTAGTGGGTAATTCGAAATTCAATAAAAAAAGAGCCGATTTGCACTGGCCCTAATTTTATGACAGATTGTTTTATAATTCCTTTATTGAAAAATATAAAATCATATCACAACCTATTATTCTTATTTTATCTAATTTTAAAATGCTTACTGGAACGTTGAATTTGGTAAATTTTCGAGACTTGGATATCTTATATAACACTGCATCCATTATTTCATCCCTGTGTTGTTTAATAAATTCTATCGAATATGTTCCTTTAAAAACCTCAACACTAACAAAATCAAATGTATTTTCATTAGGATTATCTATGTCTCTTGAAACTATAATACCTGATTCTCTTATAAACATATATTCGAGTGCAGGATGTTCTTTTTTCTGCTTTTTTTCCTTTTCAGCTCTTTCCCTATTCTTTGCATACGTTTGTCTATTTGAATGTCTTTTATACAAAGCCATATGTATTAATTCCAGTGGATTTTTCTCTTCACTAATCATTCTTGCATTATATGCGGTATGACATGTAGGATTTTTGTATTCCACAAAATCATAAATTGCATCTGCAAATTCATCTGCAAATTTCATTTTACGAGCCTCTTTTTTATATTTATCTCTAATAAATATATCATCGCCTTCTCTTCCAATATATTTACTTAAAACTGTTAAAGCTTCATTAATTTCATCTTCTGTAATATTTTCACAATACTCTTTATATTTTTTTGAATTCTTATCAATTACTTCCTTTGTTATCAATTCAATTACTCCTTTTCATTATATATTGTAATAATATTCGTTAGATTTGTAATCCCCTTTTCTATAACAATAAAGAGCCACACTATGTGACTCCTTACACTAATACCATATACTATTATATATTATATATTTTATAATTAAACAATATATAGCATAATTAATTTTCATTAGGCAACTCTTATCTTCATTATTCTTTCTACTATTTCATAAATAGCTTTATTTGTTTTCATGTCATTTTGCTCAAGCAATCTCATAATCTGCACATCATAATAATTGTCATTAGTATTACCAATCAAATAGTCTGCCGACTTTTGATATATTATACACATCTTTTTTAACACTTCTGATGGTATAGTTGCTCCATGTTCATATCTTGCAAGTGTATTAATATGAATATCAAGCTTCTCTGCAGCTTTTTCTTGAGTTAATTTGCTTTCCTCTCGACTTTCTTGAAGTCTATTACCTACTTTGTCACTGTCGTAATAATCCTTTCTAATCGGGTCTGACCCAGATTTCATAATGTCTATCTTCAAATGTGTTGTCTCCTTTTGTTATAATACAAATTTAATGTTTTAAGTTTGTACTCACAAAGGATGGGAAACTTTTCCTTGTAAGCGATTGCTAATTAACTACGCCTGTTTAGCAACACATAGTAACTAGTTAATTTGCTGATCTTTTACCTTGGTTAATTTCCGTCTAACACTCCTATTTCAATACTGTTATCGCTCTAGGGCATGTTGGATATCTTCTTATGTATCCTAACTTTTCAAGTGCCTTTAAATGTCCAGCTATAGAAGATGTAGAAGTAAAACCTGTTTTTTTGCACAACTCTCTTACGGTTGGTGCAAATCCAAATTCTTTAATAAAGTCTATGATGCATTCATAGGTCTTTAACTGTCTCTCTGTTAACTGACTTGTATAAGCCATCCTGGTTCACCTCCTATTATTAAGTTTCTCTGATACTACTGTTTAATTTTCTTTTACAAATTGCAAACAAGCCTACGTATGCAATTCTTTGCTTTATACTTATTTCCGGATCAAAGTATTATCGAATGTGTGTTCGATTCCTTTAAGCATTGTAATTATATTACTTTTGAATTGATATGTAAATACCCAAAATTGAAAACATACATTTATATACTAAATACTAAAACGCTGATGTCATCCCAAACACCAGCGTAAAAAAACAATACATAATGCATTATTCTAGATTTCTTTTGGCTTTACTCTTTCACATTTCCATATATTACTCATTACAACGACCAATTCATATAATATAGCCTGTTCTGCATTCCTAGGATTTTGATCTTTAGCAACCGGAGATAATGACACTCTTTTTGCTAATGCTCTCTGTATTTCATGTTCATATATTGGATCTGCAATAAATGTCACACCTGACTGTACTTCCCTTACTTCTACATTTATAAGCTTCATTCCTGCTACAAAAATATTCTGTTCTATGTAATCTAGGGCATCATATGCATCCTTATCTATAAAAATAGCATCTGCCATAGGTGCCAGTTGCATTATTAATCTAGCATATCCTACGTTATCTAAACTATTTGTTGGAACTATACTCCAAAATTTGCATCCACTTTCACTTTCACAAACTTCAAAACCCTGTTCTTTGACAATTGCACACATTTCAACAAATTCTTCAAATGTTTTTTCTTCTAACTTATCATCTGTAAGAACCACAACTGCTTTTTTTCCCTTATTGGGGAACAATTCACATTTATTCTTTTCATTTTCTCTGATTGTTCTTTCTTTTACATTTTCAAATACTTTATCTATCTGCATATTCTTTTCCTCCTTATCTAAAGGGTGTTTCCACACCATCTAACGCTTTGTCCACCTGTATAAATTCTTCATTCATTTTTTCATATACTTTTTCTTTTTCACTTAAAATTGCATTGTACAACTCAGTTCTGAATTCCTTTGTTATCGGGAAACAAACATCTTCATATTTTTTTCCTTCATCTCCTCTGTTCACTAACTGAGACGGCATTGCTACAAAAGAACCTTTTTCACTTGTCATAACCTTAATATTATTTATGACAAAGCACTTTTCTAAATAAACCCTGCCAATTGCTTCTAGATTTGTACCTGACATTGTATTGAGTGAAATTCCAATTTGCATTTTATCATCCAGCCCTTTCACTTCATACTCGTTAACACCTTCTTTAAAGTTTTTCAGAATATTTCCATATAACTCATCTCTGAATTCTTTTGTCGTTGGATTGCAATATTCTTTGTATACTGGCTTTCCATTATCATTAACAGACTTACTTTTGTAACTTGGCATTGACACAAACAGTTCACCATTTTTATTTTCTCTTACAGTAATTCCTGTAACTATAAAACATTTATTAAATGTTACTGATGCATACGCTTTTGTACTTCTTTCTTGATTTTTTGTTTTAAAAATTCTTATACTATAATTCATTTACATTTCTCTCCTTCCAATTAATTTATTCCTATTATTTCTTCTAAACATTTTCTTTCTTCCCTGTCTAACTCAATATCGAAATGTCCCCATTTTTTACTTGAACTAAGCGCTGCTTTGTTACAAATCTTTTTAGCAATGCGACTTAACAAGCACATTTCTTTCATTGATTTTAGTATTACCTTTATCTGCATTGCTTCATCTTTATTTCGCTCTTTGTCATAATTTTCCAGTTTCTTTGAATAACATTTTACAAACTCATCATATTCATCCTGACCAATGCGCCTAGTAACAACTGTTTTCCCAGAACGTTCCCACTCATGCTGTAATGCTTGAAACAAATATCCTATTTCACGAGCTGACTCCTTATCATTTACATGTCTCATCCTGAATCTCCTTTCGTATTTTATTTTTCTTATTGTAGGTGCAAAAGAAAAACGCCCTATCAAATACTCCATTCACTACAATAGAATATTGATAAGGCGTTATTAAATTATTACTTAGTGTTTTCTAAGTGATGTTATAATTCTAACAGTTAGAAATTATTATGTCGAAAACTAGTATGGTCTTTATTTTGTTATTTTTAAGTCTATGTTGGTCTTTTTTATGTAAATTACTATGATTCAGCTAACTTTTAACGAATTTTTTTAACAATCTCTGTCATTCATTGTTTTTTCAAGCACTTTAGCTCTTTTTATCCATTTAATCACCTTAACTTTTTATTCATATGCCTTAATACTTGGGAACAGCGTAAGTTTCAAGATGTTGTTGAAGTTGCGTACCAAGGAATAAATACAACTGCTGATAAAGTTGAATATGTCAACAAAGGTGTTCCAATTTTGCAGGGCAAGCATATTACTTCTGGAAAAATAGATTATAAGGATGTACGCTACCTTGATAAAGAAAAATATGAACCAATTTATTATCCTAAATATGTTCCAAAGGCTAATGATATTCTATTGGCAAACGATAAATGATGTATGTTTTTGCAAGAACAAATTTCTTCTCTGCCATAAGCTTCTGTTCAATAATATCCTGAATATCTTCAACTGCCATCTCATCAAAGCCACGATTTTCAATAGAAGCTAATATATTATAAATCTGTTCCTCACTAATTCTTTCTTCCTGGTCGACTTCTGTGTTCGCCTTCTGAATAGCTGATACAATTTTGTTACGATCATAAGTAGCTCTATGACCGTCACGTTTAATAACACTTATCATTTTTTTCGTTCCTTCTTTCTTCTTCATATATCATGTATACAGCATTAAAAATACGATAATAATGCTGTTCTATATTAAACACAATTAAATACATTATGCTTTTTAGGCAATAAAAAAGCGATGTGTTAAACTATGATAATCAAGTAAGGTGTTTAACTCTTTCGCATGCATTAGATTATAGAACTAAGCTAAATGAATGTCTACCAAATATTGTGAAAATTAAAAAACAAAAACACAATATATAGTGTTTGCAAAATGAATGCCCTAAATAAAGGGATGGAACAAAAAAAGAGAAATTGTCAAGTGAAAAATAAATTAATTTAATTAAGTGATATATATTTTATTTGAATGCAATTATAAATTTAAAGAGAAAAATATATTGCATATGTGAATGAAATTAAAAATCATTCTTCATCTTGATTCGGTTTTCTTTTCGTTTAAGGGCACAGTCCCACTCGGCCTGCTGAAATTCATTTTCAATGATAAGCGGTGGAACTTTTGTTGGTCTGTTATTAGCGCCCATTGCAACCATTACAAAGAAAGCTCTGTTAATAGGGTGGCGCATTCCTTCATTATTTTCAACATAAGTATCTATGCGAACTTCCATTGAAGTGTTTCCGGTATATGTTACATAACCGATAATTACCAGCAAATCATTTACATAGGCTCCATCTTTAAAGTCTAAATGGTCAATTGCAGCAGTTGTTACATTATTGCAGCCGGAATGGCGCTTTGCAACAATTCCTGCAATTTCATCAAGCATAGAAAGTAATGCTCCGCCAAATAAACGACCGCCACCATTTAAATCACATGGCTTTATTACATGTACCTGCTCAGTCCTTGAAAAAGAGACTGTTTTTCTATTAATATTTTTTCTATTCATATATAAACACGCTCCTTTGTTACATCGTAAGAGTAAAATTATTTTATAACATACATACATATGTCATATTAGAATCCAAAGTATAATGCAATGATTCTTTTAGTTCTGCTAAAAGTTCTTCTGCATCTTCGCTATTCATTGCCTCCTCATAAACCTTTTGTGCCTCTTGCAAATCATCCGGTATCTCATCATTTAATAAATCGTACGCCTTTGATAAATACGAATCTGATAAATACTTATAGAATACTAACCCTAATAAATATGTCTTATATTCATTCGCATCAATCTTACCTCTTAATACATCCGCCCCACTCCATAAAACCTGAAGTAAGTCCTTTCCTTCTGTCATTTTACTCCTCCTTTATTTGTCATATATGTTTCTTAGATTTCTAATCGTTTAAATATAAATTTTCAACCGCTTATTTCACATAATTTGTTACCTTTATATTTTAATATATATTTCTTAATTTTCCAATTAAAAATATATTGCTCAAAAAAAACATCAAGAACGACAAAATTTGCTACTGTCATTAGCATTAATTTTATTTTCCCGGACGACATATCATCACCAACCCACCATTATGATAATTGCCCAAGCATACTCCGTGTGCCTCATCCACTGCCTCAACCATTTTTCCATTGCCTACATAAATACCCACGTGGCTGATATTTTTGTATCTTCCATTGGTTGTGTAGTTATAAAATATCAAGTCTCCTGGCTGTATGTCTTTTTCCTTAAATGTTTTGCCTTTCAGCCCTTCTGCTTCTGCAGCTGCAGTGGTTGAGCCGCCAAATGCTATATCAATACCTGCTGATTTCCATGCATAGTATGCCAGCGAACTACAATCAAATGCCTTTCCACTGTTTCTTAAGTTCTGACTGTACGGATATCCTACCTTAGACAATACAAATGATGCCACAGTCTTTTGTGTTGAATCTGTTATTTTGTCAGTTATGCTTGTTATTTCCTGTGGGGTAAGACTTCCTTGCAAGCCACTTAGCTGACTTCCACCTGTCTGACCACTTGATGGAGTATTTGTGATGCAGGTACTCATTAGCTGATTAAGGGTTGCCTTCCTTTCTTCATCAAACTGATACTCCACTGACATTTCCGTGTAGTTTTTTAATGTAATTCTCACTTCAAGGTACTTTTTCTTCTTTTTGCCCTTTTTATCTGTTACCTTTTCTGTTGTATACTTGCACATGTCATCAAACACTGCCTTTAAATTCTGCTTGTTTGTTTCATTCATTTTTGTTGCCGTGTTTTCGTAACCGTATTTCACCATGTACACGCACATGATGTCATAGTAGTTTGAAGGTTCACTGTTCATTCCTTCATAATCCACATATACTTTCCTGCCCTCATCCGCATCCCTATGTTCATCCACCAATGTCTGTATTTCCTGATTAAATTCAGATACGTACTGCGTTGTTACTGTCTGTATTGTATCTCCGCTTTCAAGTGGTGGAAGAAAGATTGCAAATGGTGAATTGTATAGCACTGCTATGATTGCAAACACAATTTCTGTTGCAACCATTACCACTATGAGTATTGGAACAACCAACGGTGCAAGCAGGGATGCCACCTGCTTAATCATGTATGCCATCTTGTTTTTTATCAGGCTTCCTGCAAGTTTAAATATACTGTCGTTTTGCTCATCACTGAGCTTTAGCTTGTCCATGAAATATTTCATCATCCTGCTTTTTTGCTCTGCTCTGTAAAATGTATTTTCAATCTTCATTCCAACTGCTTCACCTGCAGCCATTCCAATCAATGTGCCTTCAGGACCTGCCGCTGAACCTGCAACTGTGGTGCTGGTTTTTACTGCAAGTTTTGCGCCTTCCTTGGTAACTTCCTTTGTTGTATCCTTGGCTACCTTTTTGGATGTTTTCTTTGCCAAATTTTTTGAAGCATTCTTTGCTGACTTTTTGGCAAGTTCTTTTCCCTTGTTTGATGCTTTCTTTCTGATTCTTTTGCCTGCCACTTCCTTCTGTAGCTTTGACGTTCTTATCTTTTTCCTGATTCGATTACCTTCACTTATTGCCCCTTTTACAGGTCTTATTGCAATGCCTGTTGCCTCAAATGCTCCATCAATGTTTTCACCGCCTTCAACATTTTCAGTAATGGCTGATTCAGCCATTTTTTCTACTGACGTTACACTTCTCCCTGCTCTGGTTGTCATTGACTTATTGTCAATCTTTGTTTCATTCTTTTTATGAATCTTTCCGGTCCTTTTCTTGTGTATTTCTGTGTTAACTTCTTTTTCCTTGTTTATTTTCATGTTGTCCTCCTTGATTTTGGGTAAAAAATAACGCCAGATTAGTTCCTTGCTAACTTGGCGTTTACATATTATTTATTTTTCTTTTCATTCGTAATAAAAACCAGATTTTTCCAAACTATATCCATAATCAATTACTATCTATACTCCTCCTATTTCCATCTTCTCATACAGATTAGTGTTATACAGCTTGTACAACTCGCTGTTCTTTGTTATCACGTTATCAAATGGCACAATTCTGCTTCCGCATTTTATGAGTCCACATCCTGACGGTGAATCTATTACATAGTTAAGTTGCTCCTCTGATATTTCCAGTGCCTCCACTATCTTTTCTATGTCCTTACTTGACTGATTTAAAAGAAGTATAAATGCTGAGTTTGAAAGCATTGTGGTGCTTGTCTCACTCATTAAAAGATCCACTATGTTCTGTGTGATTCCGGTACAAAGTCCTCCCTGTTTTCTTACCTTTTTCCACATCTGACGTAGATATTCCGCACTGAATGGTGAGTTTAAAAGCACATGCACTTCATCTATATAAAACCATGTTGCAATTCCACGTTCACCATTGTCGATAATCTTCTGCTGTATTGTTTCCATCATTACAAGCATAGCAAGTGGGGCAAGTGATTCTCCAAGATCCCTTATTCCATAAACAATCAATCTGTTGTTTACGTTTATATTGGTCTGATGATTAAAGATGTTAAGTGCTCCTGTAACAAAAATTTCAAGTCCAAGGGCAACATCCCTTGCTTCCTTATCTTCCTGTTCAAGTAACTTATTATACAAGTCTTCCATTGTTGGAATGTACTTTTCCTTGCTACGTGCAATTTCCATGTAAAGGTCCTTAACACATCTTGAAATAATTGATCGCTGCTGTGGTGTAATTTCCTTCATTATCTGCTCACAGATACTTAACATAAACTGACACTTATCTCTAATCCATCCCTTGCTATCTAATATGTCAAGGTTCCATACATCCATATCCATAGGGTTAATATAATTTCTTGTATTGTTTGATATATTGATATATGTGCCATCATACTTTTCAACCACCTCTTCATATTCACCCATTGGATCCACACAGATAACATTATCCTTTGTTGAAAGTAAAACTGAACCCATTTCCATCTTTGCCTGAAATGACTTTCCTGCACCGGACACGCCAAATATGAATCCGTTGCCGTTTAACAGTTTCTTTCTGTTTCCAACAATGATATTCTTTGAAATCTGGTTTACCCCATAATAAATTCCACCCTTATCGCAAATTTCCTGAGCATTGAACGGCATGAGCACTGCAAGACTTTGTGTCAGCATTGTTCTCATTGTTTCAATCTGTCGCACACCTATCGGAAGCACTGTATTCAGTGCCTCTCTCTGTTTGTACTGACAAATATCAACTGAACATCCTGCACCTCTTGCTATTGAATCAATAGACTCACATATACTGTCTAATTCTTCAATATTTTCAGCCATAACCACCATCGTCACACCCACAAAGAATAAGCTTTCATCATTCTCTCTAACATTGTTCATAATGTCCTCAATATCTGCCTTTTGTCTTCTTGTTGTGTATGAAATTTCTGATGAAAAATCGTTATTCTTATTTCGTGTTTGCTGCTGTTTAATAATATTTGACTCAATGCCAAGATATTTCTTTTGAAGAATTCTCATTGTCATATCCTTTGGTACCGGAACCACATCAACACTTGTTATTGAATGAATAGGTAAAAAAGTTAGTTCAGTAAAAAATCTGTCTGATAAATATGTAGGATACTTCTTGATGTAAAGTACTCTGCATACCTTAGATTCATCTTCATAATAATCCTGATAAAACTTAAGTTTTGAATTACAAATGTCATTTCTAAAATCTGTTCCCGTTTTCTTGCCTTCCTTAATATCAAAATCAAATTCTTCTTCTCTTCCTAATCTGTAGTAGTCATGAAGAATCTTTAATCTTTCATTTCCGGAAATAGGAATTAATTTAGAACCAAGCTCTGCAAAGTTTTTAAATAATGAATTTTCAATTGTTGTAAACTGTGCCTTTGCTTCCTCAAAGTTCTTTCTCTCTATGCTGATTGTTATGTATCTTTCCTGTTCTATTCCCTGTCTTCCTTTTAATATTTTTTCTTCAATGATATTGTTATAACTCTTACGCATTTTGTCGAAACCATCCTGTTCATATGAAAGCATTACGTCTTTCTTTAACAGTTCCATATCTTTATTCTTGTTATTGACCGTAATTTTAAATGTACAATCAAATGAATTGAGACATTTGCAATATCTTTGAAAAAAACTTTCCTGTTCATTTTCTGTTCTAGTTGCATAATTCACATCACTAAATCTATACGTCTTTGAATATCTTCCAACTGCCACTTCAAATATTCCACATTCAGAAATTTTCATAATTTCTATTGTCTGTTGAACCGATTTTGGTGTCTTGTATAGTGGCTCTGATGCCTTTTTGAGTAATGTGAAATTGTCCTTAAATAATCCCATCGTTATCCATCCTTTCTCTTTTTCTTCTTAACACGACTATCATTAACGTAGCCTTTATCCTTTTTGCTTGCTCTACCACCATTCTTTAATTTTCTTGATTTCTTATCTGCTATTTTCTGCTTATTTAATTCTTCTGTCTGCAGCTCCTTTAACATTTCTTCACCTTCCTCTGAAATGTAAGTAAGCTGTGGACTCATAAATAAACATTTGAATTTTCGTTTCATCGTCTCCGTGAAACTCATTCCCTGATATTCATAAAATCCATTTAATGCAATTGGTGCCACTACAGGTATCGCTATGTATACTGATACTGTTAATCCAACGTACTTATATGTTGAAAGTACAATGCCTGCTCCTAATGCCAATGCAATTACTGAACATATCAGTTGTTTTGCTGTAAGTCCCATTACTATTGATTCTTTGTATCTTTCGATATCCTTATTTATTGAAATGTTCATTTTGTCTCCTCTCTATAATCCAAGCATCTTACTTGTTAAGCTTTGCGCTCCCTTTACTGAACCTACTGTCATTGCTACACTAAATGTCAATTCACACATGTACATCAGTGCTTTTGTCCAATCTGCATAATCGCTTGTAAAAGTTGGTAATCCCGCATTTAAGAATGCATTGCATACTATGATTGCTAATGCCATTGTTACTGCTTCAAGTAATACTGCAAGAAAATGCTTTGCATATGTTACTGCTGTGTGACTTACCATTCTATTTCCACTAGTTGTTGAAAACGCAATTGCACCAAACGGCACTATTACTAATATTTTTAGGAATCTGAAGTACACTGTGTAAACAATCATAAATCCACAGAATATAATTACTAACGCAATTATTACTGCTAATATCATCATTAAAAGACTCTCTCCGAATCCTAAACCTTCAATTATGTCCTGCTGTTCTTGTGGTATCTTTAATTTTGTAGTTCCACTATTTGTGATGAGTCCTACCAATGCTCCCACCGACTGAAAGAAAGCTTTCATTATTGTTACATTATTTGCTACCAACCATTCTGCTATGCCTAATCTCATAAGCATCCTAAGTACTGTTTCAAAACGTATTTCTTCTTTTACGTCAATGCTTTCTGAACAAAAACCTATTACAAAGAATAGAACCACCAGTGATGAACCTACACCCACAAATACGGGTTCAATGTCACTTATGACTCTCCAAGGTCCACCTCCTTTGAATTCTGTTGGGGATTGCCCCAACAGTTCAAATACTAACGCTATCTTATCATTCCAAAAGGCTACAACAGTTTTAAGAAGGTCTAGGATTACTCCGCCTAAGCTGAATATATCCATACTTCAATTCCTCCTAAAAGCCTAATACTCCAAGTACAGATGTAATTCCTGCCATCATGGCACCACCTGCAATTCCCTTAAGTGCTGAATTCATTGTTGCTGAATCGTTGTGCTGATATGCCTGTGCAAACTCCATTACATTCTTTGCAAGAATTATTACACCTACAGCACCAATTACGGATAATAGTAATGTCTTAAGGCTATCTAATGGCTTTGTTACTGAACTTGTATCAGTTGCAGCCATTACTGTACTCATTTGTACACAAGTTATAAATGCACTTGCAGTTACTACGTTTACCAATTTCTTTAGTTTTTTCTTTATCCTCTTCATATCGCTTAATCTCCTTTTATTTTCAAATAATTTTTTCTTCTACTTTTCATTTCTTCTACAGTCGTTGTTGGGTACAGATAACTTAAAATAACAGAAAGTTTCATGTGTGCATCCAATGCCTTATACAATTCTTCTATCTGATTTGGTTCAAATTCCATATCAACCAAACGACTTGTCATCTCTTCCTTCAATTCTTCATCTGATAAATTCTCTAGGATTTCCTGTCTGGTAATAACCTGATGTTCATCGTCAGAGTTGCTATCATTTTCGGAATTGCTTTTATTAGCATTTTCAGTTCCGGTAACATTTGTTCCTTCTCCAAAATATATTTGACTTGTATCTCCAAGCATCATTATTTCTTCTATGCTAAGATCCATTATCTGTATTTTTTCATTTTGCTTCTTATTATTTATCAGTTCCTTAATTTGATTGTCACTCATAATAGTCAGTATTGATTGTGTTGATGCCACCGGTATGTGTACATACGGTTTTGCTCCACCATCTTCTGTTTCCTTAAACCTTTTATGTTTCATAGGTATGTATTTATCATCAAATATTGGATCAAATCCTCGTATAAATATTAAGCATTTCTTATTGCTCATATTTCTCACTTCATCCGGAGTCATCAACTCTCTACCCAAGACATCATAATTTCTACTGGAACTACCGTGAATTCCTCTTGTTTCTCCATTTGAGCGTTTATCAATGGTACTCTTTCCTAGCATTTCGGAAATATATTGATGAGTTGATTTTTCATTACCACCCAGATAAACCAATGTGTCACAGTTACCTGTGATAGTCTCCCATGTGTCCTTGAACAATGCCTTAATTTGTGCAAGATTCTGAATTATTATTGTGCTACTTATTCCCCTACTTCGCATTGTAGATAACAATGAGCAGAAGTCTTCCGGTAATGCAACATTTGCAAATTCGTCCATCAGTAAAGTAACCTGCAGTGGAAGTTTCCCACCATACTTAAAATCTGCCTGAAAATATAATTCCTGAAATAATTGTGTATACAACATTCCTATAATAAAGTTGTAAGACTTATCTGAATCCGGAATAATACAAAACAAAGCTGTTCTTGTCTTCAGGTCACCATTTACTCCTATTCCTAATTCTTCAAGTTTTAAATCATCTCTTGATAAAACTCTTAGGATTTGTGGGTTCTCTAACAATGCAAGTCTTGCGTTAGCACTGATAATAATTGATCTGACGGTATCTCCTGCAGCATCCACTACCTTCATATACTGTTTATATGCTGGATGATTTGAGCCCATAGAACTTTTCTTCGCAAGATTCTTTATCTTAATTGTCAGCTTACTATCCTTACCTTTCGGATCCACCTTTGCTTCTGATAATAATTCCATTACAGTTCGAAAGTTCTGTTTTTTTTCTGGCATTTCCAACCAAACATAATAAATTAATGACTGCAATAATAATCCTTCTGATTTTGTCCAAAATGGATCGGTTGGTGCACCATCCTTTGGTGTTGTATTGCTAATAATGTTTGTTACAAGTTTGATTACATCATTTTCTTCTCGAATATATCGGAACGGATTGTAACAATCTGATTTTGACATATCAATTAAATTAATTACCTTAACGTTATATCCATTTTTCTTTAACATGTTTCCTGTAGACCTTGCCACCTATAGCAATAGGTAAGGATTTGATATTATCTCCACCTTTTCCCCTGCTCTACACCGTACGTGAGACTTTCGCCTCATACGGCGTGCCATCATACATTTGCAAATTATTTATTGTCTAAACCTTTTGGTAATCATAATTTTGCCTTATATAATTAACTTTTTTCCATTGTTCTTCATTCAACTTAAATTTTCTTAATAAACCTTGGGCTTCAACCATCTTTCTCGTAAATATTGCCTTGTACACATCTGAATTTATAAAGATTATATTTCCGTGATTATTAGTTCCCCTCTTTTTTAAAGGTTTCTTTCTAATGCACTTCATATGGCTAACATCTAACTTCTTACCCGTTATGTAACAATTTCCTTGCTGAATGACATATGCTGATAAACTATTGTCATTAAATTCTATTGTTTCTGTTGGGTCTCTCATTTTAGCTATGGCTTCAAATTCTCTTTGTGTAATAAGCATTAAATTCTTGTGTATTTTCTCTCGACCTTTTGAAGTATAATTACTTATTTCCTGAGAGAAATTCATAGGACTCCTATGGTGAACTCCCGTTAATGGGAGTAAACACATATCTCCTATGGTTACAATTTTTGTTTCTTTCTGAATACCCATTGTTTGTTTTTGAAAATTAATGTCTGTTTCCTTAAATGGAATTGTTTTGCTAATGTCTCTAAGACGTATTCTTATGGTTGGTAAGAGAGCGTAATTCACATCCGTTAAATTGTTGTAAATATTTGTTGCTATGCAATAATAATTTTGTATTCCTCTAATGGCTGAATTATAGTTTTTAATTGCCACTGTTGGGTTGTCTTTTCGAATGTTAATTATTTTGGCTTTTAGATTGCTTTTTGCATTCTTAATTGCCTTGTCACTCATATCAGTCTTTGCTATATAACCATATCTGGTCTTTCCCTTTGGAACGACTTTTATTTTAAAACCTAAATATGTTGATGAGTTTTTCTTAAGATTTATGACTTTTGATTTTTCTTCACTTATGTCCAATTTCAATCTTGTTTTTAAGAAATCCACTGTTGCGTGATACCATCTCTGTGCTTCGTTATAACTTCCACACATTATTTTGAAATCATCTGCATATCTTATTAGAAATCCATCTTTCAGATTGGTGTATTTCTTCGCATATGTTCGAAATGCTGCAACATTAGACATTCTGTTTGGTTTGAATGTTTCCCATTGATTACTTATCCACCAATCTAATTCATTTAAGACTATTAGGGATAGTAGTGGACTTATTATTCCACCTTGTGGTGTACCTTTTGTCGGTATTCCTTCTCCCTTTATTTCTGACTTAAGTATCTTACTTATGATACTTATTAAACGCTTGTCTCTTATTCCAAGTGTCCATATCTGTTTCAAAAGTTTTCCGTGGTCGACATTGTCGAAAAACCCTTTTATGTCAACATCAACACAGTAGTAATGCTTGTACATATTTATCATACTAACTGTTCTACTAATTGCGTGATGTGTGTCTCTGTTTGGTCTAAAACCATATGAATGGTTGTGAAACTTAGGTTCACAGATTGGTTCAAGGACCTGCAATATGCACTGCTGAACCAATCTGTCCCATATACACGGAATACCCAATGGTCTTTTCTTGTCACTTCCTGGTTTTGGAATGTACACTCTTCTGACAGACTTAGGTTTGTAGTCAGCTAACATCTCTCTCACTGTATTAATCACAGTTTCATCTGTTAGTTCTTTAATATCGTCTATTGTCTTTCCATCAGTTCCCTTGGTATTACTACCTTTATTACTCTTTAGGTTTCTATATGCTAACCTGATATTTTCTTCTGAACCAATAATCTCCAGTAACTTATAAAAGTTGTTACCGTTTTTACTTGCTGAATACAATGAATCATATACTCTTTGCATATCATAATATTCGTTGTATCTCAATTTGGTTTTCTTTAGCATGGTCTGTAACCTCCTATCTAGGAGTGATTACATCTCTTAGTCTTACTCGAACCCATACCATTCGACTTTAATTTGCTTAACTGTATGACTAGAGGTCTTCCCTCCACCGCTTATTATCACGGTTTCTTCGGTACTATACCTCCGCTTTCACTGACATAATCTCACTTATATCACTATTGTGATTTTCCCGTTTGATACGTTTCGTAGAAAGTAGATTCTCCACGCTGTCAGCTTCCAACGTTCCAAACACACTATCTTTACATCTAACCTTAGGTTCCTTCTATGAGCCTGTTACCTTGACACTGCCTGTAACAATGTATGGACTTTCATAAAGGCGGAGTCTTACTCGCCCACAGTAACGACACTATTTGTGTCACTATGCATTTCTACATAGTCCCGATATAGACCCGTACATTCGAAGTTTCGTCAGAAGAGCTTAACTCTCTTCATTCTCACCATAGATAGTTTATAGACCCCCGGCATATAGGATACACATCTCACCTCTGAAATGCTTTCGACATCTAATCTGTTTCGGTATCTCTCTGCCGACTTCACCGAGCTTCTTACACTTTAGTTTCTACTAACTTAGGTGCAAGTCGGAGGATTAGGGTTGCCTTTCAGGACGTTACTCCATCATTCGACATATCGTGTGTTTAGTTCTCCGATTTACTACTATTTTTTTTATTCAATTATTAGTTGCAATCGTGCCATAGCTTTTCACTATGGAACGTTTCGCACCTCCTTTTGGGTCGGTGGCGATAAATGAATTATTAAGCATCATTTGCATTATGTTTGGTTTTACAATAAAAAACGTCTTTCCTGCACCCGAACCACCTATTACAAGCATGTTGTTATTCAAACCGGTAACACTGGTATCAATGCTCATTCGCACGTTATTACTTAATATTCTGTTCTTGCACTCGTCCTTATCTGCAAGTGCTTTATTAACCATTCGTATGTCTGCAAATTTTGCAGTACCATATTCCTTGCCATGCATAAGATTTCTTCTGCTTGTCACATACATTAGAACTGCCATTCCGTATATTAACGAACCATAAATTACTGCTCTTAATGTATTGGCATTGTAGTAATTTCCAAATGGATTTTTTATTGCAGCATTAAACTTATTAAGAATTAATACTATATCGCCACTGTTGTTCCACACACCATTTAGGACGTACGAAACATAAATTGTAAAAAGTTCTCCAATTATTAAACAGGGAATTACTATTGAATTCTTTCTGTTCATGGCTATCGCCCCCTTGAAGTTCCTTTAACAGATTCTGTTTTTCTAACCTTGGGACCCGGAGTCCCAACCTTTTTGGCTTTTTGTTTTCTTTCGCTTTTGCCTCTTCTTTGTTCCTGTAATGCCCTATTTTTAACATTTACATCCACACTGTCATAATGCTGCTTCTGTAAATTCTGACCTGAAAGTTTCTCTGCCACCTGCCCGTCTCTGTCAACAAGTTCGTATTCCTTGTCCTTGTTAAGATATGCGAAGAAAGTCTTTCCACCGTTAATTGATACAACATCTGACTTATCAAGCCATAAGTATCTGACATTGTCACCATATGTATTAGGAACCCTTGTCTTTATGGATGTAAGATTTTCCTCTTCATAAAGTTTCCTTGAAATGGTAATATCTACTCTTGAAGGATCATTTATCATTGCATTGTATTTAAGTTCATCTGCATACCTGTCTAACTGTTCCTTTCTTTCCGGTTCGACTTCACTGGGAGTATCTTTTAAAATGTTTTCTTTCTTAAGATAATCAACAACCTTTTCAAAATCTCCATCCTTACCGTTTCTTACATAATCCATTAAGTTCTCAATGCTTCCATTGCCTAACTTTTCGATTAATGTATTTATTCTTGGTGTTGCCTCGGTATGAAAAAGAACTTCTGTCATTCCGTCTGACTTATTTATGTCCGGAAGTTTTGAATAAAGAATTCCATATTTCTTTGCAAGTTTCTTAAACTTCTTCATGTCCTCTTCCCTGATTTTTAATACCTGCAAACTACCATCCTTACTTAGCATCTTTTTCAATGATGTCTTTCCCTGAAGCTTTTCTCTTGTAAGCAGTGCATAAATGAACACTGCCAGATTTTTTGCCTGCTTCACTGTTCCACCTGTTACGTCCATTCCAAATCTCAATCCATCAAATTCAAGTCTTATTATCTGTATTGCCTGTGAAATTTCATCTGACATATGCTCACCTCCTCTGCCCATTGTTAAGCATGATTGCTATGTCTATTATTGTTGCCATTGCCTTTTCATCTTTCTTACAATTAATCAGTGAATCAATCTGTTTTTCAGACAGTTTATTTTTTATTGCAATTTTTATCTGTTTCATCTGTGCAATTGTTAAATCACCGTCTGCCAGTCTTTCCACCAGATCATTATTGTATTTTTTAGAGAAAAACAATCTCTTAATCAGGGATACCGGTTCTCCTTTTCTGGTGTTTTTCTCAATCCTAATATTCTCTTTTCTATTCTTCTGTGCTATCTGAAATTCACTTTTAAATTCCTTTGCCTGTTCCACATAAATCACTTCCTTTTAACATATTTTTTCTCCTGTTCTTCCTGTTTGTTTTTTTCTTCTTTGATTGCTCTTTCCTCAATTTCCTTATTCTCCTGCCTTACTTTTACTTCCTTTATGATTTTGTAACCTACACTAATTTCTTTTCTTAATTGTTTTGTTTCCTTTTCATTTGCCTGTAAAAGTTCTTTATAATATTCCCTTAATTTTTTTGCTTCCTCAAATGACAATCCCTCTTCTTTAAGTGTTGCCCTTGCTTCTAATACAATCTGCTCTGATTCCTTAAATGTGTCATCACCCATCTTATAGAAAATGGTTGCTTTCTTTTCCTGTTCTATGTTCTCCACTGCCTGAAATACTTTAAGGAGCTTTTCCATTTCATCAACTATTACCTTTTTTGCCTTAAGTAGCACTGACACCTTTTTTCTCAAATCTTTTTGCACGTCAGATATTTGTTCCACATCAGTAACGTCATACTTTGCAAGGAATAAATACTGCTTTTGTAATAACTTAAACTTCTTAACATCCTTCCTGTATTTCCATACCTGTGAGTATGGTTGTTTTCTTATTTTTCCCAAACGATACATTTCCCTAAAATACTGTCTTTGCAATCCTGTCATCCTCGTTTTTCTTACTTTTTTTGACTTAAATCTTCTGACTCTTGGAGATCTTACTATCTGATTACTTCTATAAGTATTAAGATTTTCCTTTACAATTCTTTCTTTTAATTCATCAATTCCATAGCCCTGTCCTAACGTCTTTGTACGTCTGAATCTTTCCATTCCCGGTGGTTTCACTGCCAGATACTTTCCCTGCTTTATTTCATAACCTTCTGCTTCTAACATTTGAAGAAACATTGAATAATCCGCAGCCCTTAATACACATGCATCTATATCCTGTTTTATTTGCTCATTCCATATAAACGGTCCGTCCTTTAAAACATCCCATTCTTTTTTGTCTGTCTTTTCAATTGATTTCTCCAGTGTTGAAAGATTGTACTTTTCACATATTCTGTCTATTCTTGGCTGAATGTTTTTTTCCCAATCACCTTTTTTGTAATGATATTTATATCCGTCTGTGAAACGCACACTATTCCAGATGATGTGACCATGAATGTGGTCTGTGTTGGTATGAACTGCATATACTACCTCGTAGTCGCTTTCCAGATACTCGTGAACAAATTCTTCTATAACCTTCATTGCTGTATCTCCATCACACTCATTTTCTTCAAACGAAATGATGAGATGATACCCCTGTCTTTTGTCCATTTTTCCATAAAGTCTTTTTGTCTCCTTCATACACTCATAGGCATTTTCTTTTATGCAGTTAACACTTCCTGTAAGCAGACCATTCATGGTCTTTTCATCCTTTAAAATGTAATCAATTGCCACCTGCAGATGTGAGCCTTTAGAACGGTGATGGCTATTCATGTGTAATATTCTGCTAATCGCCATACTTTTCCATAAAAGCTCCCACCTTAAGATTCAGTAATCGCATGTACTCCATAAGCCTTGTCTTATCACTGTCCATATACAAACCACTGTTATTATTGCGGACAATCTGATTAACGTTATTACCTATGTGATTGACCTCATTAATCAGTTTAAGAATATGTTTTCTCATATCAGGATTTGGCATCTTTATGTTTGAAATCGCATATCTGACATAGGCTGAGAAATTCATGTTACAGGCATTTGCATTTTCCTTTACTATCTGATATTCCCTGTCATTGAATCTTATAAGTTTTGTAATGTCTCTTTTATCTGAACTCATATATCCACCTTCCTTCTGTAAAATAATGTAGGCTATGTCTTTTGCAAGATACGCATTTGTATATACAAATGCATTCTTGTTGTGGCATATCCCCAAACCCCTTTTATTTATCTAACCTTTACTTCCTCGGCTATTTTTATGTCCTTATCTTTCTTAAAATTTAAGAACTCTAACTTGTCTGAATATGTACTGCTTTTTCTAAAATCAACCAACTGCTTATCCCTTAGGCTGAAATACCTCCCCTTATCTGGACCAACAATAATGTGGTCCAGAAGAGGTATTCCCACCAGATTGCAAATATCAACTAGCTTTGCCGTAGTTCTAATGTCTTCCTTTGATGGTTCTAAAATGTTGGATGGATGGTTATGCAAAATCATCATATTTGCTGCATTTGACAATATTGCTGACTTAAGTATTTCTCTTGGCGAAGCAATTGTAGTATCTATTGCTCCAATGCTTACCAGATTGAAATTCAATGGCTGAAGCTTACTGTTAAAATTGATTACACATAAAGCTTCACGATCCATATCCCTTATGTAATCTCCAACTACCATTGCCACCTTTTCAGGGGATGTAAGTTGTTCTTCTGATAGCAGCGGTCGTTCCTTTACAAGTCTAATTGATACCTGATTTATCTTTTCCATCTGCAATCACCTCAACTTTAATGAAAAACTCTTCATCCGAACTGCAGTTAGCAACTTCACTTTTTATCCTCTCTGCCAATTCTTTTTGAAAATCTTCTATGACTATCTGCCCTCTCTTTCCGGACTTGATATTGCTCCACGGTCAACGTCATCAAGACTCTTATTTATTGTGTCTGTTGCAAGTCTTAATGTTCTTAAATCCTTGTCGTAGCAATATACCTGATTTGAAAGGCGGTCATTAATGTCTACCTGATCCATATTGATTTCATATACTATTTCTGCAAGTTCATCCGGCGAACTAAAATCTGCTGACACTGCAATAACCTCATGGACACTTGAAGGTAAAATGTATAAGTCACTTCCAACCTTTTCAGCTAATTCATGAAGTGGCTCTTCGTATAAAATTGAAGCTGCTCCATACAATTTACTTTCGTTTGTAATTACATACATTGAATGTTCATTAGGTGTTTCCATCATTACTTCATTGAATTCTTCCTGCATTTCTTCACCCAATTCACTTTCACCAAATATAATTTCACTAATGACTTCATTCATGTTCTTAATTGACACCGGGAATAATTCCTTTGTGTTCTTATTTGCTGCATTGTATAAGTCATTTTCTGTAAGACCTTCCTTTGCTGCTAAATCATTGTTAACAAGATTTGTATATGTTCCTAATGAATCATTTCCAAGATTCCATCTGTACACAATTGCAAGGTCTTCAAATTCTCTGTGTGGAACAGTCTTCAATAACTCTCTGTTCTGTTCAGCATTTATTAATGTAAAAAATACGTTATCCTTAAGTCTTGACGTATCTAAAAAATCTGCCTTAATTTCCTTGTTAAATGATTCAATTCCATTTCCCATTGTTTCAGCTGCCATTCTTACAACATCTTCGTAATTTCCTGTTCTTTCGTATTCTTCATACAGGTTGTTTACGTATAATGTTGGTGTGGCATTTTTTAATCCTGGAATATCATAAAAATTTAATCCATCAACCTCACGGTTAGTCTTATTAACCTTTCTGATTACAACTCCACAATCCTTGTACTTCTCATCCATGTAATCCTTAATATCTTCCTTAATCTTTTCCTTAAATTCTTCGTAATTTAAATTCATATTTGTCCTCCTAAAAAATTTCATAATTCTAATATTGGCCCTGTTTCACTCCTACGGTGGAACAACTAAAATGCTTTCACTTTTCATAAGACACCTCCATTTTTGCAATAAAAAATGCCTTATTGAAAAACAGTCAGTTTCTTAAACTACTGTTCTCAATAAGGCATTTATTTATTTTTGATTTAAAGTTTTAAGGTTTGTTGGTCTCAAACTTTATGGTTATATTTTACTATTGCAGTGTGTCTATGTCGAATTCTAACGTGGATGGGATTTAGGAAAATAAACCGTATTGTGGTTTAAGTTATTGGGTTGATGTGCAAAAAGGAAAGGTTGGGACACGAGGTCCCAACCTTTTTCATTGGTAATATTATACTTTAATGATAGTATATGAATAGATTCACCCTAGTGTTTCAATGCTTTAAATAGTTCTTTTCTTCTAATTAAAACCAATAGAATATTCCGAATGAATATTTTTTCTACTTAACATCTAGTACTATTATCTATTGACCTATTACCATTTTCCATACATTGCAATACTAGTAGGTGATGAACCTGATTTTAAACCGGTATCAACAAATCCATAATTCTTGCCATCACCAGTTACCTTCACCCATTTTCCTGATGTATTTTCCACATAATGAATCTGTTTAGTCCACTGCTTTGTCTGACCTGCACAGGCATCGAGACATGCAACTCTGCATCCACTTGCAACACTTCCCCAACTGTTACCATTTGGAGTTATTATTGTTTTTTTTCTTCTCATTTTAAAAGTATAATACTTAGTATTATTAATTGTTACTGTTCCATATGGATAATTTGTACACGGTGTAGTAGCTTTTGATGCTGGAGCCTTCAACATTCCTGCAATAAATTTACCATTTGGTCCAAGAAAATGAATACTGGTTAGACTACCTTCATTTCCGTACCTTGCATATGCCTCATTTTTTTCTAATTGTCCAATTTTTTTAGCACCATTACTATCATACACTGGTACCACCTTTCCACTTTTGTTAATTAAAATTGCTGGTGATAATGCCATACATATTCCTCCTTTTGTCTTTTTAATTTCATTTGTTTTTAGTTACTTTATATTAATTATGCACATAAAAAATATCATATTTTGTTATTAGTGTTCTTTCTTTGAAGAACTCTTTACTATTAATAAGTTCCAAACTCAGTATTTAGCAACTAAAAAATAACAAAAATATTAATCTATGTTTAATATTTTTGTATCAAACTGGCTATAACTTTTATAACCGCACTTATATAGAATCTAACAGATTAACATTCTTTAGATTTTATTGCTTTCCTTTTCACCTATAAACACAATAATGTATTTATGAATCACCAAACATTTTTTAATTATTATTTTGTTATCTTCACACTCTTTCTCTTACTCCAGGCACCGTACACTTTTCTTTTATTTATTTTTTTATACCCTCGTATCTTTACATAATAAGTTTTATTTTTGCTTAATTTCTTTATTGTTATAGCTTTTGAACTTGCCTTTACATCCATTATTTTTCTTCCTTTTTTTAACTTCTTATCGTTAGCATACCATATTTCGTATCCTCCTACTCCCTTACTTTTTTCCCATGTTATCTTAATCATTCTGCCCTTTTGATTTACTATCTTTGACAATTTTACTTTTGCTGGTTTTATAATAAATTTCTTATTCATTATCCCTTTATACAATTTCTTAAATTTAACTTTCACCTCGGCATAACCAGGCTTGATATTATTACTATACGAAACCGTATAGTATAACTTTGAAATAACCTTTCCTGAGCTATCCGTTATTGTAACGGCTGGCTTATTTGCCTTCCCATTATATACAAAACTCCCCTTATTTAAAGATACCTTTTTCAATTTCTGAATCAGATCTTTTTTATTATTCCCACATACCTTACATTTATATGTAGCCACTCCCAAGTGTGTTGTCGTAGCTTTTTTTATTACTGACTGTAACGCATATGTATGACCACTCACACTACATTCTCTTGCTAATAGAATATTTACATCTACACTTTCCGGAATTCCAGGGACTTTTCCGCCATCAGTAAACTGCCATATATTATATTGTCTACTATAATCACAGCTTGAATTGTACTGAGCCACCCACTTATCTCAGTTTTCAAATCTTTTGTCTGTCAATCTATTATTCCACCAATAAAGATTTGAATAAATCCCTACTTTATACCCTGCTTCTAATATTTTGTTACAAAAAATCTCTGCAATATTACCAAGCAAATCATTTGATAACTTTTCCTGTTCATTGGCTTCTATATCATAATAAATAGGATATGTAGGATTTGCATTTGTTTCTCTTACTAGTCGTAAAACATGATTTACTTCACTTTTTGCCATTTCAGCATTAATAGCATGAGAATAAATGTAAATTCCATATTGGATATTATTCTCACTACATCCCTGAATATTTTGCTTGAAATATTTATCATCCTGTCCAATATCATCATCACCATACCCACATCTTATAAGTACAAATTCAATATCTGTCTGTTTTACCTTCCCCCAATCAATTATGCCTTGATGATAACTTACATCAATACCTTTTGATAAAGCTCCTTTTATTACCTCACCTTTATCATTATAAAATACACCGTCAACGTTCGTCCACGCTGTAGCTGCCTCTACCAATGTACTACACCAAACGCAGCAAAACAAAACTACCAAAATCAATTTTATTTGTCTCATTAGCTCCTCCTTATTAGATATATTCTACTATACTTTTTTACATAAGTTTTCTCTAATTTATTTAAAAAAAGGCAGTTTTCACTGCCTTTTTAATCTTTATACTAATTATGCTATTTATACTTATTGATCCCTTCTTCACGCTTGCTACTTAATAAATCAAACAAATATGAATTAATAGTACATCCAGAATTTAACGCCCCTCCAGTGGTATGAATTCCCCATGCTATTCCATCTTCATCAAAGACCGGTCCTCCCGCTTGAGCCTCAGTTGTGCTTGCGTTATAACCAATTATTCGTTCTTTTTGTTGTTTTATCTGTCCATAGCTTTCAAATAGGTGTATATTCATAGATTCCCATTGTGTGAATCCTGCTACCCTTATATCTTTATTCACTAATGATGAACTTACTCCAAAACCTAACCAACCAGTTGTTGCTCCCACATTCTGTTGCATTGTCACAACACACCAATCATACTCTGAATCACCACCTTGTGTATACGCAGTTGAAGTAATCTATGATGCTGGATAATAATATTCTCTAGAAAGGTTTTGTTCATACATTAAATATGTCCTCACCTCTTTTGCCCAACCATATTTTTTCGACCAAAAGCAGTGACCTGCGGTAACCATTACATCTGGACCAACTATATAACCACTTCCATCACACCAATAATCTGCCTTTCCATCCCCAGTAGTATCAAAACCAATGTCTAAATGTGTTATTGTTGTATATGGAAATTTTGTTCTATCGACCATATTTAAATCATGACCTTGAATAATTGAATATGTTGATACATCCCCATTGCAACTAGACATTGAATCTGGAATAAAAGGTTTCGCAATAGATTCTCCAATAGCTTCTTTCTTTTTTGTTTTTTGCAATTTTCTATCTAATCCTATAGAATATTTGTGTTCAGTCTGATGCACATAATCATACATTATTAAGTCATTTTCCTCAGCTTTAACATTAATTGCAAAACACCAAAACATGATTGAACACACAATAACACAATACATAATTTTCTTTTCCATATTAACCTTCTTAGCAATTCACAATCTTTCTTGTTCTTCTTTATTGCAATGTTTATTTACAATAATTTTTCTTAATAATTTAGTATCTAAAAACCCATATACCAAAATTTGTCACTTTTATCTATTTTTTACATAATAAATTTGTTTAGCCTATTGATTTTGTCCCCAACAAATTATCTAAGCTTGAAACACAACCTTCATAATAACACTGCCATAACCACTATCAATTAACATCATTCTATTTTTTTCTTTTCATTTACAGAGTGCGATTATTAGTTGCTTTCAACAGATAATTTTCTAAACAGACAATCTATACAAGATACTATTTATCCTGATAATCTATCTTGTAGTATTCTAGCGCTCAATTTTCCATTATGTCTAAAACAAGTGATACTATTGTAACTAACTTCAGATACCAAACTAAAAAGTATCTTCTTTTTTAATTGGACATTTTTCTTTCTTTAATCTTCCTCCTTTATATTTTTCTAGATATTTTATATTAATTAAGCGCGCATAAAAATATCTCATTTATTTTAAATCTACATCGTTTAATGTTCCAAAATATACATAAATTCCATGCCAATCAGCCGGAGCAATTTTTAAATCTTCAAGTGGATAATTAATTGCCCAATATGATAAGTCATGTGTTTCCTGATGTATTTTATAAAACAGTTCTATATCATGTGTTTTCTTTAACTGTTGCAGTTCCTCTACAATATGGTTTATTCTTTCCGAAAAAGATTCCTTGTTTATAATTGTTGATACTCTTTCTAAATCTGAAATCATATCTGGTATAGTGTATCCTGATATAACGTTATCTTTTGGATTATCATCTATATTATTCCATACTTTTGAATCTTTTGAACAATCACCCTTAAAATCCTCCACAAGTTCACATTCTATATAGGAATGCACATTAAATATCTTATCTTTAACAATCTTACGACTACTCTCATTTAAATCATCCAGCCACATTTTCTTTAATGCTTCCGATTTTTCCTTTGAAATGCTAACCCCTGTATCGTAATGTAGTGCCCGTTGTGAAAGTTTTAATGCAACTGCCGTAGTCTCATCTTGTTCTGTATCTTGTTCATTTTGTGTAGTTTCTACTATCTCTGCAAAATGATTCGACATTTTATTATTTTTCGTATTTTTATGAACAAATGCCCCTGTAATAATACACACAACAAGTGTAACAACTATCATTCCTCCACCCAATAAAGCGTATAACTTCTTATCAGACACCTTCTCATTTTCTAAAAAACAGTTATCTATTCTTTTCTTTATCTTCATTTTTGAATTGTTAAAGGAAATCATATAATTTCCTTTAACAGGTACTGTGTCCAATATAGTTCGGCAATATATTCCAATTTGCTTCTTTCCCAATCCATTTACAACTCTAGAATCACATACATACTCAATATCCTCCAATGCTTTATTTTTTACAATATATATAAAGGGATTAAACCAATATAATATCATTACGCAATTCATAATCTTTTTGTATAAAATATCTTTAGATTTTAAATGTATCATCTCGTGTCTAATTATATTGTTAATCTTGGAATCATTAAAGTCCATGTCTACAGGGAAATATAACTTTGGACTTATTATTCCATAAATAATTGGTGAACATATCTCTGTACAGTAAAAAACGTCTAATTTTCTTTGATATCCAATTTCCTGCTTTATACTCTCTATTAAATTAAAAGTATTACCATCTTCTATCCTAAAAGATGTATCAAATAACAATTTCTTTAATCGCTTTTCTTTTAATATTATAATATTCAAGCTAATGTACATACCCAAAAACCAAAAAATCACAAAAAACATAGAATTTTCAAATACAGTGTCTCTTATTCTTTCCATAACCGGCATTTTCAGAAATATCGCATCACTTTTTTCTTTAATCGCTTTTGTTTCAAATACTACCTGATTATGTTCTTTTTGCTTATTATCTTCAATATTTTTTTTACTTTGACTGTAATTCTCTACATCATTTATTTTTCTTTCTTCTTGGCTATATAATTGTGTCGTTTTTTCTGACAAACTTATTGGATTAATTCCCCAGGGAATTATCGCACATACAAGCATAATTAACCATGCAATCTTTCTCCATCTATATCCTATATATTTTGTTACAAATTTTGAGATTATCAAAATTACTATACTTAAAATAGTAATTATAATTGATGTTCTAATCAAAGCCTCAATAATATAATCTGGCATAAGACTCCCCCTTTTTTATTTTTTAATCTTCTGGTCTATATATTCTTGTAATTCTTCTAATTCTTTATCATTTAGCCCTTCTCCATCATATAAAGCACATACAAAATTCTTCAGTGAATTATGATACATTTCTTTTAATATACGCTTACTTTCATTTTTCATATAATCCTGTTCTGTTATAATACTTGTGAAAATATTGTTTTTGCCCTCTTTTGAAATTTCTACAAATCCTCTTTTTTCTAATCTTTTTAAATATGCTAATACTGACGTTTTATCTAAGTGTCTCCCCCTTTTTTCTAATTTTTCTTCGATTTCCATTCTCGTTACCGGACGATTATATTCCCATATAATCATTATGATTTCTAATTCAGAATTTGGTAACTGTTTCATTCCTTTTTCCTCCTATCCTTTTTTTAGTATATAAGTATGTTTTGCATTTGTCAAATATGATATCAAAAAAATTTTCTATTACTCTATCTAAACATTTAAATAATTATCATAATAATCTGATAATGACTTTAAAAATTCTTTTCGTCTACTCTTGCTAACCCAAACAACCTTGTTATTCGTTAGATATATTTCATTTCCTCTATAACTTTTAATATAAGCCATATTTACAATATAACTATTATGACATCTTATAAAACTACTGTTCAATCTTGCCATATGTTGTTTCATGTTTTTATAACTTAGAATATCTTCATTAAGTGTATGTACTAAAGTATTTCGATTATATGTTTCAATGCATAAAATTTCATCAAAATAAATTTTAAAAAAGCCTGAATCATTTTTTTCAATAATGAATTTACCATTTCTATCAATTAATTGATTCGACCAGCCTTTAACTATTGGATCTATTTTATCCTTATCTACTGGTGTAATATTATTTTTTATAACCTTTATCTCATAACATTTTAATATATTATGATACATCAACGGTGTAAATATCATTTTCATTTTTTGATTACTTTCACTAGTTTTTTTCATTAAATTTAAAACATCTTCTTCTATAAAAATATCCAGTAGCATTACATCTATATTATTGTTGCAGATATACTCTTTTAAACTATGCGCATTTTTAGGCGTTAATAAAAAAATATATAATCCATTTTCCTTACCAATACTTTCCAATATACTATACAGCTTTTTCAGGATTTTTTCTTTGTCTTTGTACACCATCATTTTCATATGTTTTATCCCCTCCTATTAAACCTAACATTTTGTTTCTTTGACCTTACTATTAAACATTTACTTAATAGAGCATAATACAATACTATTATGGTTCTTTATCTCCATATCACATTAAATGCTTTTTTAAACATTAATTATAGTAATTATAATTATTAATCACTAGCAATTACTTCTATCATTTCATTATGCCAACATAATTTACATTATTCCTTGATTAATCTTAACCAATATAAGTTTATTAAACTTTTCTATAAAAAAACTACCCCCATTATACATAACCATTTTTTTATTTACTCCCTATCCTTATTCTTTCTTTTTCTTAACAAGTCTATTTTTTCATAATCATTAATTGCATAACTGCAACATTGAAGAACTAAAGAATTAAATGAAACCTGCTCTATTTCAGCAATTTCAAATAACGAATTGTATGTCTCTTCCGAAAATCTAATTGTTCTCGGAATATTAGATTTTGATAAAGAACTATTTACTTTAAACATAATAACCTCCAAAATTGTAATATTCCATTATTATAATCATTTTTCAAACCTCTTTATATAACCATTTATGTAACTAAACATCAAATTATACTGATAAATTTATTTAAATAGTTCTTTCTTTACTCTATTAATGTATTGTCTAGAATTTCCTAGTTCTTTTGCAATTTCGTTATCTGTATATCCTAAATATAAATACGTTAAAATTTGTTTTTTCTTTTCTGATAATTGCTGCACTTTACTTTTAAAATCTATAGTTTTTTCAACTTCCAAACTTGTTTCACCTACCAATACTTCTTTTAATTCTTCTACATACTTTCCTTCTGCTTCTTCTCTTCTAATATTAGATTTACACAAATGTGCATATTTAAATTTAATAGCATTTTCAATATATACTATACACTGTCCATCATATTTACAATTTGATATTCTTTGAATAGCTTCTATTATTGCTAAATTCAATTCCTGTTCAGCATCTTCCTTATCCATAAAATAAATTTTCTTTACATATTTGTTTATTATCGGTTTCATAATTTTTAAAATCTCCATTACTGCTTCGGAATTATTTTTTGCCTTATTAACTAAATTTGCGAACTTTTCTGCCTTCATACTTGTCTCCTTTTCTTTTTAAAAAGAAAAAAGAGACAAATATGTAAACTCTTAAAAACATTTTTAATTAATTTCTATATAACTTGCACTCACAATATTTACTTTTTCAAACTATACTGTATTCTAAATATTTTTAACCTCATATGCTTTTTAATCTTGTTTAACTTACTATGTTGATCTCCATTTATTTTTGCAAATATATTTACAAATAAGCTGTTTTTCTCTTATTAATCAATATACTAACTCAATGTATAAATTATCAACTATAGAAAGAAGGCGATATTATGAGAAAATATTTAAACAGATTAAAAAATCCAGCTACAATAATTGGACTAACGGGATATTTATTAACAATTCTTTCATCACTTGGATTTATTATAGACAATGATACTATAATGACAGTAGTACAAAGCATTTGTGCAATATGTGTTTTGTTAGGCATTCTAAATAATCCTGACACATCCGGTATAGACTTTCCACAAAAGAAATAATTTTTTTTGGTAAAGTTTTAATTAAACGTACGTTGAGTTAGTATTTTATTATTACAAGAATTTATATTTTTATATAACAATTTTTTAAATCATTCTACCTTATTTGCTTAATTAGGTAATAACATTGACTAATTAGCAAACCACCTCTCTTGACAAAAAAAAATTCACATTATAATATTAGGATAATTGTTTTTAAAGGAGTTTCTATATTATATGATTAGAATATTGTTTGAAAGATTTTTACCACTTACCTTATATTTTACGACTCTCGTTTCAATAATGATTATTGGAACATTTATCCCTCATTCATCAGATTTATTCTACTTATGGTATTTTGGTTTCTATTGGATTTTTTATCATGCTATAATCTATGTCACAAGTTTTTTTATTGGACTCATTACACAAAAAAGAAATAAACGCACTAAACCATATTATTTTTTATTGTCTTCTCTAATATTTTTTATCATAAATACCTTTGCTTTATTTCTTCCTTTGTTAAGCATTATTAAAAGTTCATACCATAATTCTAACTTTAAAACCATTATATACTTTGCCTTTATTTCTTTTATTTCAACACTCATATTTTTATTAGGTCAATTAATTAGCAAAAAATTTTTTCATAATAAATTATGATTACACTTACAATTAGACAACCCTTAAATTTTCTCTCCTGCAATTTGACTATATTGGTTTTAAATCCAAAATGTGACTGTTGCAGAACACAACAGCCACACTCCTATTATTTAATTTAAATCATACTATATACATAATTTGCAAATGAAGAACAACATGCTTGAATTACTTCATCAGAAGGATTATCTGCTTTCAATAAAAGCAATCCTACTTTTTCGTCCACACCTGTCATCTTATCATATACTGCAGCTTTTAATCCTCCTAGAGTTTTTGAGCATCCAATCTCATCAAAAATCTGTTCAAATCTCTTTGCGTATTCTGCTGTATAATACCATGATAATGCTTTTGAAAATCTATGATAATCCGTTTCATCTGTATAACTTCTAATTTTTTTCTGTATAGCATACGCATCAAAATCACAGCAAAAATCTGAATAATTACACGTTAATGTATTTTTTCCGATGGTCATATTTGCTATAGTTTGTAAATCTTTATCCTTATATATCTCAAAACCATCCTTATTTTTGTTTTCGTAATTAATAGTTGTATCACTCATACCAGTTGCAAGGTCACCTCCCCAGCCAGCCCAAAATGAAGGAGGTAATCCTGTTCCTAAATAAGCTTCTATCGTTGCTGCCATATGACTTAGATCTATGAGCCCTATATTCCCATCTGATAAAAGCAATCTCTTTTCTTTAGATGTTTCCTTTCTTATGTAAGGTTTTAGTCTACTATATAACTCAGCATTATTTTTCTTCACATAATTGGAAAATGCTTCGTCAACTGCATGACCTGTAGTAAAGAACCATTGCCATCCTTCATATTCTTCACCCCTTAAAAAGTTAGTTATTCCATTAACAACCACATTTGGTGTGACAATACTTGGATTTGTTGTTGAACCCACATTCTTTTCATAATAAGTTACATACATACTTTCCAAATTTTTAATATCATCAATTAATGTATTGATTGATGGTTCCTTTACTGTTGGAATTTCTGGTCTTTCATAACTGCTATGTTCCACTTTGCTTACTAATGGAAAACGTCCTGAATACATTGTTTTATCTAAATCAAAATCCCATCCAGATTCTGATACTTTTATTTCATAGTATTGATCTAAATTCCATTTTTGAGGAATTTTAAATCCCATATTTCCACTAAATCCATATGACATATCACTTACAAAACTTGTTTCTGCAAATCCTTTATTGCAAACTTGTGTGCACACATTACGTGTTCCATATACCCCAATTTTATATTCTGGATCAAAATTTTCTGACAATGATTTAAAATATGGTAATATCTTTCCTGTAATGTCTCCATCTAATGGATCTGTATCAACAGCAAAATATATTATACTATCTTTTGGAATGCCGTATTTTCTTGCTGCTTTTGTTGATTTTTCTGCATCTATTTTTCCTCTCGCAGATGTAAAATATTCAAGATTTGCACCTGATTCTTGAAAAATAGGAAACAGTTTCATACCATTAGAAATAATTCGCTCTACTTCTCCTTCTCTTAATTCTTTAAAACTACCTCCTGTTAAATATCGTCCTATTACTTCATAACCATTTGCCTTTAGTATATTTAAACGATCTTGTGTCATTTCAAATCTTGTATCACAACCATTACTTGATCTGTCAGTATTGCCTCTACTCACCAATAATGCCATCCAAGTATTAGTATCTGCTTTTTTTGTTCTAGTTAGTAACATGTCTTTTTGAAATTCATCTATTTTATTTTCTAAAGCTGTATCCCAAGTTGTAGACAGCAAGACATCATATCCGTTACAACATAATGCTGCCCTAAATAAATAGATTGCCTCTTCATTCGTTTTTGATGGCAACATTGGTAATCTATTCTTTGTACCTTCTCCAAAATATCCCGTTGCTTCACTTACAGAAAATTTTTCGATTGCCTGTAGCACCTTAATCATAGCTTGATTCATTTCTCTTCCATAAACTCCATCACATGGAGCAAGTCCTATATAATCAATATACTTATTATTAAAATGCTGCTGTATTTGTCTTATCTTTTCGTTTCCTCCTCTTAAGGTTAAAGTGACGTACTGATTCATGGATAACAATGCTTTCATTACCGCAAGTGTAACTGTAGAATCTGTATTAGTTAAACCTGCGTCTTCTTTCATTTTCTTAACAGCTCCTCCTGTACCACTATAAAAGTGTTTTGTTATTCCTGTTGCTCCTGTTGAATAGCCTTTACACCATAATGCCCCTTGAATAATTGCATATATGTTATTTTCTGTAGTATCGCTACTATTTTGCTGTTTTATTCCATTCGGAAATTTAGAATTAAATTTTGAAATTGTAGTTGGTCCAAAGCTATCTGCTGTTGCAGTAATTCCTAATTCAATTTGCAAAGCTCTTGTTAATGCATAAATTGTGGTCCAACCAGTAATTCCATTTTCTGGTATAACTTCGTACCCTGAATTTCCTCCATACATTGCATTCAAATAAACTTGCGTTCTTTTTACCATTTCATCCATAGTATTATTCTCCTTAATTTTTTTCATAAGCGCTTATACCATATAAAAAGGTAATATACATATTTTTGTAAACTTCTTATTCAAAATTATTTTCTTATACTGCACTTTTTTCCTTTTTACGTTAAGAATATACACACTTGGCTATTAGAACAATTCTCCAGTCATCCCCTTTGCCATTATCACAAGTAGACAACATCAGCATCTGTTCCCCATACTTGGGCTTGTTCCCCTGTCTCCACAAACTATGCTCCTCCACCTTGTCAACGAACTCATCATACTCTTTCTCATCCCTTGCCATTACAAATTTCCAGTATTCAAACTCATGTATGTTAACACTCATCACTGCAAACACTTCATACTCCCTCTTTTTATCTGTTGTAAAATATATCTTCCTATGCTTATAAAAAAACTCTTTATCCTTATACTGTTCCAGTGCTCCAAACATTTTTCCTCCGTTTATGTTATGACCGTAAATAATCAGGTTGTCTGATTTTTCCACATCACAGTATGCACTTAAATAGGGTGTCCCATAAAAACTGTAATTTCTGTTAAAATCATGATTCAAATAAAAATCCGGATTGTCCTTTGTCTGCATCACAGGATAACTTATGGTGGTTCCCTGTATTTCCACATAACCTATGCAGTCCTTGTTTTTCTTTACAAGACCATTTACATCAGACTTTTTTTCTGTCACGCTCTCCTGTATTTTTTTAAATTCATTCTCATACTTTCTCTCTGCTCTTTTTTCCTTAAAAAAAGGGACAGCTGCAATCACAGCCATCCCCACCAAAAGAAGTATCAGAGATATTTTAATTATCCTCTTCATCGTCCTTCTCCTGTTTAAAATTGTATTTTGACCTGTCCTTTGCTCTTACGCATGCAAAACATCCAAGTGCAAGTAATAATGAAATAAGTGAAACTGCCATTCCTGCTGTCTTTTCATTAATGCCTGTCTGTGGTGTGTCAGGTACCACAGGGATTCTTTCGTCTGTAACTGTAAGTTTCTGAACTTTTCCCGTGTCCTTAATTCTTATTTTTTTATCCCTTGCAACCTTGTAATGTTCCGGTGCATCCACTTCCTTAAATGTGTAGGTTTCTCCTGCCTTAAACATGCCTTCTATGAATTCAGCTTTCTTTCCGGTTGTAAACTCATACACCTTTTTGCCCTTGCTGTCGTATACCTTGTACTTTGCACCGCCAAGCTGCTTCTTTGTGTCTGATGCAATCTTGTTGAATTCAACCTTGATTGTGTCATCAACCATATTTACTTTCTGGATATCTCCATTGTCTGCTACTGCAAACTCAATACTTGTTGCTGTTGCGTATCCGTCTCTTGGTTTTGTTTCTGTTAAAATATAAGTTTTTCCCACGGCATACTTTCCTTCAATCACATGACTTTGTCTTGATGAAACCCATTCATCCATTACCTTTCCTGTATCCTTTTCAGTTACCTGCATGTGGCATCCCGGAAGTTCCTTTCCGTTGGTAATGTCTGTCTTTGAGAATTCAATCTTTGTTGTGTCATCATACATTATCACCTGATTGTCAACATTCTCCGTGAAACTGTCTCCATTCTTAACAAGTACTTTTGTCTTTGCATTTTCATCATCACTTTCCACAAGTTTAAATGTAATGTCATTTGCAGTTGCAAAACCGTCTGCCGGCTTTGTTTCTGTTAATGTGTATTCCCTGTCATGAAGCAATCCGTATATCTTAACTGCATAACCGTCACCGTTTTCTACACGAACGTTATCATATCCCATCTCATCAATCTTTTCATTTAACTTAACTGATGAAATTTCACCTGTTATCCAGTTTACGATTTCATTACCATTTTCATCACTGATTTTTAAATGGCAGTCCTTAATCTCAACTGATGATGCAATCATTTTTTTGCTGATTACTGTTTCAGTCTGGTCTTCCTTAACTACTGCCTTGGCTGATACAACTGCAGTTTCCTGATCCTTGTATTCAAGATGTACCTGATGCTTTTCTCTGTTAATGTAATAACTGTCGCTAACACTTTCTTCAAGAAAATAGTAATCTCCTGAATTTAAGTTGCCTTCCATCTTTCCATAACCTTCATCCATTACAGGTATATCAAAAGGAATCTTTGCCTTTCCTTCCTTGTCTGTTGTTACTGTTGCAATTTTTTCACCTGCAGCAACAATTACATTTCCATTCTTGTCATAAATGTTGTCCCTTGAATAAAATCCAAATCTTGTATTTCCAACAGGCTCGTTCGTCTTTGAATCCTGCTTTTCAAGTGTAATGTCTGTCTTTACCATGTCATTGTGTATATCAATATTTCCATCTTTTGAGTTTTCAGAAATGTCAAACACATACTCATCATCCTTGTTATTCCATTTAAAACTTAACTCCCAGGATGACTGTTCTGGAAGAACATAACCATACTTTGTCTTTACTTCCTTTAAAGTGTATTCTCCAAGTGGAACATTAAGTGTCATTGTTCCGTCATCGTTTAACACAAAATTACAGATACCATTGCAATCATTTGTAAACTCTGCCTTTTCACCTGTTGTAATTTTTGCAACAACTGAATCCTTCTTAAACAATACTGTTCCCTGATTATCCTGTGACATGATGTCTTCTCTTGCAGTAAGTTCAAATACAACACCATTTAGCAATGTGTCCTTGTAGTTAAATGGATTAAATAAGTCTGATGTTGTTTCATTTTCACCATTCTCTGCATTACTTCCCTTTGTACCATTCTTTTCTGTGTTAACTGAATTATTGATTTCCTCATCTTTATCTGACTTACTTTCTTCTGAATTGCTTTCATCATCTTTCTTGCATAATTCAGGACCACTTTTATTTATTGTAAATTTTCCGTAAGTCACATCATTATAGTACTCACACTCTGCATACAGATATTCCTTACCAAGCTTGTCCACCATTGTCTTGTATGAATTACTGTTAATCTCAACCATCACCGGCTGTCTGTTTACCCTGTATCCTTCAGGACCTTCAATTTCATAAACCTTGTATGTGCCAGCTTTTAACTTTTCGTAAGTAATGATTTCTCCTGTGTCATCTGTTACAAATCTGTCCACAACCTCAATTGCATTTCCATTGCTGTATGTCTGTGTAACAAGTGTTTCACTGCCATCCTCATTTACCTTATAAATCTGGTATGTTGTTCCTTTCTTTAAAACAGTCTGATGTGTCTTTGAATCCTTCTTTACGATTTTTAGATATGCGTTGAATTCCGGATTGTTTAAAAGATACTTGTATGTCTTTCCGTTTTCCTTCACATTCACGTAAAAGTCAGGACACTTTTCAGTGTTTGCAGCTCCAATAGTCTGATGAACCACATATGTTCCATATGGCATCTTCTTTGACTTTGCATAACCTGTTAAGTCTGTTGTAAGAATGTCTCTTTCTGTTGCCTTTGCCTTGTCATATGAACCTGCACTTGCAAGGTAAATCTGAAACTGTGCCTTGTTTTCAGGTGCAACAATACCTGCAAGACCATTTCCCATTCCCTTAATAATTGATACGTCACCTTTTACCACGTCGTCATCAACCTGTGTTTCTGCCGAATTGTATTCGTTGGTAAACTGCTGACCATCCTTTGTGATTGTGTATACCTTGTCATTTTTAAGGTAGCCTTCAGGCGGTGTAATTTCCTTTAAGTACATGTTTACACCACATCTGTAATAGTCTGTTTCAAATGTACCCTTGGCATTGGTCTTGTATGACTTTACAAGTTTTGTGCATGCTACATCTGAATATACTCCATACACTGCGCCTTCCAATGTTGCATCTCCCTGTGGTGTACTGCCTGTTTCAGAATCCTTTTTCCACACAGTCATTTTTACTTTCTTGTATTTGTCCTTAAGAACAGGCTTGTATGCAAGCTTGTAATTACTGTATGACTCTTCTGCAGTCTCGTGCCACTTTCCATCACTGTTCTTCTTCCATGAATCAGCCTTTGTAAGTGTTACTGTAACCTTGTTTGATGACTGGCTTGTAATCTTATTTAAACCTGAATCAACAACAAACGATGTAAGAATGTTGTTGTTACCTGATGAGATTTCTTCAATTACGTAATTGTTTGAGATATCATCCATCTGGTCATTGATGTCATTCTTTATTAACTTTTCTGCTCCTGCTTTTGACAAATCTGATGCATATGAATATCCTTTGTCATCTAAAGTTTCTTTTACCTCTTTCTTCTCATCATTTGTCATTCCCTTCAGGTCAGTATCCTTTACATAGTAATACTTCTTTGAATTTAACTGATATGTAAATCTAAAGATAATCTTACCATTCGAATCTGTCTTAACATCCTGTGTAAATGTTGTAGCATCATCATCTACATCTTCCTTAACTGAATCTCCCCAGCCATTGTACTGATAAGAATATAATTCTTTAATATTTTTTGCTGTAAATCTAAATGTAACCTGTGACAATGCCTTACCATCTTCGTCCTGCTTCTGTAAAGTTATTCTCTGGCGATAATAGTCACTGGATTTTAGCGGATAAAAATTATATTCTGTTTCTGTTGAATTTATCTGTAACAATCTCTGAACCTGATTCTTTTTTGTTCTTCCTGAATATTCCCAAATATCCACATCGCAGGATACTGTCTTTCCAGGATTAAAGATATCTGAATATATGGTATCATTTGAATAATAACCGGTATTTTTCTTTACCTGGCTTATTATGTCCTTTAATCCGTTTTCACTTGTAATTCCTTCTTCAGCAGCCCATATAAGACACTGTGCATATACCCAAGCCTTATTACTTTTATTCTTGCTTATGGCATACCAATATCCAATTTTAGCTTCCAAAGCATCTTTTTTATTTGAACTGTCACTGCTAATTGTCTTTGTCTTTGAAATATAGGTATATCCGGTATGACATGCCAATCCCAAATCCATACAAAAAACCGGCTTTTCATTTACAAGTGTCTGTAGCCATATGCCACTTTCACTTTTTGAGCCCACGTTGACTGTTCCAAGTTTTCCTAAGGAATCCAAAGATGCTGTTCCTGATGCCGCTTTTACATTACTTGTCGGCAATGTGGCTGTAAGTAACATTACCATTGCCAATAATCCTGCTATAATTCTCTTAACTTTCATTTTCACATTTCCTCCTAAAATTTCGTCTGCACGCAATCTCGACTATCGCCTCGATGTCCATTGACCACCCTATAAAAATTCATGCAAGCACGATTTCTACATGGTGGTTTATTGCGCAAAAAAAGAACGCCTTAACTTAATAAGACGTTCTAACTATTTTATTTATTTGTTTCATTGAGTATTTTGTCTACATTAATGTCTGAAAACAAGGCTACCCAATATGTGCCGTTACCTGATTCATAACATGCTATTGCTCCACTTTTATGACTGGTACTTTTTAAATTATTGTAATGTCCCGGACTGTTCTTCCACTGTTTCATAGCTTCTTTATAATTGGTTGCACCCATTGCAATATTCTCACCTGAAACATATGGCTCTCCATATTCCATGCCATTATCATCTTTGTACCAATAATATTCTTCATCTATGCCATAATTCTTATGTAGAAAATCAAACGCTATGTCTGACCATCCGTTATGTGAAAAGTTCTTGCTTATCTGCTTTGCCCTTATAAGACAAATCTTATATAACGCATCCGACCATTCAATTTTATCTGCTCCCGCTTTGGTTCTGTAACCATTCTGCACTATGAAAGCATTTTCCGCTGCCACTCTGTCATGAAATCCTTTTTTTATTTTTCCATTGGATTTCTTAACATATGTAGGGTTTTTTATTTTCACTGTTATTGTCTTTGAAAACTTTCCCTGCTCATTTGCTCCATTATCTGCAGATTTATAAGCACTTACCTTTAGCTTAACTTTTTCATTAGTTAACAGATTTGTCAATGTGTATTTATTATTCTTTGTTGTCTTAACACATCTCCATTGTTTAACTGCCGGATAATAAACATATACCTTATAACCTGAAACATTTTTCATTTTCTTCCATGTTATCTTGTAACCTGCTTTGTACTTAACCGATGTCTTTCTTAAACTTGCATCCATTATTGTCTTGTACTTTTTTGTAATGGAAGAAACCTTAACGTTTGTTACTTTTCCCACTGACTTGGCATTTACGGTTTTGGTGGTAAAACAAAACCCTAGTATAACAACCAGCATTGCCATAATCAAATATTTACTTTTTTTCTTAATCATTGTTCCAACCCTTCTGTCGAATTGTATTTTAACCATTTATAACAAATATCCATCATTCTTAGTGTTGTGGTAATTCCACCAAGAATTGATAAATACATTTTATCATAGTAATCTTCGATTTCAAATTCTAATGTGGTTGAATTTCGACACTTTCAACCATACTCTGTATTTTAAACATCGGGACCCGGTGTCCCACTTTCTAATTTGCAAGTTCCGGCATGTCATGTTGCACTCTTGCCTTATAGTAACTATCAATTGTTGTTGGTGCGTTATAAAGTGCTGCCAACAGGTATTTCTTAATGTTCTTTATGTTTGTTGTGTTATGATTCATACACTCTAACACATACTCAATATGACTGATGTCCAATTTTGAGAATCTGGACTTTACAGCCTCTTTTGGAAATTTTGTACTTGAAATAATAATATAATCATTTTCACTGATAATGGTTTCAACAATAAGATTAACCATTCCATCTATCATTGACTTTTCAAGATAATGTCTGCTAATCAAAACATCATAGTCTATGTTATCCTTTACCATTTTTGTATATTTTTCAAAAAGTGATTCTTCTTCTCTTCCCATCCCATCAACTGCATTTTTCACTATGGGATTAGATAAGATATTATTACTCTCTTTAGTATTATTTATATTAATATTATTACTATTAGTCTTACTAATAAGCGGACCCCTTTTGGTTACTTCTTGAAGTTCACTTTTTACACCTCTTGATGTAACCTGTCGTACACTTTTAGAAGTTTCCATATCTGCACTTCTTGAAGTGTAAGTTTCTACACCTCTTAAAGTTTCCGCCTGTACACCTTTAGAAGTTTCCACATCTCCACTTCTTGAAGTGTAAGTTCTTACACCTCTGGAAATTTCTCTCTGTATACCTCTTGAAGTTTCCATATTTTCATTCAAATTGTCATCTTCTGCTACATCATCAAAATCTGTGTCATCAGGCTCCGAATGGTCCTGAAACACAACAAAATTCTTTACATATAAGAGGCTTGGAAGTCCCAAACCTCTTCTTTTCTTTTCAACCAATCCAAAATTCTCAAGCTCATTTAAATACCTTACAGCTGTCTTTTTACTAAAGTTAAAGTCCTCCATTATTTCTGCAATCTGGTATATTATGTATACTCTGTTCTCTGAATCAAACCATCTGTTCTTCATTGACAGGTTCATTCGGTCAAGCAAAACTCCATAAAGAAGTTTTGCATTGACTGACAAATCTGCAAACATTGGGTCTACAATCATTGC
>URKY01000022.1 GCA_900548465.1 uncultured Eubacterium sp.
GTTACAAAAAAATGTCAGCAAAAAAGTTTCTTAATTAAAAACTTTAGTACTGACATTTTTTTATTTAATCTTCACCATTATTGTCATCTGTTACGTTTGAATCTGAACCACTTAAACTATATGAACCGCCACTGCTTTTAGCCGGTGAAACAGTTCCATTTTCACACGATATGGCATAAACTTCACTGGAAATATTTTTTCCTTTTTTGTCTGTAACTTCATATCTTACAATGTAATACTCATCATCAGATATTTTTTCTAAAGAAACATAATCAATATATGCAATATCTCCATTTTTAAATTCCATGCTTGAATTTTCAAGTTTTCCGCTGCTTATAAGGCTGTTTTTTAAGCCTTCTACAGCTGAATTGTAAGAAATTCTGTTAGGTGAGTAGTTATAGGCTCTTGTAACAACATCGCTGGTTACCCCCTCACTGTCTATTGCAATGAAATAGTAAACAGAATTTGTCTTATCAAATTTTATAGGTTTAGTATATTTATTTGACTTTTCAGTAGGTATTTTTCCATCTGTTGTGTAATATACAGTACAATCGCTATCTGCTGTAACTACAATTTCACCTGTACTGCTAAAATCACCTGAATCAGGTTCTACTTTTGGAGTATTTACCTTTTTAAATGAAAGAACATACTGCTCTGACATTTCCTTACTTTCCTTTTTGTTTTTATCTACAGAATATGCACGAATTGTAGTGGTTCCTTCCGTAGATAACTTGATTGGCCCCGTGTATTCTTTCTTAGAAGAATTATCTATAGGACTTGAACCATCTAATGTATAATAAATCTTTACACCTTCACTGGCAGTAAGTGTAATCTCAAGAGGTTTAGTATATTCACCTCCCGGAATACTTGCCACAGGAATTGTACCATCAAATTTTGCCAATTCATTTTGAAATTTAGCTGGTGCCGATGCAATAAGACTGTCAATCTGTGAAGTCATATCATTATTTTGATATAGAATTATAAGATCTTTGTAATAGTCAATATTACTGTCATCAACATCAATTAATAGTTCAAGATATTTAATCTGTTCCTGATCATATCCTCCAAGTAAGCCATCGACTTTATAAACCATTTCGTATGACTGCCTTTTCTGTCCCTTGGTAAAAGCACTATTAGAAGCGTTTATATATTGGGTTCTGGCATATTCATAGTTTTTGGACTTATAAAAGCCTTCTGCCTGAGAATAATATGAATTATATTTTTTTGTCATTATAGATTTTTTTATTTCATAAGTAGAAAAAACCGCCGCTAAAATAAGGACAAATGTAATTATAATTACAAAAATAACTTTCTTTTTACTAAGAGGTTTTTTCGTGTAATTATTTGATACTCTGGCCGAAGTACTTTCATAGTTAGGCTTTGATGTCTTTGGTTTTGACTTCTTCTGCTTTGGATGAACTTCCTCCATGTCATTAAAAATCTTATCATTATCTTTATTATCAACAGATTCTGCCAGAGCAATTACTTTTCCGGTATCTTCTTTTCCTGATTCGATAGTAATTCCGCCTAAATCTTCTTCTGTTTTATCAATTGGTGAAAGCGTAATATCATTTTCAAAAGAGTTTATCTTTGTTCCACATTTTGAGCAAAACATCTGATTCTCATCGCATTCACATCCACAATTAGGACATATCATATACAATTCCTTCCTTCAATTATTTATTACTAATCTTATATATTATAAACCTCTAAATATAAAAAGAAATATACCATATTATCATTTGTATTGTAAACAATTAATTGTTGTTTTGATTTTTTGAAAAAACACATCCACAAAAGTTTTGCCGATAAAGATTATATTCCTTTGACAATTCAATTGAACGTTTATAGCCGTTTTTCTTTTTAAAATCAGAGAACAAATATGGAATTTTGTATTCTTCTGACAAATTACCACCTATTTCGTTTAGTTTATCTGCATTTTTCAAGGGACTGATAGACAATGTAGTGGTAAAATAATCATATTTGTGTTTTTGTGCATAATCAGCTGAACGGCAAAGTCTTAATTCGTAACATTTAAAACACCGATTTCCACCTTCCCTGCATTGTTCCAGACCTTTTACCGTGTCATAAAACTCTGTAGAATTGTACTCAGCTATTACATAATCTACCTTATTGGAGAAGTTTTTTTCATTGATGAAACGAATCAGTTCTTCTGCTCTATGCCGGTATTCTGAATCTGTATCAATATTGGGATTATAAAAAAAGGCTGTTATTTCAAAATACTCTGAAAGATATTCCAAAACATAACTACTGCAGGGAGCACAACATACATGTAGTAAAAGTTTTGGTGGCTTTTCTCTTGATAATTTATTTAATGTTTCATCTAATACTTTTTGATAATTAATTTTATTCATATTACCTCGTCAAAAAAGACAGGATTCCCTGCCTTTATAAATGTTTTTTTGAGTATGTTTTTCGTGATTTTTTTCCTGTTGGAAACAGTTTTAAGTACATTTCATAAGCCTGCTTAAGAATTTCCTTTTCGTTCGGAAATTTTAACAGATGATATGCTTCTATATACTTGTAGTAACCGGAATCATAAAAAAATTCTTCGCGTTGTGGTTTGCTATAATAGTTATCTGACGTCATCAAATACCAGTGAACTTCCTTATCAACAACATTTTTCGGAATATTAAAGGAATAATGGCTCTTTCCAACATATTCAATAATATTTCCGCTGACACCGGTTTCCTCTTTAACTTCCCGTAGAGCAGTTTCCTCATGAGTTTCGCCTTCCTCTACAGTTCCCTTAGGTAAAACCCATCCTTCGTATCTATTGCGATAATTTTTGTATAATAATAAGATTTTGCCTCTATATATAACCACACCACCACAGCTGATTGCTTTAACCATATGCAACCCTCCATATAAAGTGTGCCAATTGAAAACTATTATAAGTATACAGTAATCTGCATATCAATGCAATATTTCATCAAAAAACAAATCAATTTAATGTTAACTTTAATCAAAATAATTGTCAAAAATTTCTTTTGCACAGTTTACGGCAGAATTGCTCCCTTCAGGCATTTTTTCAATAACAACTGCAATGGCAATTTTCTTTTTTCCTTTTTTTGCAAATCCTACAAACCATGAGTTTACATTATCTTTTTTATCAATTTCTGCAGTTCCCGTTTTGCCATAGGCCTTATAATCTGCATTTGCCATAATTTTTCCTGTACCATATGTACATACGGCAGACATATATTTTCTTAACTGTTTTGCTTCATCACTTGTCATCAAATTTTTGTACTTCTGTTCTTTCGTCTGTTTTACAATATTACTACTGCTGTTTTCGACTTTATCAATAATGTAAGGTTTCATCAGAACACCGTCATTGGCAATAGCTGACGCAATCATTGCCATATGTGCAGGTGAAACCGTTGTTTTTCCCTGACCAATACTTGTCTGTGTAATATCAAACTGTGTTGATGTACTATCAAGTGCGAAAACACTCTGATTATAATCTATATCTAACGGAAGATCCTTATTAAATAATAAATCTTCTGCTGTTTTTCTGTATTTTGTAACATCCAGTTTATCCCCAATTGTAGAAAAGGCGCTGTTGCATGAATGAGCGAAGGCCTCTGTAAGATCTTCGCTTCCATGGGCTGTTCCATCAAAACATTTAATGGAGAACCCTTTAAATCTGGCTTTTCCATCACAGTAATAATTGAATTTATTATAATTTTTGTTTTCCCTCATATAATCAAGGGTAGTTACTATTTTAAATATTGATCCCGGAATATACTTACCCTGAGTTGCTCTGTTTACCAGACGTGAATCACTTGAATCATTTATTATATCCTCCCATTTTGTATCAATTGTAAGTGGATCATAGGATGGACGTGAAGCCATTGCAAGAATTGCTCCCGTATCAGGATTCATAATAAATGCCGCCCCATCATACCCTTCCAGACTTTCGTAAGCAGCCTTTTGTGTTGATACACTGAAAGTTGTATATACATCACAGCCCTTTTCCGTTGTATGAGAAAAATCATCTATAATTTTTTGGAAAGCACTGGTCTGGGAAGAAAGCAAATCATAATTGCATATTTTTTCTAAACCATATTTACCATGGGTAGTTATACCAATGGCATGTGCAAAAGTCTTTCCATACGGATATTCTCTTGTATCGTCAGATAAATCCTCATCTGTACCTTTTGTATCCGTGTATGCAAGTTTTTTGCCACTTTTACTGTATATTGTACCTCTTACAACCTTAGAAGAATTACTGTCAATTCTTTTATTATAAGGGTTATTTAATATTTTACGGCTATCAACCACAACAAAATGAGCGTAATAGCAAATCATAAAGACAAATATTATTGAAAATACTATTGTGGTGACCATAGCTTCTTTGTTTAATTTTTTTCTATCTCTTTGAATTGATTTTGATTTCCTGCGTGTTTTCGAGTCCTGAGATTTTCGCTGTATTTCTCGCCTTGACATTTCTTCTATCCTCCACTGCCTTTTTCTTTCTTACAGGTACCTGTGTTGTTCCTACTATGGATAACCCCTGAATTATTGCAAATACAATCAGGGTACTTATAATGGAACTGCCACCATAACTTAATAACGGTAAAGTTACACCTGTAGAAGGAATCATTTTTATTGCTCCACCTACAGTTAATATTATCTGGAATGCGTATTGTATTCCTAGTCCTACACAAACTAATTTATTAAATGTATTAAGCTGTTGCATTGCTGTTACTAAAAAGACAATGAAACATGTAAGGCATACTAATATTAAAAGCATGCCAAAAACAGCTCCAAATTCTTCTCCAACGGCTGAAAATATGAAATCCTGTTCCACCTCTGGTACATAATTTGGTTTTCCCTGATATAATCCTGTACCGGTAAAACCACCATTTCCAAGGGCAAACAATGAATGTGCAACCTGATATCCTGCACCGGAGATTGTGGACCATGGATCTTTCCAAGCAACAACTCGGGTCTGAACATGACTAAATAATTTATATGCCACAAGTGATGCAACAGAAAATCCTGCAAATCCCAACACAAGATATCTTGCCTTGTGAGTTCCAACATACACCATAAATACATAAATCATAAAGTAGATTAAGGCACTTCCCAGGTCTGTTGATAGAACAAGTATGATAACATGCAATCCTGCCATAATTGCCGAAAGAACTATATGTTTAAAGGATGTTGATTTGGCAAGCATTCCTGCTACAAAAAAAACAAATATAATTTTCACAAATTCTGACGGCTGGAACTGAAATCCACCTATTTTAAGTGCTAAGTAGGCACCCTTTGATTTATCCCCAAGCAATAAAACTGCTGTTAAAAGTCCAATTCCAACAAAACAATATATCCATGTAAAGGATTTCCATGTATCATATCTGCTCATAAGAAACGGAACAATAAGAGATAACATTGACACTACGGCAACCATAATAAACTGTCTTATACTACTCTTAAAATTCAGTCGTGCAAGCATTATAAATCCAATTGTTAAAAGCATGCACATATTACTCAAAATTGCTTTGTTTATGTTCGGATAAATAATTGGGAAAATTCCAAGAACAACAATCAAATAACAAAGCTGTGCCCCACCAAGGACAATTACGCCGATATCCGTTGTGTCCGTCTGATTCATATATATCGTCACTATTCCCAATAAATACGTTAGAAAAATTATTCCGTTTTGTCTTTGAAAGATTCCTGATGCCCTGTATGGATTTTTGCATTTTAATGCGCAAAAACACTCAATAGTATAAAATAGCATCAGCAATATAAATAAATATTTAGTTACAATGATTAGAAAAGTACTCATCTTTTATCTCCAATATTTTTTTACAATACACCTCTTTTAAAGTGACCTCTTGTAGAGGCATTTTCTTCTGTCACTACCACATCTTCAAAGAAACTTTGAACTGCTTTATTCAGAATTCTTTCTGTTTCTTTTTCACTTTCCCGGGAAAACATCAACCGCACTGAAGAAGGCGACATTCTTTTAATATTTCCCGAATAACTAATTAATGATAACGGATTACAATTATACATAATGTTATAACATGAACTGCATACACATTTTGTTTTAAAAATATTACCTAATCTGTCTTTTATTGAATAGGTTTCATTAGCATGAGTGCAGTTATCACATGTCTTCAGACAACATCCTGCTGAAATCATAACCGGTATATATCCATATACTATGAATTCCTCTCCACTACATCCCCTGTAAATTAATTCTTTTTGATTTAATTCTATAGGTGTTGTAGTTATAACATTTTCATGTAAATTATAGTATTCTTTTGAAATTTTATTATATGCATAAACATTATAATCAAAAACATAATTAATTTCCATATCTAATGTTTTTAAATATTCATACTCTTCAATATTTCTTATAAGAACACCATCAATAAGTTTAACGTAATTTCTCATAGTTTTATTGAAGACATCTTTTTCTTTTTTTCTAAACACATAAGGCATTGCAATATAAAGCAGTTTTCCTGCATTATGGATTTTAGAAATTAAATCCTTAATCATATTATTTTGTAATATGAAACTTTCTATATAAATAACCGAAACATATTGATTTTTTAAAGCAACTTCAAGCTGTTTTATATCTGAAACAAGAACATTTAGTTTAAAACCCTGCTTCTGAAAGTTTTCTTCATTTAAAGCTTTTTTCTTTACGGCGTTATTTCTTTTATCTTTTTCCCTATAATAACAATATATTTTTTCAATTAATTGTCTTCGTAAATCATTTAAAGCACCTATTGGAACAAACAGTCCATCATCCATATCTACTGTAATTTTATCTACTATAAACTCCGTATTACCTGTTTTCTTCATTTGCTTCTCAATAGTTTCCAAATCAATCGGTTTGTTTTTTGCAACAAAAGGAATTCCCCCTTCAACAGATATTTCATTCCCCTGAACTTTAGTTGTAGCAACAATATTCTTATTTTCTTTAAATGTAATATTTATATTAATATGTTTTTTTAACTGTTTTCCACTGTATGTTTCTTTTAAATATGTGGTAAATTCCCGGTTTTCTTCCCTAAATTCCGGTTTCTTTAAGGAAATCATATTTTTCCCATTATGAACCTTATAATAACTACTGCTAAATCCGTTTCTGTTAAACAAATCAGCTAATAAATTAAGGTCTTTTTTATCAACTCTGTAATTGTCCGGATTGTTTAAATATAAATCAATATATTTTCTGTAGATGCTTACAACACCTGCTATATATTCAAGTTTTTTCATTCTTCCTTCAATTTTCAATGAAAAAACACCTGCTTCAATTATTTCAGGTAAAATTTCTAATGTGCATATATCTTTAGGACTCAAAACATATTTTGAATTGCCGGGATTGATAATTTTTCCGTCTTTTATTACATCATATTCCATGCGGCATGGCTGGGCACAACGTCCTCTGTTCCCACTTCTTCCACCAATAAAACTGCTTAGAAGACATTGTCCTGAATAGCAGTAACATAATGCACCATGAACAAAACTTTCTATTTCTATTCCTGTACTTTTGTATATAGTAGAAATTTCTTCTAAAGATAACTCCCTTGGCATTACCAGTCTTTTTACGCCAAGGTCCTTTAAAGTGTTCGCAGTGTATTCTCCGGTAATTGTCATTTGTGTACTGGCATGAATAGCTAAGTCAGGAAAACATTCCCTAATAAAAAGCAATACTCCCATATCCTGAACAATTACAGCATCCAATCCCGCATTATACAGTGGCAACAAATAATCAAACAAGTTAGTTTCTATTTCATTGTCCTTTATTAAAGTATTAACTGTTAGATATATTTTTTTGCAATTTATATGTGCGTATTCAATAACCTCAATTAACTGTTCTTTTGTTAAATTGTTTGCACTTGCTCTTGCACCAAATAGTTCTCCGCCAACATATACCGCATCAGCTCCTGCGTTTAGAGCCGCTATTACACTTTCGTAGGAACCACCCGGGGCTAATAACTCAACTTTCATAAAATCTCCTGATTATAAGAAACGACCAGACCTAAGCCTGATCGTTTCACATTATTTTTTAAGTTCTGTTTGAAGCTTTACAATCTCTTTTTCAAGATTTTTAATTTTTTCTAAAGCCTCGTTTAATTCTGCTGTTGCTGTATCCGCCTTAGAATCAGATACAATCAACTCATGCTTCAAGTCATATACTTCCTTCTCTTTTAATTCTAAATCGTTCTCAAGCAAATCTGCCTGTTTTTTCGCTTTAAAATAATCATTTGCAATATTAATTTCAAGAAGTATTCTCTGCATATCCATACTTTGCAGACGATAATTATCATTTTGTTTAAAATCTAAGATCATATTATTGATATAAGTGGCAACTTTCTGTAAATATGCTTCACTTTCAAAACCGCCAATATTGTAAATTTTTCCATCAATAATGACATCTATGTAATTTTTTGATGACATAACTTTCTCCTTATGTGTATAAAATCAAACACTATAATATCACAAGTTTATTAAAAATCAAAGGAATATTATTTAGCAAACTATTTTACTTTAACTTTTTTAGCCTTTGACCAAACAGTATATCCAGTCTTTGTTTTTACTCTTACTCTAACATATAATGTCTTCTTTGATTTAACATTCTTACCTTTAATCTTTACAGTAGGCTTCTTTGACTTTACAGTCTTCTTCTTTGCAAAAGATTTCTTTGTTGAATACTGGAATTCATACAACTTAGCGCCTTTAACTTTCTTTGTTGATGCTTTAACTGCTTTCTTTAATCCCTTAACTGATTTAAGCTTTGATGTTGCTACAGGATTATTTGAAGCTACAACCTTAAAGTCTTTAACTTCAATTGTACCCTTCATATCATTTTCGTCAGGGAAGCTGCATAATAATGCACCTGCAGCAATCATTAAACCACATGTGTTCTGCTTGTAAGCAATGTTATCACCAGGAATTGTAAATGTGACTGTTACATCAGCATATCCATCATTTCTGCTGTCAAGTTCAATTACATCATATTTTGTCTTTGTCTGGTCAGCCTTTGTTGTGCTAACAATGTTCTTTCCATTGTATGTAGCTGTAATCTTTGCTCCATCAATTCCAGGATCGCCATCCTTAGTATTGTTTCTGTAAGCCTTAACGTGAATATGTTTAATATAGTTGTACTTTCCAGTTCCTACATTATATCCTGTACCATCTTCACGTTCCTTAGCTTCTTTGATTTCATTCTTAAGTGTGCTCTTAATCTTAAATGTAGCTGTGTATGTACGACCTTTTTCAATCTTAAGGATCTTCTTAGCTGTTACACCCCATGGGTTGTTTCCTTTAGCTTCCCAGATAGCATTTCCCTTGCTGTCTTTCTTTCCTGATGGACCCCACTGTGCACTCCATCCTGTACTAACTACATTCATTAAGAAACCTGTAGAAGTCTGTGATGTAATGCTGGCATTTTCACCATAACTCTTCTTAGTGTCTTTTTCGTTCATATAAACCTGATTATCTTTCTTTAATGAATCTTCCCAGACACCCTTATCTTCTCTTGTATGGATTGAGAAGCCCTGCCATGCTACTCCATTAGAAATATCTGTACCTTTTTTTACTGCAGCAGGTACAACGCCTGTCATTCCAACTGCTAATGTTAAAGATAAAACTACAGCTGAAACTTTTTTGAATAAATTCTTTCTCATTTTTGAATTTCCTCCTTAAATTTTTCCTAGTAATACAATACCATTTTTATTGAATATTTTCAACACCAAGATGCATATATGCACGTTCTGTTACGATTCTTCCACGTGGAGTTCTTTGTATTAATCCGTTTTGAATAAGATATGGTTCATATACATCTTCAAGTGTACCGGAATCCTCTCCTAAAGCAGCAGCTAAAGTATCAAGCCCTACCGGTCCTCCGGCAAATTTATAAATAATGGTTTCAAGAATGCTTCTGTCCCCTTTATCTAAGCCTAACTTGTCAACTTCCAGCATATTAAGAGCCTCATTAGCTACATCATATGTAATTATTCCATCATATTTAACCTGAGCAAAATCCCTTACTCGCTTTAAAAGTCTGTTTGCAAGTCTCGGTGTACCTCTGGAACGTCTTGCCATTTCCATAGCACCCATTTCATCTGTTTCAACTCCCAGAACATTGGCGGAACGCTTAATAATATCCTTTAATTCATCAACGGTATAAAATTCTAACTTATTAATTACACCGAATCTGTCACGAAGGGGTGCTGTCAAAAGACCGGCCCTTGTTGTAGCACCAACTAAGGTGAATTTAGGTAAATCAAGTCTAATAGATCTGGCAGCCTGTCCCTTTCCTATCATTATGTCAATAGAATAGTCTTCCATTGCGGGATATAAGACTTCTTCCACCTGTCTGTTTAATCTGTGAATTTCATCAATAAATAGAATATCGTTTTCTGATAGATTATTTAAAATTGCAGCCATTTCGCCGGGCTTTTCAATTGCCGGTCCCGATGTGACTTTTATATTTACTCCCATTTCATTGGCAATAATTGTTGCAAGAGTTGTTTTTCCAAGCCCGGGTGGTCCATAAAATAAAACATGATCCAGAGGTTCATTCCTTGATTTTGCTGCTTCAATAAAAATCTTTAAATTATTTTTTGCCTTCTGCTGTCCTACATATTGATCTAAAGTCTGTGGACGTAGTCCTTTGTCAATTACAATATCTTCAGATGTAACATCTGTTTGAATAATTCTTTTTGCCATATTTATTTCCTTTAAATAATATTTTTAAGTGCAAGTTTTAGTAGTTCTTCAACATCGTCAGTTATTTTGTCTACTTTATTAACGGCATTAAATGCGGATGTTCTTGAATATCCAAGGGCTATAAGTGCTTCTATTGCATCGGATTTAACCCCTGTGTCAGCAACTGCTTCGCCGGAATTAGTGAAGATTACTTCTTCCAAATCAATCTTATCTTTTAACTCAATGATTATTCTTTGAGCCGTTTTGGCTCCTATCCCCTGTGCTTTCGAAATCGCTTTAGCATCACCAGATATAATTGCCATCTGAAGACTGTCTCCGGGACATGCAGTAATAATTGACAAACCACCTTTAGGTCCAACTCCGCTTACACCAATTAATTTTTTGAAAAGATTCAATTCTTCTTTTGAAAGAAAACCATATAACTGCATTGCATCTTCTTTTACATTCAAATATGTATATATTTTTAATTCTTCACCCGGCCCAATCAATTCAAGTGAACTTTGTGGCATAAATATGCCATATCCCATGCCGTTATTATCTATTATTACCTTATCTTCTTCCACTTCTTCAATAATTCCTTTTATATATGAAATCATATCAAACCTACTTCCTGATTACTTTTGAAAAAACAGTATTTATTCTTTTTATAACTATATCTGAAAGAATGCCAATTACTGCCCCTGTTATAAGTCCTGAAATAATAAGAACAGGAATATAAACAACTACACTATATGTTTCAACTACAAAACCGGCAATTATAAGTTGTGCAATATTATGTGAAACACCCCCAAGAATTGCAATAGTAATTACAGACAGTTTATTAATTTTTTTGGATATTGCCATCACGCAAAAACTAATTAATGCCCCTGAAATACTAAATAGAATTCCAAAGAGATTTCCAAACATTGCTCCAACAATAATTATCCTTAATATGTTTATAAGAATGGCCTCTTTATATCCCAATAAATATAAGGCAAGCATTATTGCAAAATTTGCAAGTCCAATTTTCACTCCGGGTATGCCGGTAATCGGAATAAAACTTTCTATATAACTTAGTACAACAGCAAAAGCCGTAAATAATGCTGTTAATGATATTTTTTTTGCCATAAGCACTCCAATGTATTGTTTTTTTAGTAAATTCACATTACCTGGCGGTTACTTTAACTATAACTCTATGAGGAAGGCATATTATACTTTCTCCATTGGAAGAAATGCTCCCCTGCTTTACACATAATTTATCAGGACAATTGGCATCTTTCATAAAAACTTTTCCTGACCGGACAGTAACAATGTTGGTTTTATCTTTATCTTTTATCTCATATGTCTTGTCCTTATTTATTGGAAATTCTTTCACAAGTTTATTATTTTGAAATACCTGAACTGTAGTCCCTTCACCCTTAAAAAAAGCACTTATAAAAAAATAACTTATAATTGCTACCAGTATTATAATTGTTATAAGTATTATGTCAGTTTTTCTTTTCTTCATATTATTTCCTATATAATTCATTTCAAAAAAAGAACAAATGTTTACCATAACTGTAATGTTACCACATTAGCAAACAATATACAAATATTTATTTGCCAAGTTTTTATTAAAATATAATTATACATAAGATTGTCCACAGTATGTTTTTCTTTAAAGATTTTTTGTATTATGCTATAGTATTATTTAGTTAAAGGAGCGAAATCAAATGTTAAAATCAAAAAAAATAACAGCTTTTATTATAATACTTGCATTAATTTTTTGTACTACTTCCTGCAAAAAAAATGAAGAAATACTATCAAAAAATTATTTTGCATTAGACACAATTATAACAATATCTATATACTCATATTCTAATGATGCGGATGCCGAGGCCATAATGGATAAATGTTTCGATTTATGCAAACATTATGAACAGATTTTTAGCAAAACAATAAAAGACAGCGACATATATAAATTAAATCATAATGAAAAATTTGAACATAACGAATTTACGGATAAAATTATTAATGACAGTCTTGATATTAGTGAAGCAACTGAAGGTGCCTTTGATATAACAATTTCTCCTTTGGTTGATCTTTGGAATATACCCGGCGGCAATACATCAGTTCCATCAAAGGATAAGATTAAAGATTGTCTAAAAAAAGTAAACTACAAAAACATTGTCAGTGATTCAGATTCTTTCACACTAAAAAAAGATACACAGGTGGACCTTGGAGGAATTGCCAAAGGTTTTATCGCAGACAAACTAAAAAATTATATGGTATCAGAAGGTGTTACCTCTGCCATTATTAATCTTGGTGGAAATGTACTTACGATTGGAGACAATAATGGAGATGATTTTACTATAGGAATCAAGAAACCTTTTGCCAAAAAAGAAAATGAATATTCTGCCAAAGTAAAAATAAAAGATAAATCAGTTGTAACATCCGGTTCATATGAAAGATATTTTAAAAAGGACGGAAAAATATATCACCACATTCTCAATCCTAAAACAGGCTACCCTGTTGAAAATAATTTAAATTCCGTAACCATTATTTCAGAAAATTCTGAATATGGAGATGCATATAGCACCGCATGTTTCGTTCTTGGTCTTGATAAAGGCATGAAATTTATAGAACAGCAAAATGATACAGAAGCCATATTTATAACAAAAGATAATAAACTTCATTTAACATCAGGGTTAAAATTTGATAATGGAAAGAATGTTATAGTTCAAAAAGTAAATGAAAGTAATTGAAAATTGAAAAGGTAAAGACTATATGGAAAACACGTTGTATTTCTAACTTTGCTGCGGCGTCTATTAGCAACTGCTTTCGCAAACTCGCCCTCATTGAGGGCTCAAACAGTGCTTCGCATTTGCAACTAGCCTTGCAAAGTATACGAAATACTGCCTATTGTTTTCTCATATTAGTCTTTACCTTTTCAATTTTTATTTTCTTTTATTTATTGATACTCTAAAAAATCTTAACATAAATTTTTTAAAATCGAATGGATATAACGGGTATATATAACTTGTCTGAGCAATTGTTTTATTTAATACAATTGTTAGTACAGTTACACCTATTCCGATTATGAAGCCCCATATGTTAAATAATTGGACTAATACTAAGGATATTAGCCTTAAAAATTTTATGGAGTATGCCAGTTCGTAGTTCTCGTGAGTAAAGTTTGCAATGGCAACTACTGCCATATATAACATTGTCTGTTCTGCAAACCATCCTGTGTTTACGGCAAATTCACCAATTATTATTGCTGCAATCAAACTCAAAGGTGTATTTAATGTGCTGGGGGTGTTAATTGCTGCAATCTTTAAACCATCTATTGCCAGCTCTAATATTAAAAGTTGCCAGAATATGGGAACGTATTGCGGTTCTATCTTCGTAAACATTAACCAGTCAGGAAGCATATCAGGATTATTGGCATAAAGCAAAAATAATGGTGTTAACAAAAGGGACAAGACTGTTATGGCTGCTCTTGCAAGTCTTAAATATGTTCCTGTAATAGGGGGAAAATAATAATCATCTGCTTCTTCAATAACATCGAAGATTGTTGTTGGCAAAAGCATTGCTGCCGGTGAATTATCTACCAGAATACATATCTGTCCTTCTAAAATTTCAGCAGCTACAGTATCCGGTCTTTCTGTATATCTGAATTTAGGAAACGGATTAAACCAATGCCCTTTGTGTAGACATTCCGAAAGGCTCTCCTGATTCATAGGCAATGCGTCTGTTTTTATGTTATTTAGCTGTTTTTTAATACGTGATAAGAGTTTTTTATCAACTCTGTCATCCATATAGCAAATGGCAATATCAGTTCTGGAACTCGTACCTGCACGCAATATTTCACATTTGTATTCCGGACTTCTAATTCTTCTTCTAATGAGAGCCGTATTACACACAATTGTTTCAACAAATCCATCTCTTGAACCACGTAAAACTTTATATTTTTCAGGCTCCTGCACGTTTCTGGCAGGATATTCTCTTGCATCAATTAAAAAGGCCTTATCATAACCTTCTATAACAAGACATAAAACACCGGACAATGTCATTGTTATAACATCATATTCCTGATCAAACATTTCTACTTCAAGTATGGGAATAAGTGCATCTGAAAAATCTACGGGGTTATCAGGCATTTCTTCTTCTTTAATTCCGGCAAAGAAATGTTGGACTTTTTCCAGCAGATCTTCATTACAAAAGCCATTAATAAAATACATACTCGCTTTTCTTCCACCAATTGTTGTATTTTTCTTTAACATATCAAAACTGTTTGGTATATCTAAAATTTCATCTAATTTTTCTGTATTGCTTTTTAAATCTTTACTAATAAATTTTTCCATAAAAAAACCTCACACTATATTCTAGTGTGAGGTTTTCATTAAAAAATATTCATATATTAATTAATTTCTTCAATTACCTTTTTCGGACATTTTTCTTTGCAGATTCCACAATTTTTACATTTGTCCTGCAATATTGTTGCAAGGTTATATTCAAAATCTATAGCTGCATTTGGGCAGTTTTTTGCACAAAGGCCACAACCGATACATCCGGCTGTACAAGCCTGCATAACATCTTTTCCCTTATCTCTTGAACTACATTTAACCATATATTTTGAATCATACGGTATTATGGAAATAAGACCTTTAGGACAGGCTTCTACACATTTTCCACATGCCTTACATTTTTCCCTGTCTACAAGTGCTTTTCCGTTTACTACGTGAATTGCATCAAATTCACATGCCTTCACACAGCTTCCAAGTCCCAGACAACCGTAAGAACATGCCTTTGCTCCACCACCTGGAATGTTAGCAGCATCCTCACATGACATATTGCCATAATAATTATATTTATTTTTTGCCTTGTCACAGTCACCGGAGCATGAAACATAAGCCACTTTTTTTACTACCTTTGCTTCTACACCTAAGATTCCTGCAATTTTCTTTGCAACAGGTTCTCCACCAACAGGACATGCTGAAGGCTCACTTTCACCTTTTGCAATGGCTGCAGCTAAACCGTCACATCCGGGATATCCGCATCCACCACAGTTATTTCCCGGAAGTGCTTCTCTTATTGCCACTTCTTTTTCATCAACCTCAACTGCAAGAAACTTTCCTGCAATTCCAAGGGCTATTCCAATTATCAGTCCTACACCGCCAACAATGGCAATGGCAAGTAAAATGCCTTTTAAGGTAGTACTAATTGCTAATAATATCATTCTTATACCTCCTTAAATTACACCTGTAAAACCTGTAAATGCTATAGCCATAAGTCCGGCAGCCACAAGAACAATCGGTGTTCCCTGAAATGCCTTTGGAATGTTGTTATTTTCTGACTTTTCCCTTATTCCTGCCAAAATAACAATAGCAATTAAAAATCCTACTGAAATTCCAAGTGAATTTGCCATACTTTCGGCAAAACTATATTTACTGTCAATATTTGAAATTGCAACGCCCAATACAGCACAGTTAGTTGTTATAAGCGGAAGATACACACCTAGAGCTTCATACAATGGTTTAATAAATTTTTTCAAAACCATTTCAACTAACTGAACTAAAGCTGCAATAACCAGAATAAACACAATTGTCTGTAAATATTCAAGATGAAAAGGAACAAGTAAAGCATAATACAATCCATAAGTAACTGCTGAAGCAATCATAATTACAAATATAACTGCTGTTCCCATTCCGGCTGCAGTATCTGTTTTCTTTGAAACACCAAGGAACGGACATAATCCCAAAAACTGACTAAGTACAACGTTATTTACCAATGCAGCACCAACTGCAATTAACATACAATTAACCATTTATGCCTCCTCCTTTTCTTCTTTATTACATGAATCAAACTGTGCACATCCTGCACAACCACCACATTCTTCGCAATGTAACTTTCTAGGTTTCTTTCCCTTGCTTATTCTAATATGATTTTGTATTGCAATTAGAGCCGCCAGCACAAAGAATGCTCCCGGTGCCATTACGAAAATACCAATACCGTCCCAATGTGGAATATTTATTCCTAAAATTGTTCCTGCACCTAATATTTCTCTGAAAGCACCTAATAAAGATAATGCAATTGTAAATCCCAGTCCCATTCCAAATCCGTCAAAAATTGAAGGAAGAACAGGATTTTTTGAAGCATAACTTTCTGCTCTACCTAAAATGATACAGTTTACTACAATAAGTGGAATATAAATTCCAAGCGAACTGTTAAGTGACGGCAGATAAGCTTCAAGAAGAAACTGAAGTATAGTTACAAAGCTTGCAACAATAACAATAAACGCCGGCACACGAACACTGTCAGGAATTATTTTTCTAAGCATTGATATAACCATATTAGACATTACAAGAACTGCCATTGTGCTAAGTCCCATGCCTGCACCATTAATAAGAGATGATGTTACCGCAAGCGTTGGACACATTCCAAGTATCAGCACAAATGTCGGATTTTCTTTAATTATTCCGTTATATAAACGTTCAACACATCTGTTCATTATTTACCACCTCCCACTATATATTTAACACAGTAGACTGCAGCGTTAACACCATGAGTAACTGCATTTGATGTTATTGTAGCACTACTTATGGCATTGATTTCATTATCTGCCGTGGCTCCACTTTTCTTATATTCAAAGAAATCAGCTTTCTTATTATTAAACTGATTTTTGAAATAATCATCCTTGGCTTTCATACCAAGTCCCGGAGTTTCGCTAAGTGATAAAAATGAAATTCCCGTAACCGTTCCATCTTTCTTTACACCTACTGTCATTTGTAAAGAACCGTCATATGCTTCATTGTCAGTAACTGTTACAATGTATCCCAATTCATTTCCTGAACTGTCCTTTGCCAAAATAACATTGTCAATGTCTGCATTAAAAGCCTTTATTGTTGAAATATTATTATCACTTTCATTTTTCTTAACTAAATTCTTTATATAATCAGCTGCCTTTGTGGAATCAATTACAACTTCATCAAAGCTTTCCATCTGATTCATAACTGATTTGTATGCTTCAAGTTTTGTTTTTTCTTCCTGCTTTGCTCTTGCGTCTGAAGTAACATTATATACGAAACCAAGTCCAAATCCTGCCACAAGAGTAATGGCAAACAATATTAAAGTGTTTTTTATTATTTTATTCATATTATTTGCCTCCTTTCGCTTTTACAATGCCAAAGGCTTTAGGTATAGACCATTTCTCAATTAATGGAACTAAAAGGTTACAGAAGATTATTGCAAAAGATACACCCTCTGCCGTATTTCCAAAAGTTCTGAAAATTGCCGTCAAAAGGCCTAAACATATTCCAAATATATATCTTCCTGATTTTGTAATTGGGGATGTGGCATAATCCGTTGCCATAAAAAACGCACCAAATATAAGACCACCACCGCATAACTGCATAGCAAGGAAATTAATATCCGTACTTTTGTTAAAGAGCATTATGCAAATGCCAAATACAACAATATATGTAAGAGGAATTCTTAAATCAATAATTTTTCTTACAGTTAAATATAATGCACCGATTAAAAGAGCTATTACGCTTGTTTCACCAATTGTTCCTGCATGATTTCCAATAAACATATCAAGAAGAGATGATGAACTCTCACCTAAATTCTTTAATGCCGTCAATGGTGTTGCAGAGGTTGCGGCATCTACACCTTTAACATCTGAAGGATAAAAAGCTGTCATATTACCTGCAAAACTTAATGCCAAAAAGCATCTTGCACCCAATGCAGGGTTCATAAAGTTTTGTCCCAAACCACCAAATAACTGTTTTACAATTATAATGGCAAATGCTCCACCAAGTGCTGCCTTCCAATACGGAAAAGTACATGGCAGATTCAATGCAAGAATCATACCTGTAACTACTGCACTTAAATCAGATATTGTAATCTTTTGATCCGTAATGGTTGTGTAAATATACTCTGATGCAACGCATGACAATACTGTTATAAATATCAGCAATGCTGAATGTATTCCGTATTTTATTCCGAATAAATTCGTTGAATTATAAATTCCAAAAATTGTAGCCGGTAACATAGCAATAATGACATCCCTCATAATTGACTGAGTTGTCATTTTTGCTTTTACGTGAGGGCTGGATGACACATTATACATAATTATTCACTCTTACCCTTTCTTCTCATAGCCTGTACTTTTCTCTTCATTGTACGAACTGACTGAGTAATATTTCTATTGGCAGGGCAGTTGAAATTACAAGTGCCACATTCTATACATTCCATTCCGTGCATTTTTATGAAGGCATCCATGTCGTTGGCATCACTTGCCTGGGCAAGTTTTGCACAAATAAGACCTTCAGGACATACCATGGCACATTTACCACAATTTAAACAGTTAGTTGTAACTGCGTGGGCAATTTCATCTTTCTTAAATGCAAGTAGTGCAGATGAGCCTTTTATAACCGGAACATCCAGAGTAAACATAGCCTGCCCCATCATAGGACCACCGGATAATATTTTCTCGACATTTTCATCAATTCCTCCGGCTTCTTCTACCAACTTTGCATGGCTTGTTCCAAAAGGTACCTGTAAATTACATGGTTCATTTATTCCATCGCCGGATATTGTTACAATTCGTTCAGTTAACGGTTTTCCCAGAGCAACTGCACGATAAATGTTGTATACTGTATCAACATTGTCAACAATACATCCTGCATCAGCAGGTAACATAGAGGAATTAATTTTTCTTTTTGTTACTGCATAAATAATATGTCTTTCTGAACCTTGAGGATATTTTGTCTTGAGTTCCGCAACGGAAATTCTATCCTCGTTTTTTGTTAATTCTTTTAAGTTCTTTATAACATCAGGTTTATTATTTTCGACTGCTATAACTCCTTTTGCATTGTCAAAAAGTTTAAGGACTATCTTTAAGCCTTCAATAACTTCTTTGGGCTGTTCTACAAGCCTTCTGTAATCAGCCGTTATGTAAGGCTCGCACTCAGCTGCGTTAACAATGACATGGTCAATTGCGTTTTCATCCTTTGGTGCTAATTTGACATGAGTTGGAAAACATGCCCCACCAAGTCCCACAACTCCGCAATTAGCAACTGCTTCTCTGATATATTCCTTTGTCCATTTATTAGGAACTTCATAAGGTTTAATTTCTTCATACTCTTCATCATTTTCAATAACAATTGATAAGACTTTGCTGCCGTTTGGTACTAATCTTTTTTCTATTTTTTTCACTGTACCTGAAACGGATGAATGGATATTGGACGAAACAAATCCGGTTGCTTTACCGATTAACTGACCCTTTAATACCCTTTCACCAACCTCAACTGTTGGTTGTGCCGGTGCCCCGATATGTTGCGACATAGGGAATACCAGTTCTTTTCCGGGTAATATTTTTCTAACAGCTTTGTCTTTTGACAGTTCTTTTCCATCATATGGATGAACACCGCCCTTAAATGTTAGAATAGACATTTTTTTACCTCTCTTTTCTTTGAATTACATACCTTATATAATAATACTTTTTAGCCATTTGTTCAATGTAAATAACATCCAATCCTGAAAAATAAGAAAAGGCTTATACTATTTAACAGATTACTTTGTTTTGTTAGCATAAGCCTTATTAAAATTAGCTTTATTTAGTTGTTATAGTCTTCCATTTTCCATAAAATTTTACATTATTTATTATCTTATAAGCTCTGATTTTAATTCTATATTTGTACTTTTTCTTTAATGTAAATTTATTCTTTTTGTTTGACTTAAGAATAATCTTTTTATACTTTTTCGATTTACTTAAAGCTCTATATTTAATAACATAGCCTGAACTATAAGTATTCTTTTTCCATTTAATACTTATCTTCTTCTTTGCCTTTTTAGTTTTAAGACCTTTAACAGTTAATTTTTTCTTTGAAATGCCGGAATCAGTTGTTGTTTTCTTAGAATTATCTGTTGTAGCCTGAATATTATTATTTCCAGTTGTATCAGGTTGTGTTGCTGTCACAGTTTCAGGCTGTATAGTTGTTACTTTCTCTGTTATTGGATTTTCGGTAGTTGCCGGTTCTACAGTTGTAGGTGCAACTGTTGTTGGTGCTTCCATTGTAGTCGGTACTTCACCTTTTTCTCCCTTTACTTTAAGGTCTACTGTAACTGTCTGATCTGCAAGCTGTGCAAATTTAGGACCATAAACTTCATTGTCAGCATAACGTTTTGCATAGTTTTCATACACTTCATGTGAAATTAATGCACCAACTGTTACTACTGTATCATATTCAGGTACTGTAACTCTTAAAGTCTCATCATCAACAATGTTTTTATCTGAAGAAATCCAGTATCTCTGATTATCAGGAACAGGTTCTTCAGGATTATGTATTTTAACTATAATACCATTGTTGTTTGGTTTATTTACATAAGTTGAAGAATATACAGAACCATCTTCATTTTCGTAAATTCCGTAGAAAGTTTTTAAATCTCCTGTAATGTTATCCCTGTCAGCATTATTGTTTTTAATAAACTCAAAGAAATTATTTTTAGCATTATTCATAAATGTAATTGCATCATCAATTTCCTTATCCGTCAAAGGAGCAACCCTAAGTTTGATATCTCTTGTAGCCTTAATGTTAGGATTTTCTTTACTTGACACTGTCACATTAAGAGTAACTTCTTTTGCTTTTTCTCCTGGAAGCGGTCTGTAGGTATATGTTCTGTAACCATATACTTCCATTACACTTGTATCGCTGCTCTTAACATCAAAACTATAATATTTTCCATCAAGATCCAGCTTTCTTGGAGTTGCAAGTAAAACATCACCTTTTACATTTTCAAAATCAAGAGTACCACCTGTTGTAAAATCAGACATGTTATCTTTGTAGGCATTTAATTTTTCATCAAGTTTTTTACTTTCTTCCTTTACTTCATCGTAAGCTAAAACTTTAACTTTGATTTCTTTTGTAAAAGTTTCAGTAACGCCTGATGCTTCTGTGGAATCATTAAATCTTTCAAATGTAAATGTAGCTGTAATTGTAACATCTGTATCTTCATTCTGTCTGTAAACAGAGGCTTTATAATACATGTTATTATAATCGTTGTCCCAGTCTGCATTTTTTGCAATGGAAATCACATCAGTATCACTTGATGTGTAAGTTGTTTTAATCCATTTACATGTTGTATTTTTTTCATTGTATTTTACAGTAGGATATGTTGGTAACTGTAAATTTGAGACAACTGCATCTAAGTTTTCATTTTCACCTAAAATCTGTTCACTTTCATAGTTAGAAGCAACAGTATTTAAGTCGTCTTTTACTTTGTCTAAATCCCAGCGTAACTGTACACATGATGGTGTGTATTCAACTGTTACATTATTAAGTGTAAGGTTAAATACTACATCAACATTTTCAAAGTTCATATTGCTTCCCGGATTTTCAAACATATTTTTATAATAATAGTGAAGTGTTCCGTCAGACTCAACGAAAGTTTTATCAGTATCAAATCTGTTAGAAACTGATTTAATCGATACTTTAATTCCCTTGTCCCTGTACTCATCCTTTGCATTAATAAGATTTGAAATATATGTAACTATATTTTTTACTTCGTTGAATTTTGGTCTTATAACACCACTTGGCAAGACTTTAACTAATTCATTAAGGCTTTCTGTATCTTCTTCGTCAGTGTTAGTGTTTGCTTCCCAACTAAGAACTGGATATCCATTAGTCTCATCATCAACATATGCCTCACCAAGTTTTTCTGCCAATGTTTTTAATTCATCTGTTGAAATCATTGTTATACCTGAAACATCAACTTCATTTCCAAAACCATATGATTTTTCGTGAGTGTTTTCTACATAGTATATGTTTGATGAATTTGTTGTTTTTGTAAGGAATCCATAGATACTTCCAACCTGTCCGTTTCCTGTAATCACTCCGGAATTGTAACAGTTTTTAATGTCACTTGAAAGTGTTGATGTTGTGTTTGCATATCCAACGATTCCGCCAACTCTCTGAGCAGATGCCAATGTTGTTGAAATTTCTGCTGTATTATAGCAGTTTGATACATTAGTATTTTTCTGAATCTGTCCGATAATTCCTCCGCAATATTTGATTTTTCCTGAAATTGTTCCCTTTGAATAGCAGTTTGATACAGTACTGTTTTCTGCATAACCTGTTATTCCACCAATGTTTGATGCAGTGATATCAGTAAGTTTAATTGTAAGGTCTGCACCACAATTTTCAATTTTTGAATTAACGGCTTTAGGTGTGATTCCTGCAACATATCCTCTTGTTGAAGTGATACTTCCCTTTACAACAACGTTTTTAACTGTTGCTCCATTAATTGTACCAAATAATCCCTGATAAGTTTTTTCAGCATTAATATTAAGTGTTACGGCATGTCCATTTCCATCAAATGTTCCCGTAAAACTGTCAGGATAAGTGTTTTCAGTCTGTCCGATTGTAAAAGTTACATTGTCAATATCATTTTCCAATGTGTAATTACCATCTAAGGGATAGTTTTCGTCCTTTCCTATTAATGCTAACTGTTCAGCTGTTGATATTTTTATGGAATCTGCATCATCTGCTTTAGCATTGTCTGCCTGCAAATTAATTCCCGTAAATATCAACGCAAGTGATAATAAAACTGAAATAATTCTGCGTGTTATTCTGTTCATTTTTTGTTATCCTCCTTAGTTTTATACTTGAAGCAACACGAAAAAAGCCCCGAAACAATCTGTTTCAGGGGCAAAGAATAATCTGAATAAAATATTTGCACAGCAAAACAAGGCTTATGCAGCCTTTCTTTTATTTAGAAGTCCTTTATCAATTCCCCGTGATACAACTCCAGAACTCTATGCAGGTCTCCTGGCTTACAGATCATTGCCTCATCTTCCCTTCCCGGTTTCCCAGTGGGTGACATAGTCATAAGAATCAGCTCCCTGCTTACAGTGGCGGGACCGTACAGGATTCTCACCTGTTTCCCTCTTAGCCAATTTTTACATTGGAACATAAAGTCTTTTTTTATTATCAACGCCTATAATAGCATTCCCCTATTCCATTGTCAATTTCCTATTATTTTGATAGAATAAAACCTATGTTAGTGATAAGAAATAAAGCAGATATAAAAATTGAATATCCAATAGAAAAAATTGCAAATAAAGATAAGGTTTTATTTTTTGATATTGAAACAACAGGTTTTTCAAGAAAATACTGTATTGTTTATCTCATTGGCTGTATGTATTATGCAGGAAATGAACTTTGTTATACACAGTGGCTTGCAGAAAATTTTAATGATGAAGCCAATGTACTTATGGCATTTCATAAATTTGTTCAGGGCTTTGATACAATTATACATTTTAACGGCAACGCTTTTGATATGCCTTTTGTAAAGGAGCGTGGGGAAAAATACAAGCTAAATTTTGACTTTGATAACTTTAAAAGTGTTGATATTTACAAGCCTGTCTCCAAATTAAATCATATTTTAAATATGGAAAATCAAAAGCAGAAATCTTTTGAAAAATTACTTGGAATTAAACGACAGGATCCTTTTAGCGGCGGTGATTTAATTGAAGTGTTTAAGCAATATGTAGAATCAAAAGATGAACGATTACTAATACCGTTGTTATTACACAATAAAGAAGATGTATTTTATATGGGAAAACTTTTATCCTTACTTTCGATTTCAGATATTTTTCTTGGAAAATATAATGTTAGGAATTACCGGTTTAATGAATTTACAGACTTAAATGGAGATAGAGCAAAGGAACTTTGCATTGAACTAGACTTAAATTCATCCCTTCCAACAAAATTATCCTATAATCTGGAGGGAGTTCATTTTAACGCTGACGGAAATCTGGCTCATATATCTGTTTCCCTTAAAAATGGAACATATAAATATTTCTACAATAATTATCAGGATTACTACTTCCTTCCACTGGAGGATAAAGCTGTACATAAATCTCTTGCAAAATTTGTAGATAATAAACATAAAACAAAAGCTACGGCTTCTACATGTTACGAAAAGGTAACCTCTGAATTTCTTCCATTGTTTGATTTTAAAAATGAATTTTTTACAAAATATCTCTTAAATGAATTTAAAGATAAAACCGGATATATAAAAGCAGATACTCTAAATAATAACAACATCAAAGAATACACTACTATGATTCTTAAATTTATTGAAAAAAAGCACTAAACTTTTATATAAACCAGCTTTGCCCAAAGAAAGAGACCCACAATTAAGTGAGTCTCTTTTTTTGATTTTTGCAATCAAATGTTATTTACCACTCATCTGTCTTTCCTGAGCTTCAATCATCTTTTTAACCATCTGTCCACCAACAGATCCAGCCTGAGCTGATGTTAAGTTACCATTGTAACCATCTGTAAGCTGAACACCTACTTCTGATGCACATTCCATTTTAAATCTGTTCATAGCACTCTTAGCTTCAGGAACATTAACTTTGTTTGTGTTGCTCATAACAATACCTCCATTTTTCATAAAAGAAAATTTTTGCTTGTAACGAAGCTTCAATTGAATTTTTGTTACAGTAGTATTATGTGAAAAATGGAGGATTATAAACTGGTAAGTTGTTGTTTTTCTGACAAAATTTGAGAATTTATTTTCTTAATAATTCTACAATTTCTTTAAACTTCATACTGTTAGATGCTTTCACTAAAACAGTGTCATCTTTTTTTATAAGATTTTTAATTTCTTTCTCAAAATCTTCTTTATTTTCATAATACAAAACTTCATTGTCAGAAGTTTTTGCTTTATTTGCAATGTTTTTCGCAAGACTTCCAATGCAAATTACAAGATCAATGCCTAAAACAGCTGCTTTCTCACCTACTTCTTCGTGAAGCTGTACTTCTTTAGCTCCAAGCTCAAACATATTACCTAATATTGCGACTTTTCTTCCGGTAGCATTTGAAAGTACTTCAAGACTTGCTTTCATTGACATTGGATTGGCATTATAGCAGTCATCTATTACTGTTATGCCATTATTTACAAAAATATTGTTTCTACCGCTAATTGCTTTAAGTTTTCTTATTCCACTATCAATTTCTTCCAAAGTCATTCCAAAGTGAACACCAATACATGTTGCTGCCAAGGCATTATAAAGCATATGATATCCCGGAATTGGAATTAATGTATCAAAACATCTTCCGTCATAATTTATTGTAGCCTCAGTACCTAAAACGCCAATCTGTTTATATGTTTTAACTGTAACTTTCTGATCAGTATCAATACCGAAGAATACAGGCTTATTACCATTAACTTCCTTCACATTTATCAACTTATCATCATCACCATTTAAAACAATAAAGCAATCTTTCTTCGCGTAATCAAACATTTCTGTTTTTGCCTTAAACACGCCATCCCTATCACCTAAATTTTCTAAATGGCAGGTGCCGATATTTGTTATTACACAAACATCAGGCTTTGAAACCTTCGCCAGTCTGTGCATTTCTTCAAAATCACTGATACCCATTTCAATAACTGCAATATCATGATTGTCTCTTATTTTCAAAATAGTAAGTGGCATGCCTATTTCATTATTATAGTTACCTTCTGTTTTTAACACATCAAATTTTTCGCTTAAAACAGATGCAATTATTTCTTTTGTACTTGTTTTTCCAACACTGCCGGTAATGCCAATAATCTTGCAATCAAGCTGTTCCCTGTAAAATTCTGCAATGTCTTTTAATGCCTGCGGAACTGACTTAACCTTTATGTATGGTCCGGCAGGGTTCTCTAAATCCTTTTCTGATAATGTAGCTAATGCTCCTTTTTCAAAAACCTGCGGAATAAAATCATGTCCGTCAACCCTTGCACCTACAAATGGGAGATATAAATATCCTTTTTCAATAAGACGGCTGTCTTTTTCCACCCCCGTAATTTCTTCATTAAGTATAGAATCGTCTCCAACATAATTTCCGTTACAGGCTTCTGTTATATTTTTAAGTGTCATATTTTTCAACTTCATATGCTATCACTCCATTTATTTCATAGATAATTTTACAAGGTTATCACACAGTGTAGGATAATCAATTCCTATTGCCCTTGCCTCATCAGGAATAAGACTTGTTTTGGTCATTCCCGGTAATGTATTTACCTCGAGGCAGTACATATTGTTGTCTTTATCCATCATGACATCTGCTCTTGCATAAGGTTCACATCCGATTGCTGCACATGCATCTTCAGCAACTTTCTGCATTTTTTTAGTTAAATCTTCGTCTAAATTGGCAGGACATACATGATCTGTTGCTCCCGGTGCATATTTATTCCTGTAATCATACCAGCCTGTTTTTGGAATAATTTCAACAACAGGTAATGCCTTATTGTCTATTACTCCAATTGAAAATTCTCTTCCTTCAATATAATCTTCCACAAGGACTGTGTCATCAAGGGCAAAACACTCTTTAAGTGCTTCATCATATTCTGATTCATCCTTTACTAAAACCACACCAACACTGGAACCGCCATTACATGCTTTTACAACAACAGGAATCTCCATTCCTATAGTCTTCAAATCAGAAGGTTCACCTTTCTTAATCCATGCACTTTTTGCTGTAGGAACATTTTTTGAAAGGAAAATCTGTTTTGTAACAGCCTTATCCATTCCAATCGCACTGGCAAGTGGTCCGGAACCTGTGTATTTAATTCCAAATAAATCAAGAGTTGCCTGACATTTACCGTCTTCACCATTTTTTCCGTGAAGCGCCATAAACACAATATCTGCCTTAGAACAGATTTCTATAACATTTTTTCCAAAGAATTCTCTTCTGTTTTCATCCACATGTTTTGAAAGTTCCTGTATCTTTTTCTTTTCTTCTTCTACTCTATACTCTCTATCTGATTTTTCAAAAATCTCTATGTCATCAAGACCAAAATATACATCAATAAGAATAGCATTGTGTCCTTTGCTTCTAAGTGCTTCACACACATTAGATCCGGAATCAATGGATACTTCTCTCTCTGTACTATTTCCGCCACATAAAACTACAATATTCATATTATTTACGCTCCTTTTGAAGTATTTCAACACAAATAATTATATAGCATATTATATTTAATACAATACAAAATTATATATTAATTGAATTACATTGTATATCTGATAAGGTCTGTTTTTCTTCACCGGTAACAGAAAGTTTACCTTTTTCTACTAAATCAGCAGCCATTGCAGCATCTTTTAGTAAGTCTGCATCATTCATAATGTCTCCCAGTTTAAATTCAAAATCACCACTTTGTCTTACGCCAAAGAAATCACCGGGACCTCTTAATTTCAGATCTTCATTTGCAATAAAAAATCCATCATTTGATTTATTTAATATTTCAAGACGTTTTTCGGCATCTTTTTTTCCACTTCCATTAATAAAAATACAATAAGACTGATATTGTCCTCGTCCTACACGTCCTCTTAACTGGTGCAATTGTGCCAGACCGAAACGTTCGGCATTTTCCACCATCATAACAGTAGCATTAGGAACATTAACGCCTACTTCAACAACTGTGGTAGATACTAATACCTGAATTTCATTTCGGGCAAATCTTTCCATAATTTCATTTTTCTCCGAAGGTTTCATTCTGCCATGTAAATATTCTACTTTAATTCCCGGATGAAGAATTTTATTTAATTTTTCACTATACTCAATAACGTTCTCCCCTTCTACAGCTTCGCTATATTCAACCGTTGGGCAGATAATGTATACCTGTCTTCCGCTATCAACCTGTTTTTCTATGAAATTATATGCTTTAGGACGATATTCCGTTCCAACCACACAGTTTGCAATTGGTTTTCTTCCTGCAGGCAGTTCATCTATAACGGAAATGTCCAAATCACCATACATTATAATCGCCAGCGTTCTCGGAATTGGTGTGGCACTCATAACCATAATATGCGGATGATTTCCCTTTTCAGATATCATTTCCCTTTGCCTTACACCAAATCTGTGTTGTTCATCAGTAACTGCTACAGCCAGATCTTTAAAATGAACTTTTTCCTGAATTACCGCATGAGTTCCAATTACAATATCCGTTTCACCGCTCTCAATTTTTTCGTATGCAAGACGTTTTTCTTTTGCAGTTAATGAACCTACAAGAATTGCTACATTTAATTTTAAATTATTTTTTATAATCAACTCTGTCACAAACTCAAAATGCTGCCTTGCCAGAACTTCTGTCGGTGCCATTATTGCTCCCTGCTTACCATTAAGAGCCGCCGTTAAAACAAGTAATACCGCAAGTATTGTCTTTCCTGAACCTACATCTCCCTGTACCAGCCTGTTCATGACTCTGTCCGAAGCGATATCTTCTTTAATTTCATTCCATGTTCTAAGCTGTGCGTTAGTCAGTTTAAAAGGCAGATTATTAATTAAATCTGTTATTTCTTTTGGTTCCTCTAATTTATTTTCATTAACTGTAATATCATTTTTTTCTTTTAAATTTCTAAGTGTTATAATAAAATAAAAAAACTCGTCAAATATCAACCGATTTCTTGCAAGCCGCATGTCCTCATAGTTTTTTGGATAGTGTATCGCCTTAATGGCAACGGACTTATCTATAAGATTAAATTTTTCTTTAACTGATTTCGGTATATTCTCTGTTGGCTCTGTCAGATTAAAAGCCTGTTTAATGGCTTTTTGCACCATATTATTAGTCATTCCTGATACAAGTGGATACACCGGTTGCATTTCTCCCATTTTTTTATTATATTCCCTTATACCATATATCTTAGGTTGACTAATTTCAAAACCACCACGGCTTTCTTTTACAAATCCTCTGAACACAAAGGTATCTCCTATATGGAGTTTTCCTTTTAAATATGCAGAATTAAACCAAACGGCTCTTAAAGCAAACCCTTCTGAATCTCTTAAATATCCGGTTATTATCTGCAGATTTCCAATACGTTTCACCTCTACATTTCTAACAACTGTGGCATATATTGCCTGAGTTCTGTCACATTCCAGATTTCTAACCAATACAGGCTCTTCAAAGGTATCATAATACCGTGGATAATATGTCAATAAGTCCTCAACCTTTTCAATACCGGCACGATAAAATATTTTTTCAGTTTTCTCACCTATTCCATTAATTTCATTTAATCTCATAATAAATCACCATCTGAAATATTTTATCACATCAAACTGAAAAAGGGAACCGGACAATATATGCCACAGTTCCCTTATATCTGATTATTTTAAGTTGTTATTTTACTTTTTTAATCTTTTTAACCTTGCTATATTTTCCGTAAACATATTTCTTGTTTACCTTCTTATATGCACGAACCTTAAGGTAATATGCACCTTTTCCTTTTCTCTTGAAAGTGAATTTTGTCTTCTTAGTATTCTTAGCAACTTTCTTTTTGAACTTCTTATTCTGTGCATATACAATCTGATATCCGCCGGCGCCTTTAACTTTATTGTATGTTAATTTAACTTTTTTCTTTGTTGCCTTAACTTTCTTAACTTTAACCCTTGCCGGTGTAATCTTAAATTTAATTGTGTTTGTATCTTTAAAGTTGTTGATACCTTTGACATAAATCTTAGCTGTACCAATCTTCTTAGTATCTTTATATGAGATTGTATAATCAACACCTTCTCTTAAAGTTATACCTTTGTACTTTACAGTCATTTTAGGTTTATAATCTTTTCCTGTATAAACCTTATTTCCAACGCTGTTTGTTGTAGCACTCCAGATTACCTTTTTGCCTCTGTCACCCATCTTGTCTGATGTATATTTGCCGTTTGAGTATGACATAATCTTACACATTTCACCATTGGCAAGTACACTGTAACCTGCTTTGTTAATAGCGTAATCAATACCACCATTACCACTTAAACTGTATGTACAAACATTTGTGAATTTAACTCCATCTGTGTCAGGACATTCGATACCTGACTTAACAAAGCACTGTGCTGCCTGATAGCATGAATAAATTCCAATACCATATCCTTCATGTGTCTTAACTGAAGAAGATACCTTGTAATCTGCATAACCATATGTGTCCTTTGCATTCCATTCATTCTGGCTTGCAATGTCATATGGTAATTCACTCTGGTACATGTAGCACTTTCCGCCATTTCCATTCCAGATTGTCTGATACTTCTGGAAATGTTCTACCATAAGACCATATGTTGTTATATTATCACCATTGAAGATAACACCTGTATCACATGTATTCTTTGTCCAGCCTACTCCCATACCGTGGTCAGCTCTCCAGATCCAGAAGTTATCGCCGATTACATTATTGCTGTTAATAATTACACAGTTAGTTGTCTTACATGGTGTATTGTCGGCACCACCAACTCTGTAGAATGTATCAATTAATGAAATAGGATTATCTACATTATTGTCATCATTTTTCTTTGTACCAACTGTAAGTAATGAATTAGAGTTCTTTCTTCCTGCATCAAAGAGGATTCCTGCAACCTTAACTCCGGCAACATCACCTATTGTCATACATTCATTTCCATTAGTTGGCTTAAGTGTTGCATAACCAAGTCCTAAAACTACTGTGTCTTTATTTGTAATCTTAATAGGTTCACTTACTTCATAAATTCCCGGTGTTAACAGAAGGTTCTTTCCATCTTTAATTTCTTCGTTAATTTTTGCAGCTGAATCACCAGGCTTAGCAATATAGAAATCATCTAAACTGATTGTTTCGCCTTTAATTGAATCTCCATCCCATGAAACACCTGATGAATCTTTTCTAAGTTCAGGAACAAATACTCCGTATTCTCCCTTATCATCTACTGTAAGAAATGGCTTTTCCTGAACCTCAGGAGATTTTGTAACCTTAGTGTACTGTGCGACAGGCCATTCTCCATCAGGACCATTCTTAACTGTATTGTTTGTATCGTATAATGATTTAAATTCACATCCTACGAAAACATAATTCCATACGCTACCTTCCCAGCTATTTGCTTCAACGTTACGTGATAACCACTGCTGTTGTGAGCCACCCGAAATACCTGATTCAGCATTTACTATCTTTCCTGTTTTATTGTCTTTATATGTATATTTTCTTCCTGCGATTTTAGAATCAGCAAGGAATCCGCCACTTGCATAACCACCATTCTGATGTAATGAAAGTGAACCCTTAATATTCATTCTTCTCATTGATGTAGCCTGAGATACAGCCCACATAGTACTATCAGCTGTTGTAGTAAGGTTTTCAACTGAACGCCAGAAATTGCAAAGTGCGTTAAAGTTAACTGAACCATCATATTTTATGCCCTTCATCCATTCAGCCTTACAATTGATATTTCCAAGAACTGTATCTTCCGGTGAAATTCCCATACCTGCTACCTGTGTATAAAAACCGATTTCAACCTTTAAATCGTTGCTATATGTACCAGGTGCAAAAAGTAATGCATTTCTATCTGAAATGAACTGTCCGCTTTCTGTTTTCTTGTAAATGTTATCTATTGTTGACTGGATTTCTTTTGCATTATCAGTTGGCTCAAAAATGTTAGTATTATAACCAAATGTCTCTATTTCGTATGAAGTAGGTGCTGACATTTCATAGTCTTTTCCATCCTGAACATACTGTACTTTGTAATATCCGCCATCATAGTTTTTATCCTGATAACTGTTTTCAGATGTAGTATCAATCTTTGTGTAAGTTGAATATCTACTATCTGCTCTGTAGACATTGTATGAACCATTTCCAAGTTTATCCCATGAAATAGTACATGTCCCATCTGTATTTTCCTGGAATTTTAAGTTTGTTATTGCTGTTGATGCAGCTGATGTCTTTGATGGAGTTACAGCAATACTTGTTACTATCAATGCACAAACTAAAAGCAAAGAAAATACTTTGTTTTTAAAATTTTTCATCTTTTAACTTCTCCTTTTTTACAAATTTGCTCTTATTGTAACATATATACACAATCATTCCAATTATAAAAATGTTTTTATGCACATTATATAAGATTTTCTTCTTGTATCTTTATATTAATTGGGGGATTTGAATAATTATTGTTAAAAGTCGTGGTCGGCTTATAAAATATACACGGTTTTTACATTACTTCTTTAGATTTTCCTGTAATTTTAGAAGTTTTAATTTCTTTCACTTCTCACCCTACAGGGGCGCATCCATTTTAATCTTCTAATCCCTGTAATCACAATTCCTTTGTTAGGGGTACGACTTGTAAAATTACAGGGATTTGAGAATTATTTCTTTATAATCCCTGTCTTTCCATTATTAATTATTGAATTTTTAATGTTTAACCCCTTAAGCCTGTACTAAAACTACAAGGCTTTGTCTGAAAATAGATATATTCCCTGTAGAACAAAAATTTTGAAATTAAAATAAGCTTTTTTTACAGGGATATGGGTAGATAATTTCAATTATCCCTGTAAACTACCTGATTACAAATTTATAATCTTTACTTTCTACATGAATTTCAAAAAATATCTCTTCTCTGTAAATTTCCACAAAAAACTTATAAACATACAGAAAGTATAACCAGAACAAAAAAGCAGGACCGTTGCCTCAAGACAACCAATCCTGCTTTATTTATTCTAATATTCTATTAACGAACTATTCCTACATCATTCCCATTCCAGGGTTTCCTGCTGGCATTGCCGGTACATCTTCTTTAATGTTAGCAACAACAGACTCTGTTGTAAGCAATGTGCTGGCAACACTTGTTGCATTCTGTAATGCACTTCTTGTAACCTTTGCCGGATCAAGAATTCCTGCATCAACCATCTGAACATATTCACCGTGTAATGCATCAAAACCTGTTCCAGGCTCTGATTCTTTTACGTTGTTGACAATAACTGAACCTTCAAGTCCTGCATTTCCTGCGATTGTATATAAAGGAGCCTGAAGTGCTTTAAGGATAATTGAAGCACCTGTCTTTTCATCGCCTTCAAGAGAGTTAACTAACTCTTCTACCTTCTTTGATGCGTGAATGTATGCTGATCCACCACCAGCAATGATGCCTTCTTCAACAGCAGCTCTTGTAGCGTTAAGAGCATCTTCCATACGAAGTTTCTTTTCCTGCATTTCAGGTTCTGTTGCGGCACCAACTCTGATTACGGCTACGCCACCTGCAAGTTTAGCAAGTCTTTCCTGAAGTTTTTCTTTATCAAATTCAGATGTAGTTTCTTCAATCTGAGCTTTAATCTGACCAACTCTGCCTTCGATTTCTGAAGAATCACCAAGTCCGTCAACAATAATTGTATTTTCCTTTGTAACTTTAACAGATTTTGCTCTACCAAGATCTTCGATTTTAGTCTCGGCAAGTGTAAGTCCAAGTTCTTCAGATATAACCTGACCGCCTGTAAGAATTGCAATATCCTTAAGCATTTCTTTTCTTCTGTCGCCATATCCAGGAGCCTTAACTGCAACAACGTTAAATGTTCCACGGAGTTTGTTTACAATAAGCGTTGTAAGAGCTTCACCTTCAACATCTTCTGCAATAATAAGTAATTTAGAACCTGACTGTACAATCTGTTCCAAAAGTGGAAGAATTTCCTGAATATTTGAAATCTTCTTATCTGTAATAAGAATATATGGATCATCAAGAGTTGCTTCCATTTTTTCCATATCAGTAGCCATATATGCTGAAATATATCCTCTGTCAAACTGCATACCTTCTACAAGGTCTAATTCAGTTTTCATAGTCTTTGATTCTTCAATTGTGATTACACCGTCATTAGAAACCTTTTCCATTGCATCAGCAACCATGTTTCCAACTTCTTCGTCACCGGCTGAAATAGCGGCAACCTTTGCAATCTGTTCCTTTCCTGTAACTACACTGCTCATATCTGCAATTGCTGATACGGCAACATCTGTAGCCTTCTGCATACCCTTTCTAAGGATAATTGGATTAGCACCGGCTGCAAGGTTCTTCATACCTGCATTGATCATAGCCTGTGCCAAAACTGTAGCTGTTGTTGTTCCGTCACCTGCAACGTCATTTGTTTTTGTAGCAACTTCCTTAACAATCTGGGCACCCATATTTTCAAATGGATCTTCCAATTCAACTTCCTTAGCAATTGTCACACCATCATTAGTAATAAGAGGTGCTCCGAATGATTTATCTAATACAACATTTCTTCCTTTTGGTCCCAATGTTACCTTTACTGTATCTGCTAACTGGTTAACACCGGATTCAAGAGCTTTTCTAGCCTCTGCTCCATATTTTATTTCCTTTGCCATAATACTTTCCTCCTAAAAAAATAATTACTGTTCAACAATAGCCAGAATATCTGACTGTTTAACAATTATATATTCTTCATCTTCTAATTTAACTTCATTGCCGGCATATTTTGAATAAATTACCATATCTCCCGGTTTTACATTCATAGTTATTTCTTTTCCGTCAACCATTCCTCCAGGACCAACTGCAACAACTTCTGCCTGCTGTGGCTTTTCCTGTGATTGACTTGTTAATATAATTCCTGATTTTGTTTTTTCTTCCGGAGTAGACTGCTTTAAAACTACTCTATCTGCTAATGGTACTAATTTCATTTTATTACCTCCAATCATATTTTGTTAGCACTCCTAAAAATCGAGTGCTAATCGCTAATACTTATAGTATCACTTTTTTCTTCAAATGCAACCCTAATAACAAAAATTTAACAAATTCGTTACATTTTACTTTCCTACTTTATTATCCCTTCCGTAGCAAAACAGATATTGCTGTGCATAGCCACCATATTCCCCATAATTTTCCTTTGCAAACTTTGCAATTACATCCTTTGATGTTTCTTCTCCATTAAAATACAATTCTTCCATAATCCTTTTAATCCATACGTCAATTGGGAAGGCTGCTCTGTAGCCAAGGGAAAACAACATAACGCAATTTGCCACTTTTTCCCCTACACCTTTAACTGTCATAAGTTTTTTTCTGGCTTCTTCTTCCTCTACACCTTTAAAAACAGTTTCTTTAAGTTCACCTGAGCTTAATTTCAAAACAGCATCGGCAAGATACGGAGCCCTGAATCCGGTCTTCATTTCCCTGAAATCTTCTTCAGTAATTGTTCCTAGAACGCTACAACTCGGAAATGAATAATAGTCCTCTCCATTTACACTTCCAAGATAGGAACCATAATTTTCACTTATTCTCCTTACTAAATGCTTTATATGGGGAATCTGTTTATTTTGTGAAATAATAAATGAAATTAAGGTTTCGTGAAATTCCTGATTAAGAATACGTACACCCCATTTTTCTTCAATTGCAGGTTTTAACACCTTATCCTTTCGAAGAAGAAACTTCTTTATTTTGTCATAATCTCTGTTTAAATCAAAATAATTTATCCAACCTTCTATTTCATTTTCGCTACAGTTAAAAAATATTAAATTATTGCCCTCCTGTTTTATATGCAAAAGTTTGTTATATGCTACTACCACATAGTCATTTTCATCCTGCTTATAAAATCTGAAGCACTGTCCGCACTCCAAAGTCTGAGACAAATCAAAATCTTTTACATCCTCTATAATTGTATTACCTTTTTCTTCACGTATTCTCATTTTGTTTTCCTTTATATTAAATTAAATTTCTTAAGTGCTTCTAATATTCCACCTTTATCATAATCCTTTGTTACAAAAGGAACTTCAGCCTTCAATTCTTCGTTGGCATTTCCCATGGCGCAGCCGTATTTCACGTATTTAAGCATATCAATATCATTAAAGCTGTCACCAAAAGCATATGTGTTTTCTCTGTCTATACCTAAACATTCAATTAATTTTTCTATTCCCGTGGCTTTGCTAAAAGGCTTTGGAATCATTTCAAGTATATGCCCGTTGTGATTTACAAATGTATATTTATCCTTGTACCTTTCAATTATTGCTTCTTCATTACTTGTTGCAGAATATAGCGCACTGACTTTTGATATGTGCATCTCCTGATTAGTATATATAATTAAATCATCAGCAATTTCTTCCTGATAATAATTTTCAAGACATTCCCTGTATTTTCCCGTAAGTATGAATTTATTATTTCCAAGAAAAATGTCAGCATATCCCTCCCCTACAGGCAAAAAATCATTTTCCATCAGTTCATTAAACATCTCTTTTGCATCGGCACTTTCCATTTCATAAAGATATTTGCTTTCTCCATTTATTTCTATATTTGTTCCGGCACCTGACACAATGTAGTTAAAGCCCGGAGCCAGATGTTCGCTGTACACCATCTTTCTTGAACGCCCTGTACAGATTACCGGAATGTGACCATTTTCTTTTAATTTTCCAATTGCATCACAAGTATCATCCGGTACGCCCTTTCCGGATTTATATATTGTGCCGTCAATGTCAAAAAAAATAATTTTTGTATTTTTGTTCATATCAATCTCCTCACAACAGATAGACTATCATTTTTTATTTTTTTATTCAAGTTTAACGTATTTCTGCTTTATTTTAGGCTAAAATAGTATTATAATGACTTCAAAGAATTTATAATTAAATGGAGGATATTTTTATGGGATTTTTTAAGAAATTATTTGGCACAGCTGCTGTTGCCGGAGCTGCAGTGGGTAGTGCATTATACGTAAAGAAACGCAAGGACGAAAGAGATTCACTTGTTGATGAATTTGAAGATTTTGATGATGAGAAGGCTTTTGATATTAATAAAAATGATGACGGACAGGAAACAAAAGTTACTATTACAATTAATAAGCGTAAAGTAAAAAACATGGCTGACAGTGCCGCTGATAAAGTTATTAATGTTACTGACAAGGTTAAGGATACAATAACTGAAAAAGTCGGCGAAGAAAAAATGGATATATTAAAGGACAAAATTGATACGGCCAAAGATAAGATTTCTGAAGTATCAGACATTGCTATCGACAAAGTAAATGATGCTAAAGATAAAGTCGTTGAAAAAGTTGGAGAAGAAAACATTGAAGCCGCTAAAGATAAAGTAAAGGATGTTGCTTCTACTGCTAAGGAAAAGGTTGAGGAAACAATTAATAAAGTCATTAAGAAAGACGATGAATTTGAAGATGATTTTGTTGATGAGTCAGCACCTGAAACACAGGAAGATGTATCTGCTGAAGATATTGAGACGGAAGATGATGTAACTATTGATGAAGATGATGATGATGAATATCTCGCTGATGAATTAAAAGATTTATAAAAAGTAAAAAATAACAAGCCCTCTGTCTATCACTACCTGACAGAGGGCTTGTTATTTTCCAATATAACTTTTAGCTTTACTGTACTATAAATGTATATCTATTTTCATTTGCCCATGTTTCTGCATATGAGCCTTTCGATCCTTTTGTTTGTTACGCTATCCGGGATATTAACTTCCTGTAAATTTGAACATCCCTTAAATGCACAATCTTCTATACTAATAACACTATGTCCAAAAAAGGCAGTAGCATTTGAATTAAATTACTACCACCTTTTTTTAACATATATAATTTATTTTGGCAATTTAAATGAACTCTTTAATGAAACAATTCTGTTAAATACAGGTTCTTCTTTCGTGTAATCCTTTAAGTCGGCACAGAAATAACCCTGACGTACAAACTGGAATTTATCTTCCGGCTTTACATCGGCAATATTTGGCTCAATGTAGCAGTCCTTTAAAACAGTTAATGAATTCGGATTTAAGTTAAGTGTTCCATCTTCGTTGAGTTTTCCTTTTTCTTCATCAACAATGTTTTCGTAAAGACGAACTTCTGATTTGATACCGTGTCTTGCTGAAACCCAGTGAATTGTTCCTTTTACTTTTCTTCCTGTAAATCCACTTCCACTCTTTGTTTCAGGATCGTATGTTACATGTATTTCCGTTACATTTCCGTTTTCGTCTTTTTTGTAATCAACGCATTTAACAAAATAAGCATTCATAAGACGAACTTCATTTCCAGGGAAAAGTCTGAAATACTTTTTAGGTGGCTCTTCCATGAAATCATCTCTGTCAATGTATAATTCCCTGCAGAATGGAACTTTTCTTGTTCCAAGTTCAGGACATTCAACATTGTTTGTAACTTCAAGCCATTCAACCTGATCTTCCGGATAATTGTCAATTATTACTTTTATTGGATCAAGCACAGCCATTAAACGTGGCTTCTTTGCTTTCAAATCTTCTCTTATACAATATTCAAGCATTGCATAGTCAACAGAACTCTGGCTTTTTGACACACCACAAAGTTCAACAAACATTTTAATTGATTCAGGTGTAAATCCACGTCTTCTTAAGGCTGCTATAGAAACAAGTCTTGGATCATCCCATCCGTCAACAATTCCATCTTCAACAAGCTTCTTAATATATCTCTTACCTGT
>URKY01000023.1 GCA_900548465.1 uncultured Eubacterium sp.
TTGGTGCTACTGTTGTTGGCTTATCTACTGTTCCACCTGTATATGTGTAAGTAATTGATGTTGCCTTTGATTCCTTACCATTTCTAACTGATTTTACTGATACTGTATAGTCACCGTTTCCACTTGCAAAAGCGTCTGCTGTTAAATTGATAGATGGTGTGCCTGATGTTGCAACAAGTTTTCCATCAACGTACACATTGTAACTTTCTATATCACCTACCGGTGACTGCCATGCAAAGTAATATGGAAGTGCATCATTTCCTGCATATGTCAATCCTATTGGAGCAGGAATTGTATCATCCTCAATTACCGTTGTAGTTGGTGCTACAGTTGTAGGTACCACTGTTGTAGGTACCACTGTTGTAGGTGCTACTGTTGTAGGGGCTACTATTGTTGGTGCTACTGTTGTTGGCACTACTGTAGTAGGGGCTACCGTTGTTGGTGCTACTGTTGTAGGGGCCACTGTCGTTGGTACCACTGTTGTAGGGGCTACCGTTGTAGGGGCTACTGTTGTAGGGGCTACCGTTGTTGGCGCTACTGTAGTAGGGGCTACCGTTGTTGCCGCTACTGTTGTTGGCTTATCTACTGTTCCACCTGTATATGTGTAAGTAATCGATGTCGCCTTTGATTCCTTGCCATTTCTAACTGATTTTACAGACACTACATAATCACCGTTTCCGTTTGCAAAGGCATCTGCTGTTAAATTAATAGCTGCTATATTTGATGTTGCTACTAATCTTCCATCAACATATACATTGTAACTTTCTATATCACTTGCAGGTGCCTGCCATGCAAAGTAGTATGGAAGTGTTTCATTTCCTGCGTATGTTAATCCTATTGGTGCAGGAATTGTATCATCTTCAACAGCTGTAGTAGGTGCTACCGTCGTTGTAACTACTGCTGTTCCCTTTGTTGTCGGTGCTACTGTTGTTGGTGTTGTTGATTCCTTTGTTGTTGAGGCAGTCGTATCTTCAATCTTAATATTTTTAAAGTTAATATTTGTTCCTGCATCAACATTCTGTCCTAACTCAAACATTACTTTTATCTGGTTGTTTGTTACTGTGTATGTTCCTGTTAAAGTTCTTGTACCATTTGCCGGTATATCTGTATATACCTGTGGATCCTTTTCATTTGAAAGATCTTCTTTTATACCAATTGAACATGCTTTTGATGCAGTAACATCTACTGTTACTTTATATGTATGTCCGTTTGTTACGTTATCTGTATAACTTCCCTGTACTAACCATGCTGATCCTTTGTTTGTCTTATCAACATAAATATTATAGTCTGCGTCTGATGCCCACTTATATGATCCTGAAGCCGTTCCACTCCAGTTTCCAAAGTAACATCTCCATTTACCTGATGGTGTCCACTGATTAACTGTTGCTGCTGTATATCCTTCTAAAGCTCCACTTGTTGTAGTTGGGGCTACCGTTGTTTCAGGAACAGATGGATTATCAGTCTGTCCCGGCATTTCGGTTTTGTCTGATGCCGGCTCTAATACAAATTTTTCCCATGTTCCTACCGACGCTCCATAGGCATGTAAAATTCCTGATGTTGCGTCATCAATGTCTGCCTGAACATAATAATTTTTTTCATATGTCCTAAGGGCATATGTTCCATCTGACTGCTTCTCTGCATAGAACTTTTCCCATGTTCCAATGACATTGCTTCTCGCTATGATTGGATTTTCATTGTCAGTATCATCAAATACTGAACATAAATACTTGTTATTTGCTCTTGATTGGAACGACACCGTTCCATCGCTGTTGTTTATTACTCTAAACTGCTCCCAACCTCCGGCTGAATTTCTGTTAGCCACCAGATTCGACTGTCCGTTATTGTCAGCACAGACATATTTATCCGAAACTTGTGCTTTTATGGCAATATAGTCATCATCCGTCAAAGCCTTATTTGCAAAAACGATTGTTCCCGGCATTGCTTTTTTTATGGAATTATAAATCATTCCATTACTACTCTGATTTCCCGTTCCAATAGAATTTGTTCCCCAGTTATTTTTAATTGTATCTATCGAGTCTGATGTAGGATTTACTTTATTTGTATTCTTCTCATTGTAAATTCCCCAGGAACCTGAATTGTTGGTTTTATACGACCACGAAGTATAATTAATTCCCTCTTCATTAAATCTGTTCATTACATAATTCCATGCATCCTCAAGTCCAAAGCATGTAAACTCGCCAATATATGTAGGCACGCCGTAATTTGCGTTGTTAATACTATTAATTATATTATCGCAGGATTTTTTCTGACCATCTAAATCACTTATGTAATCCCATGTGTAATGATGGTATTCATACATTACATTTGTCCAACCATATTTTTGAGGGTTAGGAAGATTTGACGTTCCCCAACAGGATTCCATTATAATAATGTGGTTCGGATCTACAGAACGAATTGTATTGTACATTTCATTGTAAAAATTCCAATGCTTCTCTCCCGTTGTACCTGCCTTTTCTCCCGGTTCATTTAATGTATCATATGCAGCTACTGCCGGATTATTTGCAAAGTGAGCTGCAACTGTTTTCCATAATTCCAGAGTCTTGTTTTTGTTGTATGAATTTGAAAAAAATGTCACATCTGACACATTATCAATAACTTCACCTGAATGATCCTGTCCGTTTTGTGAACCAAATGCTCCGTGTAGATCTAATATTACATAAATTCCTCTTTGACTGCACTGTTCTACAAACCAGTCAAGTTTTCTGAATGCATTGTCTCTTAATACCCAATCATTTTTTGAAGAATCATATCTATATAAATTCATGTATGTGAATGGTACCCTTATAACACTCATTCCCAAATTTTTGCAATTATCAAAGTCTGACTCTGTCCAGTAATTATCTTCATAGTAATCAAGAAGACTGTACATTTGGTTTTCCCCGAATCTATCCTTTAAATTAGACATTATTGTCTTTTGATCCCTTACATTAGTGGAACACATCCAACTTTCCTGTACAAATAATCCTCCTGCATTTGTACCTCTCAAATGAACTGTGTTTCCATTTCCGTAATTATTTCTTATTGATGTTCCATAACATTTTAGAAAATCATTTGATGTAAAGCCTGTAATCGCTCCACTTACCTGTTCGGCAGTGCCTGAAGTAAATGTACCTGCTAACATTCCTACTGTTAAACATACTGTCAATATTCCTGCAAACATTTTTCTGCCTATAGCCTGTAATTTTTTCACAATAGTTTCTTCCCTTCTCTTATAATATTTGCTGTTTAACCTTAAACTACTCAAAAAATTATAGTCTTTTAATATGTGTTTTTCTATATGTTAAAACTATTTTTATTATTTTTTTGCATTTTCTTGAAATTTGCACTTAAACAGGACGCTATTTTTGTGCAAAATGCTTACTTGTTTCTGCTTTGAATTTATTTTTTAGGCAAATTTTCATATTTTCATTATTAAAAATATTTCAAAATAAAAATCGACCTTAAAAAGTCATATTATAATTCTGACCTTTTAAAATCGATTCTTCTACACTTTATTAATTCGTGTTTTTCTTTCTCCTAAATATTATAAATAACGATATTGTAACAAGCCACCCTGCCAGAGATAAAGCACTTCCAAGCCCCAGTCCCGGAGTTACATAAGAGTATTCTATTTTATGATTTCCTTTCGGTGCAACTACACCCATGTACATTCCGTTTGTTTTTATTATTTTTGCCGGCTTTCCATCAATTTTTGCTAACCAGCCTTTTGAATAAGGAACTGCGGTACAAATAAGTTTTTTGTTGTTAAGCTTTGCAATATAAGATATTTTATTTTGTTCAATTTCCAAATTCTTAATATTTAATTTTAATTTCTTTACATACTTTTTATAGTTGTCCATAGGCTGACACACAATCTTTATATCATCAAAGGTATACACGCCCGGCGCCGACATATAGAAATATGCTTCTTTAAGAGAATTTTTATTATAGCCATAATTGCACAATGTGGATTTTGCTCCATTATAAATATAATACTTAGTGCAATAGTTAAATCCGGCATACTTGTCATTAATTATCCCGCCAAGATAAAAATTATCCACACGCTTATTATATATAACATCACTTCTTTCATCCTGTGAAATGTCAGATGCTTTAAGCTTTTCTTTTACATATTCGTCACTGAAATGATTGTAATCAATTCCCTTAATATTTAGGTATGTTTCACTGTTTGCAATACCTTTAAAAGAAATAGGTATTTTCACCATACCGCTTTTTACGGTAATTTTATCGCCTTTTACTTCCATATTAGGAAGTTTCATTTTCTTTAGTTTAGACATGAATTTCTTCTTATTAACAACTACTACTGAATTGCAGGAAGGTGTTCTTTCCTTCAACTCGCCATTCATGTCATCCTGAACAACCGCAACCTGAAGCATGGCATTTTCTTTATCATAAGAGTCTAAGCTGTCCCAATCGCTTTTTTTCATGTAGTTATCATAGCCATAAACAAGAGGAAGTGCCAAAGAATTTTCATAAAGGTAAACATTATCATTATTTTCGTCTTCCGCCTTTGTCTCCAAAGTATCCTTTAATTTATATCCATATGGTACGCTGGTTAAATCTATCCCTCTGCCTCTTTTCAAGTAGTATTTCACTCCGGCAAGTTCCATAAGACCGGTTCTTCTTGACAAATCTTTTGTCCACACTGCCGTAAAAATATCTGAATTTTCCAAACTTTCCATTGTTTCAGATATATTTCCGGAAGTTATGCTGTAATAGGAAGAAACTGTCGGGACGTCATTTACCAGAGAATAATTTGAACTGCCTTCATATATACTCTCAACTCTATATAAAGATTTATCATCATCCTTAACTTTACTTATTCCGGCATTAGTCATTACATCATTAACCTTACCGGCTTTTATAAACTGTCCCATTATACCGCCATTATCAATAACAAACTGTGTCATCATCTTTGTTCCGCACTCAAATGCAAACAACAATATGATTACTATATAAAAGCTCTGCTTCCTAAATAATCCAAGCCTCACTGACACTTCAACTAACACAAATGCTATAGCAAGTATTACCATTCCAACAATATCATTTAATAAAATACCATCAGTCAAAAATATTGTTGTTACTACTACTGCAACCACAACAACTGCTGCAAGTCGGAAATCTTTTATTTTAATATGGGATTTATCCTCCAACATCCTTACTGTTCCCATTGCCACCACAAATGTAAACATAAATATCCACCTGTTGGCTACATATGAAAATCCCGTCATTCCAAATCCTACTGCCGGCACAACCAACCCTACAACGCTTAATATAGTAAATAATCTGTACACCCTATACTCTTTATTTCTTCTGCAAAGTAAAACAAGAAATAGAATAACTGCAATTGAAAAATATCCTATGTTGGTCTGGGCATCTGTTGTCCCAACCGCCACTAAATGGGTTAAAAGTTCTTTATAGTAATGTCCTCCAAAAAGAATTTCCCTAAAAGAATTTACACTGCTTCTTCCTGACTCGGAAAATGCCAGTAGCACCGGTAAAAATATAGCCAGAGCATTAATAATTCCCAGCAAATAGTAGCCCGTACATTTAAAAAAAGCACAGACGTATTCCTTTAGTCTGTTTTCTTTATATAAATCTGCCACTCTATAAACCGCATATAAAACTACTGCAATTGTTAACATATAAAAGAAATAAAAATTACTTATTAACGCCAGTGTCACCATTAATGTGAATAACAGTGATTTTCTTTTATGTAATAATTTGTCCAAACCTATAATTAATAATGGTAAATAAATAAGGGGATTTGTAAAAAACGGATGCTTTATTCCGTACATTAAAACATATCCTGAAAAAGTATACACAAATGCCCCTATTAATGTAGGGTAATATTTTGCTTTCTTATAAAAAGCAAAGGCACTAAAAGCCAATCCCGCCAGATACATTCTAAATATAATTAAAAATTCATACAGATATTCAGTATATGCTTTTGGCACAAATACTGACAACAAGTCTAACGGATCTCCAATGCAGTAGTAGTTAAGCGTTCCAACCACATCGCTACCAAATCCAATGTTTAAGTCCCACATATTCCATTTTGGATGTCCGCTAAAAACTCCCACAAAAAATTCCCGCAGTGTCTGACCTAAATACACCAATGCCGGATAGTGCTGTCCCTGTCCGTCTATTTTCCATACAAAAGATGTCCCGGTTACTATCCAAGGCAGACTTGCTACAAATGCCATAACAATAAAACAGATTGTATACACTAATATATATTTTTTCTTTGAATCAATATTAAGGGGTTGTATTTTCATACGATCTCCTAACCTTTAATTTTCTCTACTATATAATCCACAAATATGCCAACAATGTCAATATCCGTTTTTTCATAAATCATTCTGGCTCCCACTGCATCCTCTATTTCGTTAAAAACAGCCTTTCCATTGTTAAAAATAAAATCAATTCCACCATAGTTAATAGGAAGCTTTTTTAAAATTTTTCTAACCATACTTTTCTCATTGTTATTTAATTCATATGGTCTTGCACTTCCTCCCAGACTGTAATTACTCTTAAAACTTTCAGTTGAAGTCCTAATCATGGAAGCTACTATTTTATTTCCCACTATATACACCCGTACATCTTTTCCTAAATCTGTGGAACATTCCTGATAAATATATTTAACATCCTTTAGTATTTCTTCTATATTGTGTGCCTCTTCTTCGTTATTTGCCATAAAAACCTGACTGCCACCATGACCGGAGACGGATTTTATAATACAGGGGTAATTGATTTTTTCTTTATTTTCCCTGTTAAAAAAAGGCATGTACTCCACTGTGCCGTCTAAATACTTAAAGGTCTCTTCCTTGTTATTTGCTATTTTTGTTACTTTTGAACTGTTAAATACTTTTACACCTGCCTCTTCAAGCATAAGTGCCACTTCACAATTTCTACTTCTGTTAATGGCGAAATCCGGTTTATGCTCTCTTATTAATCCTGCAATATCTTTTTCTTCCTGCAGTATTATCAGCTTAGTAGCAATATTGTAGTTACTTAATTTTTCCGTAACAAACTTTATAAATCTTCTGTTTTTTTCTACATCTTCTTCATTATAAATAATCCAACCAATCATAATCTGTCCCAATTAATTATCCGTTTTGCAATCTTTTTTTATAAATTTCATTATTTCATCTGCAACATTAACCTTTGTACAGTCATATATATTTTTAAAATGGGCATTGGAGTTTACCTCACAAAGTACAGGTTCCCCTTCCTTTCCAAACATTATGTCAACTCCTGCAAAATCCAGTTTCAATTTTTCACACACCTTAACTGCCATTTTTTCCTGTTCTTTTGTAGGAGTATATTTTTTCATTGAACCTCCATTGGTTATGTTGGCTCTAAAGTCATTTTCATTTACTCTTTCCATTGCTGTAACAACTTTCCCGCCCACCACGTGAATTCTAACGTCTTTTCCTTTGGAGCTTTCAACATATTCCTGCATTATAAATTCGTGATGTTCTATATTTTTTATCTTTTCAACTGCTTCATAATAATTATTAACCATATAAACCTGCTCTCCAAAAGAGCCTTTGTTTTCCTTAATTATCATTGGATATCCCACATTTCCTTCTACCTGAAGTAAAAATGTATAATCCTTATACTCCTTGTCAAAAGTCATTGGTGCAACATATGTTCTTGGCATTTTTATATCCGTGTCCTTTAATTTAATAAACGTAAGAGCCTTGTCATCGCAGGTCTCTATAGCTTCTGCACAATTGTATAATTTAAACCCTTCTTTTTCCAATGTCTTTGCCAAATATACATCTTTATCCCAGAACAACACAAAATCCGGTTTTTCTTTCCAGCTTGTATTCTTCGGGCTAATTGGAAGTATAGACCCTACCTGATCGTTAGTTAATTTTCTAAGTTCTATTCCCTGTTGCAGTGCCGCCTTAATTAGCCAGTCATATATTTCCTCAAACTTTTCACTATTTAAAAACCCATTTACAATTAACCAACCCTTCATGATTTTACCTTCCTTAAACGTAAATTTTCTTTAATACAGCAAAGAACGGTTAAGGCCCCCTTGCCATTAACCGTTCCGGACTGAAAAATATGTTAGTATACTTATGAGTCTTAGGAGAGACTCATGTTCGTGAACTTCATTCACAAACTATAAGTATTAGGTACTACTCTTTTATTATACCAAATTATTATCATTTATCAACATTGTTTTGTTTTTTTATCTTTTACTTAACGACAATTTATGATAAAATTAATTCTATATGACCGAAGGGAGCGATAAAAATGGAAAAAAATACAAACAAAAATAAAATATTAATAATTGCAACTACAGTTATTATTGCATTAATAGTAATTATGCTTATAGCGGTAAGCCTGTCCAAGACAAAAAAATCCGGGACAACTAATTCCCCAAAAAATGTCACTGAACCTGCCACAGTTGTAGTTGTAGAGACAAGTGGTTCTCAGGATAAGGTTGTAAAGAAAAATATAAAGGCACCTAGAAAAGTTGATTTCGGCAAAACACACAAAGCCGTTCAGAAAACTGAAAAAGACAGCAAGGACATTGGTAAAGGAAACTATATTGCTTCCCCTGATGGAACTACAGCTTATTTAACATACAGTTTCAGTGCTGATAATGCACCTGAATTCTTTGGTACCAAAGTAAATACTAGCACAAACAACGCACTTTTACAGTACGTATTCGACAGCAAGGACAAACTTTACGAAATACGTCTACAGTACGGCAAACTGACAAAAGACGCATATGACTCCATCGTTTCAAACATTTCTTCTACATATGGAGATGCAACTTATTTAAGAACACTTTCTAATGGTTCCATTGAAAAGTGGTGGAATACAAAAACAGTACGTCTCACAGCATATTATCAGGAATCAGGCGTAAACGTTTATATAAGAAAAAAATAAGTTAAGTACTAAAAGCAATATTATAAATGCAGAAAAGGAAAACAGTAATATATAAAACCTGTCGCATTTTTACCTGTGCTGCGCCGCTTATTAACAATTGCTCCCGCGAACTCAGCCACTCCGTGGCTTCAAACAGCGCTCCGCAATTGTAGCTATGCTCGCACAGCTTACAAAATGCTTCCAATCGTTTTTTATATTACTGTTTTCCTTTTCTGCATTTTATATTATTTTTTACACTTAACTTATTTTTTTCTTGAAAGATTTTATATTTGTGTTAATCTGTGTATGAAACGTAGTGGATTTTTTTTAGGAAGGAGCGATTAACTTTATGCCTTACAGTGATTATGTCAAAGCTTCAAAAATAGGAAAAAAAGATTATCAGTCCAAGGTTTTAAAAGGTCAGTTACCAACTCTTGAGGTCCTCGATGATATTCTTCATTCTACAAGAGATTACCATGAGGTTTCTCTTGGTCTTGTAAATATTCCACTGGATCAGATTGTAGGAACAAAAACTTCCGGCAGAAGCAATTCCTTCTCCAGTAATTTTATGCCTATTCTTGACGTGCATACAGAATTTGCATCCAAATGGATAGCCCTTAGTAAATATCAGGAAGAAGAGGGTATTGCTGACCCTATAATTGCTTATGAATATATGAACAAATTCTATGTTTTAGAGGGAAACAAGCGTGTAAGCGTGCTTAAATACTATGGCGCAGCTTCAATAATGGGTACTGTTACAAGAATAATTCCAAAATTAACTGATGACATCAATGTCCGCATTTACTATGAATTCATGGATTTTTATGCTCTTTCAGAAATTAATTATATTAACTTCACCCAGCTTGGAAGTTACCAAAAGCTGCAGAGTACAGTAGGGAAAGAACCGGATGAGCAGTGGAGTTCAAACGATAAAATGGATTTTCGCTCGCTGTTTTTAAGTTTTAAATCAATATATATTTCTTTAGGTGGAAATAAACTTGAACACATTACAGATGGAGATGCATTTCTTGCCTTTATCAGTCTGTATGGATATAAAGACCTTTTAGAAAAGACGGATTCTGAATTAAAGGAACTTGTTTCCTCAAACTATTCTGAATTTGAGTTAATGTCAACTCAGAAAGTTGATTTGAGAATGACGGCTTCTCCAAAGAAGTCCTTTACTCTCAGTAAATTATTGCCATCCGATAAAAAGTTAAAGGTCGCTTTTATATATGAAAAGACTCCTGTATCTTCTTCGTGGACCTATTCCCATGAACTTGGAAGACTTCACGTTGAAGAGACTTTTCCTGATGATGTTAAAACAGTTTACTATGATAATATTGATGGGGGAACCATTGACGATACAATTAAAAAGGCAATAGATGACGGATGTAATGTTATTTTTACAACTTCACCTACCTTTTCCAACGCAAGCCTTAAAGCGGCAATTGCCACCCCGAAGATTACGATTTTAAATTGTTCTCTTCATGACCCCCACACATCAATGCGTACTTATTATTCACGTATGTATGAAGCAAAATTTATTATGGGTGCCATTGCCGGTGCCATGTCAGAGCATGATAGAATTGTATATATTGCCGACTATCCTATTTATGGAACAATTGCCAATATTAATGCATTTGCACTAGGTGCAAAAATGACAAATCCAAGAGCACGCATTCATCTTCTTTGGAGTTGTCTGAAAGATAAAAATGTTAGAGAACAGATTGAGGCCATTAAACCTGATTGTGTATCAGACCAGGATTTGTCTGTCCCTGAAGCCGGAACAAGATACTACGGTCTATATCAGCTTTTTGATGACGGAAACATTTGGAATCTAGCCATTCCGATTTATAACTGGGGCGATTTTTATGAGCAGTTAATTCAAGCTATTTTAGATGGTACCTGGAAATCTGACATTACCAAAAATAGTCAGGCCATTAATTATTGGTGGGGGCTTGCTGAAAATGCCATTGAAATTATTTACTCCCAATGGTTACCTGATGGAACTAAACGACTCATTGAGCTTTTGACCCACACTATAACTTCAGGGGATTTTAACCCATTCTCAGGTGTAATATACTCTCAGGATAAAACAATACGAAACAAAGAACACCAGACTTTATCTGCAAATGATATTATAACTATGGATTGGCTCTCTGATAACATAATCGGTGAAATTCCGGTATTTGATGAACTTAAAGAACAGGCCAAACCTGTTGCCATTCAGCAGGGTGTAAAATAACGGAGAGGAAAACATATGAGAATTTTATTAATTTCAGATGAAGAATCTTCATATTATTGGGATTATTATTCAGCTGACAAATTTAAGGATATTGATTTAATTATTTCATGTGGTGACTTGGCGCCACAGTATTTAGAATTTTTGGTGACTTTCGCTCATGTTCCTGTGTTATATGTTCACGGAAACCATGATGAATGTTATGATATTACACCACCAAGTGGCTGTATTTGTATTGAAGATACTGTTTTTGTATATAAAGGTGTCAGAATTATGGGACTGGGCGGGTCCATGCGTTACCGTCCCGGTCGTGAATACCAATATACTGAACGCCAAATGCGTAAAAGATATCACAAACTTCGTCCAAAAATATTTTATAACCGTGGAATTGATATTTTAGTGACTCACTCACCGGCGTTCAATTTAAACGATGGTGATGATTTACCTCACCTTGGTTTTTCAATTTTTCTGGAAATAATGAAGAAATATAAACCTAAATTTTTTGTTCACGGTCATGTTCATAAGTCGTACGGTCGCCAATTTAAGCGCTTTGATACTTTTGAAGATACAACTGTAGTTAATGCCTGTGAAAGATGCATTATTGAAATATAAAGAAAACTGCAGTTCATTGGTTTAAACCCTAGAACTACAGTTTTTTATTTTACTTTACTGAAATCCACACTGCCGGACGAATATGCATATTCGTATTAGTTACTTCATAACCATATTCCATAATCTTACCGTACGACATGAACATTGCCGTGTTCTGTTTACTACCGGGATCTATAAGCCAGCAGTCTCTCAAATAATTGGCTAAAATGTCATTGTACTTCTTTTCTGCCTGTATACTGTTTAGAAGAAAAATCTTGTCTGTTGTAGAATTTCCTCCCTTTGTTCCGTAGAGATCATTATCAGATACTGTTATATCCGTGTCGAGAATTGTACCACGCATTTCCTTTGTAAATGTCTCTTCAAGAAATTCTCCATTTAAATATTTTCTAAGAGAACATGTTTCCCACGTCACATCCTCATTCTTATCATTATATGCAAATCCGTTAATTGGCTCTGATTTTACTAACATGACTTTATCATCTTTTTTTTCAAGAATGAGCCAATGATAACCTCCATATAAGACGTTGGCTCCAACCTTTGCCTTCTTTATAACACCAAGTTCTGTCTTTGCAAGTTTTGCTTCACTGTCTTTGTAACCGCCTAAGGTACGGAACATCTTATATGCTTTCTGATAATTTCCTGTCTTCTGATAGTAGGATGCTCTTGCATATTTTCCGGGTGTAGTTCTTGTGTAAACAAATACTGCAATAACTGCAACCACCAAAATTCCTATTATGACAAGTATAATCTTTCCTACTATGCCACTACTCTTTTTCTCATCCTCCTCTACCTTGGGGTTTGTATCTTTGTGTTCAGCTGCAAGCTTTTTATGTTCTTTAGCTTTCTTATCACACTCTTCATATTTTTCTTTAGCATCTTTGTATTCACCCAACTCCTTATATATATTAGCAACGTATTCGTATATCTCTGCTCTTTCCTTATCCCTTGTCAGACAATCTATTGCTTTCAAAAGTTTTTCTGCATGCAAATACTTTTCGTCGTCCGTCTTTGCTTCGAACTTAGCTTTTGTTTTCTCTGCCATATTCACCTCCACTTTATCGTAGTTTTATTATACTAGGTTCGTGAAAGTTTTCAACTCTATATATTATTGTGCAAAAAATAAAAAGCTATTAAACATTTTACTGTTTAATAACTTTTTACCTTAACTACTGTTTTTCTTTCATACTTCCCGCTATAAGAGAGAATGTAAGAACAACCTGTGCCATCATGATACATGCTGATATTTCTCCTTTATTCAATAATGTACATATAACAGCAACTGTTGTTTCTACAACCAATGTTATTAATGTTTTCTTTCTGTAGATTAACTTTTCTATTCCATCAAGTGGCTTATTCTTTGTCTGAACCGGTGATAACAGTCCAATAATCGCACCTGACATTAATATAATTCCCAGACACATGAACCTGTTAATCTCGACAAACTTCATTAATAAAATAACGATCACAAGCATAAAGTTTGTAAGAAAAAAACATCTTAACATTGTTGATGCATGATATCCACCTGCGTATTTCCTTATTACCATAAAGGAAAATGCAAATATTAACCCCTGCCATACCATGCCGGTAACAAGTCCGACTATAAGGAGAGTTAATAAATCTATTATATTCGTTATTAATTGCTCTACCCCAAATTCGTATATTTCATAGTCTTCGTACTCAATTACCTCTCTCCGTACCAATCCTTTTGCTATTTCTTTCGAAATTTTTTCAACCATTAGAACTTCCTCAATTTCTTTAAACCAGCCGGTAACTTTGGTTGATGAAAGAAATATGCACATGTTGAATTTACATTACTCTTTGCTGACGCCAATGCTGCTGCACTAACAAGTTTATCAACGGTTTTTACCATCTTTTTCATAATTCACATCCCCCTTCCTATCAGCAATTTAAAGCTACCACAATTTTTTCCACTATTTTCCAAATTGTAGAAATACTAGGATTTTTGTACAAAATAAAACATCCCTATGATTGCCTGTCCAACCATTAGGAATGTTTTCTTTTAAATATATAACATTATACTGACTTTAAATTCTTTTTCATTAAAATCTAATTTCATAGTCCCATTATAATTATTAACTGCTGCCTCCACACTTTTTAAGCCGATTCCGTGAAGGTTTTTGTTTTGCTTTTTCGTAACAATTCTATTTTTTCTCTTAACAATCACTCCATCGTAACTGTTTTTTATGTCAATAAACATTGCTCCTCTTTTGTATCTCACCTTTAAATCAATGTATTTCTCATCCGTACACTTATCTGCTGCTTCTATAGCATTGTCCAGCAAATTTCCAAAAATAGTTACAAGATTTTCTACGTCATTCTGTATTCCGCTTGGAACAACGATATTAAGATTTGTCTTAATATCCTGCTTTTCTGCCTTACTTAATTCATAATTAATTACACTGTCTATGGCAACATTTCCTGTATTGCTGTACATTTTTGTGGTAATTATTTTTTCAGTGAGATTTTCTATATATTTTTTCGCCTCTTCATTCTCACTTCCTATCATACTTCCAATAACGTATAAATGATTATTTATATCATGACGGAAATCACGCAATTGCTCATCTCTTGCCTGCAACAGTTCTGTCTGTTTTAAATAATAATTCTTTTCCCTCTCAATGGAATCTGCTTCCATTTTTTTTGCATAGCTGATGGATATAATATCGTACAAATAAACTACCAGAAATATTACCAATAACATACATATTACTGACAATATTTTTATGCTTTCAGAATTACTATTCTGTGAGAAAATTGCAGTTTCCAAGGCAAATATAATTGCATCTATCACAATTATGATGATATTAACTACTCTTGGAACTTCAACTTTTGAGTTAATATTTTTAAAGGATATAACTATTTCATAAGTTATCCACTGCACTGCCGCTAATACGATAAACGAATACATATCTCCGTTGTGACCATAAACGGAAATTTCGACATTGGACAAAGCCAATACCGCTGCCACCGCCGCCTCTGACGCAAAAAAGAAAAAGTATGTTATAATACACGCCACCAGTTTATTAACAACTTTTCCACCATATCCAAAGGCTACAATAAACAAGGTTATTACCCCACATAACATATTTATCATTCCATGTGGAAAATTAATATATTGAAGAGTACATACGACAAATCTGACTGTATAAACTGCTATAATAGCAACTTTTCCCCTGTTTCCTTCTCCCAGAAACATTTTCATAAATTTAGAAATAATATAAAATTCCAGAAAGGTTGATAAGCAATAAGCTACCCAATACAAAATCTCTTCCATCATTTTTCCTCCAATCCGTTATAAATCTCTCTTATTTGTTTTCTTCTGGATTGGCTAATTGAAAACTCTGCATTGTCGGACATTATAACGCTGTCATATTTTATAACCTGTATATACCTGTAATTTACCATGTAAGATTTGTGTATGAACAAAAAACCGTAATTTTTTATTCTGTCATAAATTGACTCCAGCGATTCATAAAAAGTTTCTACTCCTTCCGTCGTATACATACTTACTTTTCTGTTGTCACGAACAAAATACATTATTTTCTGTACTTCGATTTTATGACTTGAATAGCCTTTTTTATAACGGAAAACCTCTTTTTGTGCTCCACTTATTGTTATGTAGTCGTCAATTAATTCTTCCAACTGTTCTTTATCTAATGGTTTCTTCAGGAAATCCAGCGGATGTACTTTGAACAGCTCCATTGCGTACTCCTGCTTTGAAGATATATATGCAATCTGGGTAATGTTATTATTCAAAACTTTGCGGATATATTTTCCCGTCTCCACTCCGTTCATATTGGGAAATTCAATGTCTAAAAATATTAAATCATACTTCTCTTTTTCCATTTCTTCGCACAGTCTCTCCCCAGAGTAAAATAAGTCAATGTCTGCATCTATTGATTTGTGTAAGAATATTTCCGTTAATATCTTTTCAATCTGAGAGCATATTATTATTTCATCATCGCATATTGCAATTTTCATCTGCACTGTAAATTCCCCTTGTTTTTTGTTTATTATTTTATCATATGTTTTGAAATAATCAATTTATTGTTTATTTCAAAGCATATCCGCAATTTTTTTAATTTACCGTCTTACTTGTAAAACCTACTGCTATTTGTTTTAAATTTTCGCCGTTTTGCCATCGACTAAATAAATCAATTTTCATTTTATATCCACTCACTATTTCTTCTATACGATCTTCGGCAATATTCGAATCTAATGAATATAAATTTCTAATTAATTCAGGTGCTGGTAATTTATCAATATCAACCAAGTGTTTATTTTGAACTAATTTTAAAAGTTTTAGTTCAGTGTTTTGAAAGCTTTCGGTCATGATTTTAAGCATTTCCCTTTCATTTTTAGGTACACTATCATTTACAAATAATGCCTTTCCACTATCATATATTGGTGCAGCTTTTATAAATTCTAATGTTTCCGCATCACGTAATATTGATATATTTGATAAATGCCTGTCCCGTCCCGACATTATAAAGTCCGTCATAATCTGGTATTCTAAAAAAGGACGAAGTTTATTTTCTTCAAGACCATGTTTTTCGCATGTTTTAATAAGATGCTCATATGAATTTATATCCTGTGGCTGTTTTTTTGATATTACAACATCATATGCACTAATAAGTTCCAAATCTTCTGATGTAAACAATTCTGAAAAACAACCGTATTGATATTCCTGACCGTGTATTTCTATTAACTCATATGGTGTATAGTTATTAAATTGCTGCAATTCATGTAGCTTAGTCGCAAAAATTTCATTCAGACTTTCTGCGGATAAACTATCCCTATTCCCCTTTATCATTCCCCTCTTTCCATTACGAATGGTCCAGCATTTTCCCAAACTTCCCTGCAAAGAACCATTTGGGGTATAATGAGGAACGGGATGATCACTATTCTGTTCCTCCCCTGCTATGTTAATATCATCATGAAAATCATTTGCAAATAAATTAACATCTTTCCATTTTAAATCTGAACCTACAGGACAAATCCAATAATAATCAGTTAATGACAATCCCAGATTTTTTACAAGAAAATCTTCAGTGCTCAACAACCCTTTCTTTTCCAGCATTTCTTTTATATGACCTTGTCCGATTGGAACAGCACGACGTTTCCACCACTTCTTTAGCCAACCATTACTACCCTCTGCATGTAATGGAGCCAGTTCTTTATTTTTGGTTACAATTTTATAGTCTAATATAGAACCCTCATCAGTTAAATTTATTACCGCAACAGGTTCATCTTTTCTTTTAAGAATGTAAGGATTCATAAGCCACCTCCAATTCTAATTTACTTATTTCTTCATTTAGTTTCCACACGGCAAGTTCCTCAATATATGTCGTAGCGTCCTTCTTTACCGGTATAACTTCATAGCAATATTGTTTTCCGTTTCTATCAAAAACTATATAGTATGATTTATGTTTGATAATCACATTCGCAGTTACATTATACTTCTTTGAAAATACTGATTTTCGATACAAACAAAGATCATACAGTTCTTCTAAACCAACATCTAATGCATTGGCTATACTTTTAAGCTGACCTGCACGTATATTTTCAACAGGTAATTTAAAATTAACCAAATCATTAAGTGTACTATATGGCACACCACTTATTTTGCAAAGTTTGTATACGGTTATATCTTTTTTTATTAAATATTCTTTAAGCATATTTCTTACTCCATTTTATAAGTTATAGGAACAGTATACCGTATATGCGGTATATTTTCAATAGTCACTACAGGTTCATAAATTTAATATACTTTGTTTTATTAATATTTCTGAATCTATGGATTCTTTATAACCGTTCCATTAAATTCAATTTTATCAATCTTTTTAATATCAAGCATTTCTTTGAACACAACCTAATACATATTGTAATAACCCTCACCTTTGGTATATCTATGAAGTTCTCCCGAACCTTTTGTTCCTAATCCTGTTGTAGTGTTAAGCACTTCTTTTTTTCCACCATCTTTTAAATGAAAAACAATTTTCATTTTTGCTTCACTGGAATTGCCATTCTTATCATTGTTCTCTATTGCCATTCCTAAAGGTGAAATAATGATTTTATTATTATTGTATTTATATTCTTTTACATTTGTTGTTTCTTTTATCTCAAAAGAATATTTTTTAGCACAATCTTCATGATCTCCGTTTTTTCTATCGAATACATATATTTTGCAATCATCCGGTCTGCTAATATCAACTGTATATGATATATATGCATAAAGATTATCCCCTATATACTCATATTTTGTATTTCCGGATGGTGTATCCTCAATACTGAATCTGTCATTTTCACCAAATCCCAATCCTATGCACTGTCCATACCTATTTAATTTAATTTCCGGTTTTGAATCTTTCTTTGTAATTTCAAAAATCAGGTAACCAATTCCTATTTTCTTATCCCATAATGTTTGTTTCGGCCAAATGGTATAATCGTCGATTAGAATCTTTTGATTGTTATAATCCATTAAGCTATTTGCCTCATATTTATTTTTCGAAAAAAATACTTCATATATATTTTCCCCGGACAATGCGTATGTTGCAGTATTTGACGATATTCCAATAATTAATAGTAGTATTATTAAATTACATACAAATACATTCTTTCTTTTCCTTTGAATTTTCCTGTCATAAATTTTTATAGTCTCTCCGGCATTTTCGACATCCATTATTTTTGACTTTATGTTGCTATTACTTTTAATTCCATCTACACCATTGTTAATTGTATCTTTTAAGTTATTCATTTGACACCTCCAAACTTTTCTTTAGTTTTGCCCTAGCTCTGGCTAACCTAGTTTGTACTGTACTGATATTTAAACTTAGTATCTGAGAAATCTCTGCCGTTGAATATCCATCATAATAATATAGTAATAATACGATTCTATATTTTTTTGGTAACTTCAAAATTTTAGATACAACTTTAGAATCATCTTCGTTTTCAAAATTAATGCCCTTAATCATGCTTTCTTCAAAAGGAACATAATTATTCCATTTACTTTTCAATACATTTGTCGCATCATTAATTGCAGTTTTGAACATCCAATTTTTTACATGAACTTCATCAACAAATACCTTTTTAGAAATATAAAGTTTCAAAAAGGTATTTTGAATAACATCTTCTGCATCGCCCTTATTTTTGCAATATATTAAAACAGTTCGGAACAGTTTTTCAAAATATTTATTATATATTTTTTCATAATTTTCCTATATATTTATCATTTTTCTCTCCTTACTATTCAATACAATTTCAAAGGGCATAAAATCTCATTTTTTAATTTTTATTTATTTCGAGTTGAATTTATCTTTTTGGTTCTTTTCTATTTTAGGTTTTTTTCGATGTAACATTTGTGTTATATTATACATCAAAAGAACCATCTTATTAATGATTAAAACCCTAAATAAGACAGTTCTATATATTAAAAAACTAGTATATTTGAAATCATTTATTATAATTTAATTATAATTACCATGTTTCTTCGTCCCATACTCCTGAAACTTCATATCCATCTAATGACCAATTATTATTTTCTCCTGATAGATATACTTTTCTTTCATTGGCACTAGAATATGCTTTTGTGTATACTGCGCCCTTTCCTTGCTGTGCAACTGCATCAGGCGATACTTGTTCCCCATCTGAACCCGATAACCAAAAAGTTGTCTTTGTTCCTTTTCCCTCTCCTGATTTATTTAGTTGCACTTTCCATTGATTATTGGTATTTCTCGTTTGACGATATCTTCCCTTTCCATATGTAGAATTTCTAGTCAATGATCTAATTTTAAACTTAAAATCAATATTATCATTTTTTGCATACGTAGCAAACGAACTTCCAAAACATACAACAGTTACTAAAATTAAAGATAGTATTTTTGTTTTTACTTTCATATCAATTCCTCCTTATAATATTTAATATACTAATTTATTAATATCAATCCATTCCTCATTTCTATTTTTTTATCAGATAACATCTCTAAATCTTGCAAGTTATGACTTGCTATGATTAATATACTTCCCTGCTTTTTTAACTCGATAAACAACATTCTAATTTTTTCTATACTTTCCTGATCTAAAGCATTCGTTGGTTCATCCAATAATAATATTTTTGGTTTTTCCATTATTGCCTGTGCAATACATAACTTTTGGTTCATTCCCAAAGAAAAAGTTTTTACTTTCTCATTAGCATGTTCTTCTAATCCAACTGATTCAAGAGCCCATCTTATATCATCATCTGTTGCCTTTTTTTTAATTTGCGATAATATTTTTAAGTTCTTGTATGCTGTATACTCAGGAAACATTTTCATATTTTCAATTATTACTCCTACACTGTCTGGCATTTCAATATCTTTGCCTATGATTTTATCATCAATCTTTACATGTCCTTCTGTCGGCAAAATCAATCCACATAATGCCCTTAACAACATCGTTTTCCCCGAACCATTTCTACCATATAATCCATATATTTTTCCTTCTTCAAAAACGTAATTGATATGATCTAAAACAGTTTTGTTTTTTATCTTTTTTGTATAATTCTCTATTAAAATTTCCATTTTATTCCTTTCTGCTTATTGCTAATTTTCTATAACACTGTATTTCTTTATATGTCTACTCAAAACAATAAGTTCCCCAAATATTATCGCCAAAAACACCGTAAAAATCTCTGGTCCATATATACATATATATCGCTCTACTCTTCCTATATATAAATAATTAGAAATAATTATCATATTAATAATTTCTGTTTTTTTATAATATCTAATTAATTCACATTGAATAACTGTTCCTAATATAACAAAGAAAATATGCATTATACTGGTTATAACAACGGAATATTCTCCATTTAATCTAACTTCAATATATAATTGTATTAGGCATATGATTATTGTTGCTCCGCCACCCCATAATAAACTTAAAGCAACATTTGTATAATTTACTTTTATATCCCTTAATAAATTTATAATAATATATATAGTTACTTCTATTACTTTTACAATCGTTATGCGTATACATAACTTTTCTAAAACTATTGTTAATACTTTTCTTCTGGATTGATATCTAATTAAAATAAGTGCACATTGTTTCTTTAAATAATAATCGATATATTTTGAGTAAAGCATAACTTCTACTATAAAGAGTGAAACATACATTATTTGAAATATATATCCATCCTCATACATTAATCCATAATAACTTCCTTTATTATTTTCATATAGCGCAATCATTGACATCATGACTATTATAAACAAATAGCCTATTAACTCTTCGCTATATCTCTTTTCTCGCAAGAAAATCCCTCCTTATAAAGTTTTCAATTGATATACTTCGTAAAATGCAAAAAATAATAATATTTTTAACCCATACTGTTATTATTGCAGTAATATTTACAATACCTTCACAAAATCCATCTAATATTTCGGTATTAAACAACAATATGTTCCATCCACTCAAAATATATATTTCTAAAATTGCAGATGATACTACAACAGTAATCCACACTGACGAACTAGAAAATCCAGTTATAATCCATATAAATATACAAATAGAACCCATTACCATAAAATATAATATTAAGTCAATTAAATATATAAATTCCATAATAATAAATTTGCATGAGATTAAAATTTCTAATTTAAACAAAAGTATATTTGCCAAAACATTAATAGCGCAAAATATACCCGTAAAGGTAATAGTTCTTACACACAATTCTTTAAAAATCAATTTTATATATTTATTTCTTCTATATTTAATTAATTTCAATATATTAATTTCACTTATATAAGACATAAGATAACACAAAAATATAGCCGTGTATCCAATTGCCAAAGTAATAAAATAATGATATCCACCATGGGATGAATTGCAAGAAAAATACTCAGCTAATTTATCATTTGAAAATAAACCATTTGTGCTTATATTTTTCCCATTCAGGAAATACCACAATAATATAAAGATGACTATAACTACTACTGTTCTATATTTCTTCATACTTTCTTCCTCTGTATACAACAATTATGACACACACAATAGATATTATTAATTGCCTGCAAAAAGCAATAATAATCTGTTTTGGAGTCGCCTCTGTAAATGGTTGCATTGCCACAGATAAATTATCCTCTCCTAAAGCAAATTGAAAAATCCATATCATAAAACTTATCATATAAGTTCCCTTTATATCCTTTATTAATATTGCTAACGCTTGCGTCATTGCTCCACATGCCCCAACTAATACGACGAACAATAAAGAAAATACCAAATATGTAAGATATGGATGATAGAATTGCCATTCAAAGAAAGGCTCTGCTCCATATCCCACAAGTTGTTCTGCTCCACGCATATCAGTGCCTTTTCTAAAGAATATCATTATTACTATAAAATTTATTGTAATAGTCGAAAAAGCTAGCAATGCTGATAGTAAGAACGAACACTTTATCTTCTTTGCCAAAAACTTTTTTGAACCAATTTTACTTCTATATACTAAATTCATCCCGTTTTTTCTTTCATGTATATATAAATCTGAATATAGTAATAATATTACGAGTGGTAATAACCATACATATATTGCCTGGGCTATATGTCCAATGCTGTGTCCATTTAAAAAACCTGCATAACATGGATGACTAAAATAACTCCAATCAATACCATTTACATACTTTTCTTTATAATCTATATACTCTTTTAATGGCCTATAATATACCATTAAAATATCTAACAAAGATATTAAAATCAGGAACAAAATCACCATCTTACGTCTCGTTGAGTTCAATATCTTTTTTATTTCACCTTTATACATATATTTAATTTTCCTTTTTTGAGATATCTCAAAATGTATAATATTTTTTATATTAATTCAATAGATTTTACACAAGCGTTAAAAAAAACGACATGAACGTCGTTTTTTTACATGGATGCAAATTTTTTCTTTGCTTCAATATACTTCTTTTTTGTTTCCGTATATTTTCTAACACTAATATATGCTCTCTTATCTGTCTTAAAATACACAAACTCTTTATCTAGATATTCTGCAGCATTCAAATTAATTAGAAAAGATTTATGACACCTGAAAAATCCATACTTCTCCAGCTCTATTTCGAGATCATTGATTTTTCCACTGCACTCATAACTTTTGTCAATCGTATTTATAATACAGCCTCTACTTTTGGTTTCTATATATAAAATATCATTAATTAAAATATTTTTTGTTTCATTTCCATTTGTTCCTACCAACGAGAAACTATTTTTTCTATTTATTTCTCCTATCTTTTGAAAAGCTTCTTTCAATTCCTTCTGCATTTTTGTTTTGTCCACATACCTAAATGCATCTACCAGATATCCTTTTCTTGCACAATCCAAATGGGTAGTCAGAATTATAATAATACTTTCCGAATGTTCTGCCTTATAATTTATTATAGTTTCAAATCCATCCATTTCCGGCATCTCAACATCCATTAATACTACATTATATTCTCCATTTCTTTTAATAAATTCTACACCTGATTCAAAAGTATCTATTTCATCCGCTTTCTCTACATGGCCTTTCACAACCTCTAAAGTCAAATTTCTCCATTTTACTTCATCATCAACAATCGCTATTTTCATTTTATTATTTCCTCTTTTTCATTTTTTAATGTTATAGAAACAATAAACTTATCCCTTTCAATTTCTATATCCATCAGCCCCTTACATTCCGCAACACTGTCTTCCACATTTTTCATACCCCAACCATGGTATTCCTTTTCGCTCTTTGTTGTCATTAATTTATTTTTATCCAATTTATTATTATTGCAATAGTAATTACCTATTTCTATAATTATTATTTTCTCCGTGTATTGACATACTACCCATACTTCCCTTTTCATTGTTTTATCTGCTGCCTCTATTGCATTGTTCAGCAAATTAAAAAATATTGTGCATAAATTGTAAGCACTGATATTACACTGTGAAGGAAAATGTCCGGTTACATTTATCTTGATATTCTTATTGTTTGCTTCTGCATAAGCTTTGTTAAGAACAGCATTAACGATATCATTTCCCACATTAATGCTGTTACCCAGGTCATCCACTTTTCCGATAATATCCTGAAAATAATCCTCAAACTCTTGGTCTCTTCCTTCTTGCTTTAATTTATTTAAGAAATAAAGATGTCCTCTGATATCATGTCTGAATTTTTTTGTTTCCTTTTCTCTCTCATTCAGATATTCATATTGTTTTACCTGTTCCTCAAGATACTGTTTAATAATTGATTCTTTTTCTTTGTGCATATTTCTTGAAACCAGCAGTAAAATTACACATGCCATTTGTATCAATAGTCCTATACTCACCGATATGTATATAATGATATACGCGATCTTATTTTGATATGCAATTTCTTCAAGAGTAACATGGGTCATCAACGCTAATATGCAAAAATCTGCAAATAAATTTACAGTAAAAAGAGCAAAATACTTTACATGTATCCTGCTTATGCCTTCATCCGTTATTCTCCTTAAAAGTATGCTTACGATACTAATAAAACCCAGTGATAAAAATGCTGCAAAAAGATTTTCTAATGAATCATTATTATAATTCATAACTGCACTTGCTATGTCTACAAGCAAAATTGACAACATATCAAGCATTTCTACGATAACAGATACCCATATAGTACACACAATTATTTTCTTATTGTTTTCCAAATACGTTATTTGCATAATTATCCCAACGCATAACAAATAAATTATTAATGCGATTGTTTGATTTTTTATCGCACTGATAATCAGTGAAAAACTAACGGATACTATCAGTATTTTTAGATACCTATATTTATCATCCGTTTTTTCTTTTAATTGTAGATAAAATTTACATATCAACAGTATCCCTATTATATGCAAGACATCAGCAATAACACTACACAGTATATTCATTACTCCTCCCAAACTGTAAAATATGTATAATTATAACATATTTTTACAATCTGGGAAAATATATGGTTATTTGTTTAAAACCAACTAAAAAACCATTTATACCATCTTCCAAACAAAGGTAAATCCTTTCCGTATATACTTTTGTATTGCCCGGACAAATGATAGGATACCTTTTTTAATTTTTCTGTAAATAGTTTTTACACCAACGTTGATTTTTTTTACATAAACGTTTGATAAGTTAACACAAATGTGTTATCAGACAGAATGAACAACTTACGAAATAGCGCGACCGAATTTGTAGCCACTGAAATTATATACGTATAAAAACAAGCCGCAGCGAATTTCATTTTCGCTGCGGCTTGGTATTATACCCACATTATTTTGCAGAATATTTTTTCTTTCTGCCATAGACTGCGGTTCCCGCTACGCCTATTCCGGAGACAAAAAGCAAAGCAATCCAAATATTTATCATGCTTTTTTCGCCGGTTTTAGGAAAAATATGTGTAACGGTACTACCAGCCCTCGCTGATACAACGGCATAGTATCCTCCTTTATCAATGGTAAAGGATATTTTATTGCTATCGCTTTTTGAAACAAGCTGTGATAGACTTCCGTTTGTGGAAATCTTAGCTACTTTAGGCACACCATAACCCTTTGGCAAGGTAATGTTCACCTGAAGCGTCTTCTTCACGTCAACACGAGTTCCGTACTCATCTATAAAATAAATTTCATAAAACAAAATATTGGTTCCGAGATTAGTTGTACAGTCTGAAATCCACTGATAAGCCCGTTTATCCTGTTTGGTAATTGGAAAAATCACCATTCGTAAGGAAGTAACATCGGATTTCGATGTCAATGTAATCTTAATGCCGTCAGGTAATTCTACAACATAATGTCCGTCATTGTCTTTTTTTGCACCGTAACAGCCATCAGGAAGCGTATAAACCGCTTTTGCAAACACGCCGATCGTCTTTTCTTCCGGCAGATTGTTCCCGGTGGCGAAAACCGGCAAAGAACAAAAAATGGACAACATAACGCTGGCAATGAGAACAGCTGTTTTTTTCATATTTTCATCCTCCCACAGTGGTATTCAGCGTTACAGCTCCGGCGCTATAATAAGTATCCGGCTCGTACGCCATTATTTTAAGTTTTATGTTTGCTCCGCTTTTAGGAATTTTGTCAAATGTAACCGTCCTGACATATTCATTCGGCTTTAAAAGTCCTGTTTCGGCAAGAATATTGTCCTCTTCATCAAGAATGCGCAACTTTAACCAGACCTTGTTGCCTTCATCATTTGTTAAGTACACATCCGCGGAGTTCCCATTCAAAACGACTTTGCCGCATACATGGGTTGAAAAATTCATTCCATCCTTATAAATCTGCGTCCAGCTTTCGTCCGCCACATCTGGCATACCACTTTGTGCTGTTTCCTCAAATGGCGGAGGTGTAAACTTTGGTTGCTCAGTTCTTCCACCTGTCAGTACAAAAGACAAGACCATTCCGAGAACAGCAAGAAAGCAAATGGTAGCAGAGAAATAAATGGCTTTACACTTCATATTTTTAGACTCCTGTACATTTTTTACCATCCCTCATATCCTCTCCCCATTATCTTAATAAGCAGAAATCAGGGATAATCTCCATCATAACACAGGCTGCATGTTAGCACGCATCCTAAATTCCGATGATATTACTCATTTACGAGGGTCACTGTTACTACACCGATTTTTGTTTTTGCAGAAGTATCGGAAGCAAGATCTCCGGTCAGACTGAGAGTTGCGCTACCCGAAGGTGCGGCTGAATATGTAGTATCTACAGCGCTATTGAGATTCAGTGTCCCACCATCAGAGAAACTTCCGCTAATTCCGTTGTATCCTGACTCAGGTGCATAGCTGAGCTGTGCAGTTACATTGGCATTAGAATGATTTGTGACTTCGATTTTGTTTGCGTCTGTCGCGCAACTCCATCTAGCAGCCTTGGCACCGTCATAGCCGTGCGTATCCGGATTCCATGTTCCTTTTGAAGCGTCTGTATAAGTAAATTCCATACTTCCCCAGGCAATATCTACACTGTAAACTGTTGCTGAAGCATCGCCCGCAACATAAGTACCCTTAACCACTGCGGAGTCACTTCCATCTTTAGCTGTGATAGGACTTGCCGCAAAGGCAGTTACAGACGCCGTAGAAAGTAGCGCCAAAGAAATAATAATTGCAAATATTTTTTTCATTTCTCTATATTCCTTTCTGATATAAAATACAAATTAATTCAGGGAAACTGTAATAGAACCGACTTTTGTAAAATTGGTAATATTACTTGCAAGGGTTCCGGAAAGCGTTAGTTTAGTGCTTACGCCGTCAGCCCCCGCCACATCATCTACAGTACCTGCGTTCAGCGTTTTAGACTCCACACTGAATGCACCGTTTACATCTTCAAAACCGGAAGCTTTTGCATAAGCAAAACTCACATTCACATCCTTGTTGGAATGATTAGTTACGGTGACCGTATCTCCGTCTGCAGTCCAGTTTGTTGTGATGTTGTCGGTATATTGATGTTTAGAAGGGTCCCACACTCTGGTACCTGCGGCAGAATAGGTAAATTGCATTGCTCCCCATGCAACGTTTACACTGTAAACATCTGGTGTGTCCGTACCGTTTGCATACTTTGCCTGCACATCAATGCTTCGGTTTTCGTTTTTGCCTATGGTATCTTCTCCCCCATAGGCGGTAACCGGTACTGCCAAAATCGTAAGAGTTAAAAGCATAACAAATAATTTTTTCATATTAAAAATTCCTTTCTTTATGTTTATATATTTCACGCCCTTGCAGGCGAAAAAGTACTACTCCGTCACCGTCACAGTTACGGGAATTTCAGTATTGACCATAGCTTTTTCTCCGCTTGTGCGGTCATAATACAGGACAACGAATTTTCCGTCATAGCCTCCTGCAGCAAGCTTTTTTTCGGCACCGTCCAAAAGGTTCAGTGCGGAAACCCTGTTGCCAGGCTCCAATCTACCAGATTGCAGGATAACAACATCATCTATTACAAGCTGAAGTACCATATCCTGATTGGATTTTGTCGGATTGGCAAACAAAAGTGTTGCCTTCTTATCCGAAAGGCTGATATCTACCTCTTTTGCATAGGTAAGCCCTACTGCTCCGCCGCCCTCTGGCTGTGAGAGTTTTTCCTCACCATCGTCACCAATTGGCTCGGCGTTTTCCTCAACCTGCTGTGGTGCATAATCTGGAGCAAGGACGGCATCACCGTCACGAAACCATATCGCCCAGACGCTTAATCCCACCGCGGCAATTGTAATAAGTAGCAAAAGCAAAAGTAGTAGCCACTTTTTTTTGTTTTCTTTCTTGTCATCGGTCATACTTAATCACCTCCAACTGTTACTGTTACCGAACCGAGTACCGATTTTTCCATTGATTCAGTCGGTTTTCCGTTTAAACTCAACCACGCAGATTTCTTTTCTGCTACCGGAAGGACAACCGGTGTGGTAATAACTGCTTCCCCATCGGTAAAGCCACCGGATACCCGACTCTTTGTCTGCGTGTATCGATAGGATACGCTGACCTCAACATCGCCACTGTTTTGGACGGTAATTTTATTTCCATCCGTTTTATCCGGACTCCAGCCGACACCCTCGTAGGTATGAGTTTCTGCGTTCCATGTTCCATCCGAGTAGGTAAATTCCATGTCTCCCCATGTAATATCCACGCTGACAATGTCAACATGAATATCCTTGTAACTTACAAAACTGTTTCCCGCATTATCAACGGCTGTTACAGTTATCCTTATATCTCCTGCGGGGATTTCCGTCAGTGTAAAGCTAACATTGGTTTTCCCGCTTACCGAAATGTTTTCTGTTTTCAGAGTTTCCTCGCTGTTTTCTATCTTATATGTAACCGAAGCAAGCCCCGACAAACCTGTACCATCCTCACCGTCCTTTACAGTCACAGTCATTCCCGATCCTGCGGAATACTCACCAAAGGTAATTTCAGGAGTGGTCTTGTCTATTTGAACAAGCTTAAAGCCCTCTGTTTTATTGGCTTCTCTGCCTGTCTCCGTGTCCCCTGCATTATCGTAAATCTTGTAATAAATGTAATACTTACCTTCATCACTTACGGTAATTGTATTCCCGGTAAGCTTCGTCAGGCCCTCGGTTGGAATTTCCTCGGTATTTGAAACTACTTTGTACCATTTTTCGCCAACGCCGCTTTGACTATCGCTTGCGGTTATGGTAATAACCTGATCGTCTTTCGACCAGCTGTTTGAACCACCGCTTACGGTTACAGTCGGTGGGTCAAAGTCAAGTTTATCAACCTTTATAGTTGCACTGTTCTTTCCGCCGTAGTCAAGATCTCGGACAGTCACCGTATAGTCGCCATTCTGCCTTGCCCAGACCTGACCACTTGACTCTGTGCTTGTTTTGCCATCCGGTAAAATAACTTCATAATTTTTTCCGGTGTAATTTGAAAGCCTCCAGGTTAATGTTGCCATATCGTTTGTCCATGCTGTCGGTGCACCTTCTATGGTAATCGTCGGTGCATGATTCTCAACCGCCGTTTGGGAAATCACCGTATAAGCCTGCGAATAGGCTGTGCAAGTGTGACTAAGATTATCAAAAACCTTAATATGCAGATATTTAGTTGTCAGCACACTTTCGGTCGCCGTGTAAGCAACTGTTTTTGCACCTGTCTGAAGTGTACTCCACGAAGTCGGTGTTACAGTGCTGTTCGTCCAACTGTATTGCACGATTTTTACTCCCGAATGTGCATCGGCATAGGTTATAGGTAAAACAATTTTTGTATAAACACCACTTTTTGGTGATTCAACGGTACCGCTTGTCAACTCTCCGACAGAAGCCGTAGGGGCTTCCCGATCAATTTTTTCAACCTGAACGGTTTCGGAAACAGTAACATCTCCCGCTATCAATAGGAATGTATAATAACCGTTATTTGTAACTGTAACGCTTGTTGCAGTTGAACTTAGTGTTGTCCACGTGGTTGCATCCGACTTGCGGTATTTCAGCGTTTCTGCACCGGTTGTCGAAATTTTTATGCTTCTGCTTGTAGCCCAATTCGTATTATTAGCCGTAACAGTGAGCGTTGGTGGTGTGCTTCCCGTTGCGGGGTTTGACGCCGTGCCGAAATCAAGACAAACGTTTTTGTAATCCGAAGCTCCCGTTGTAGCATAAACTGCTTTTACATGAAGATACCACTTGCCATTGCTTGTGCCACTACCCGGTTCTTTACGAATGGATAGCGAAAGCCCTGATTTTTTTGCGGTGATAAGCTCTGATGATGAAAGTTCCACCCAACCTGTTGTCGGTGCAGTCGTTGAATCCGACCATGCGTAACTCATTCCCGTGGTTTTTGTCTGATCCGCATTAACTTTAATCGTTGCTTTGCCCGTGCCATTGGTAATTCCGTTTCCCGTAACGGTGAATTTCGGAACGGATGTGTCAACGGTTGCAGTTGTGGTACCCGTGCCGCTTGTTGTCGCTTTTGTAGTTGTAACGTCGCACATATCCTTGATATAACTTGGATTTGTAAATCCGTTTACAGTGAGTTTTCCACTTGCGTTATTCGCTACAGTCCCCTTAAAATAGAGAACGTTTGTATTCGCTCCTCCAACATAAGAGGCCGTTCCCCATGATGTTTTCACCTTAACACTTGAAAGAGTGCCACTGTTCGTGCTATCTACAATTTCGTCAAAAATTAACGAAACTATAAATGAATCTCCAATCTTGTAAGTACCTCCTGCCATAGGAGCAACTGCCACAAGCTGGGGTTCAATAGGGTCGTAAATCATAGTGTAATCGTTATAGCTGTTCATGTACCAGATATCTTCGCCGCTACCGGCTGACGAGAACCAGACATGAGCGGTATCGTTAATGTCAAACAATATGTATTTGTTGTTTTCGACTCTTCTACCGCTTGCTGCATTCGTTCCGTTTACCGCAGAAATCTGTGTTCCGGTCATAGCCGGAAGATTCAATGCGCCATCAGGCTTAGTTGTACCTGAACCCGTCTCCCATGTGGCGGTAAAGTAAGCACTGCCAAACTTGCTGTCGTCTATCGGTATTGCCGACTTGCTGCTGATCGTAGAAGGACCATAACTATTCGGGGCGTGATTTCCCATCCACGCAAGCTGGTATCCATTTTCTTTTTCTTTAAAATTAAAGTATGCTCTGTAATAAAATCCGGATGCCGTCGCCTTTAAATAGGATGAGTCAATGGCTTTGTTTACATTGAAATTTATCTGATTGGTATTTTTTCCTCTGCTATTTTGAAAATATATTTTCCAGTCTCCGGTACCTGACCGGTCAGCAACCCACTTGTTGCTGTCTGTAATGGTTACGGCTCTTTCCGTCTCATTGTACACAGTTCTGTCCACCGTATATCCGCTAACTTTTTTCAATGTCCTCGTTGCATTTGCAGGACTTCCAAGGGCTCCGCCACCCGTTATGCGGTAGATTTCCACCGAATAGGTACGGTCTGCGTTACTATAAGCGGTGGCTGGCTTGCCACTATACGGTGTGTTTGTTGTCTTTTCGCTTATTGTTATGGTTTTTGATGTTTCTCCTTCTTTAAAGGTCAACGTGCCATTTTGGTGTGTAAAGTGCGTGCCGCCTACCGCCGAACCATTTACCGTGCGGAAATAGACAGTCTGGCTACCCTCGCTGCCGCCCCTTCTTGTCACCGTAAAGGTATTGCTACCATTGTTTTTTATTGTAAAAGTACCGTATGCGGGTAATCCCAGCCCTATTGTAATCTCCTCGCTGTAATAAGTGATTCCGCCTGCGGTAATATACGCTCTTGCATAATATTCTACACCCTTTTGCAGATTATCCGCCGTAACGGAAATTTTGTCTCCCGCCTTACCTGCTATGGTCGTCGTTGTTGCTTTTCCGTTATTTACGGTAAGGCTCGGTGAGTTCATAACGCCCCACACAAAGCCACTTTCTGTAACCGCATCAGTGCCGGGATTGTTCAGCGTAGAGGTGAGATTTTTTGTATTTTTTGTAAAAACCGGTGTCGAGATATCCACATAAGAAGAGACGTAAACTGAGCAGATTTTTGTAGTGGTATTTCCTGCCTTATCCGTGACTTTTACCGTAGCATTTTTATTCCCCGGTGTTTTGGTAAAGTCTGCAGGTAAAGTCACAGTAACCGTACATTCTGAAGCAGGCTCATTATCCGTGATAGTGAGTGCAGCCCGCACCGCGTCTTTCACAGCCTCATCGGAGTCTCCCGTCATAACCTGAGTAGGCGTATAGCCAACATTCGGTGCCTGGCTATCTTTCCACTGAGCTAAAAGCCTCGTTGATTTCGTAGGAGTAAAGCTCTGTCCTGCCGCATATGTCGTGCCGGTTTCAGCATCTTTCCAGTTTACAAACGAATAACCGGCGCGGGTTGGTTTTTGGGTAGATATTTTGATGCTTTCTCCCTTCCAAGTCGCCTGAGTGGAAGGAATGTTACCTGCATTTTCGTTGTTTCCATCATAGCGTACAGCCAGCGGACATTGAAAATTCGCCGTAATGGAATTTCCCTCGCTGTCTGAAACAACAAATTTTACCTTGTCAGGGGTAGTAAACTTAACTGTATAACTTCCGTGGTCTAAAATCTTGCTTTTATTTCCGTCATATGTAATCGTTACTGTGTAATCCTTTGAATTTCCTGAACCTTGCTTTTCAATATCATTCAATGAAGCGGATATATCTCCGGAGGTAATACTTTCCTTCTCATAGTTATAAGCATAGTATGGCCCGCAGTTTTGTGCTCCGCCATATCCGCAAAAATAACGGTATTCTGTAGGAGTTCCGGAATTCGGAACCTCATAAAGTCCTCCGACTACACAGTTATCAAAATCCTTGCCCGGTGTAACTACGTCCACATAAACCTTTACCTCGGCATTTGTTCCATACTTGTTTTTTATGTAGTGGGCGGATCTGTTTGTCACATCCGTCGCCTTTAAGATTGCTCCTGCTCCAAGCGCGGACACACCATCGTCATAATTGAAAATGCCGTTCAAAAATGCATAAGTCTGACCTGTCGTAAAGGACTTTGTTTCCACAAAGCTGTGGTAAATGAAGGCTTCTCCGCTGCCATCTATTCTTTTCAAAACTATAGGTGAAGATACCTCCGCCCCACGGACAGCAAATCCGCTGTTCCACGGTGCTGTACCACCAATCTGAGAAAGCACAATAATAAGACTCAAGGTCACCGCCGACAGGCGTTTTACTATTCTCTTTTTCTTATCCTTCATAATTCGTTCCATTCCCCTTCCCATAAGCCTGTCTGTTTATATGTTTTTAAGAGTTTTTGATCTGTTTTCAGTTTTTCATGCCCTCGTTCATAATTAAATTTTACCGCCTTGCCAAAGGTCAGCTTCTTCTTACTAAAAAAGCTCGTATTCTAACCTCCTGACACATTAAATTTAATAAAGTATAACAAAAAACCATCCTTACGGATGGTTTTCTTCGTAATTGGTCGTTTTTTGAACGCAATTGGTTTTCAAAATCATTTTTTCAGAATAACACATAGGGTGAGTACATCATTCTCTAAACGATAACTTATATCGCCGTCGTATTTTCTCGCCGCTGTCAGCATACTCTCCATGCCGATTCCCCTATGCTTTATCATATTATTTTCGATAACAAGCCCCGGTTTACAGGAGTTGCTACACACAATAACCGTTTTATCCGAAACAGTTCGGATATTGACATTTATCTTACCATGAGCACCACATTCCTTGCAGCCATTGACGGCGTTTTCCAAAATATTTGAGAGTATAGCGACAAAATCCATATCACTAATGTTGGTGCCTTCCTGCGTGTCCGCTTCAATTGAAATACAAATTCCATCATTTTGCGCTTTAATATAAAAACTGCTAAGAATTGCATTTACCGTCACATGGGAGCAAAATTCTTTTGTTCTTGCAGCGTCCAGACTTTCATTGTACTGTTCTATGTAGTGCAGAGCTTCATTGGTTTCTCCCTTTTGGATCATTGTGGCAATATTTTGGTTGTGATGTCGGAAATCATGCCGGACGGTTTTGGCAGACATCTCGTTTTCTTTTGCAGTTTTAAGCCGGTCTTGCAGATGCTTCATGTTTTCTTCAATCAACTCCATTCGACTTTCCTTTATCATATAACGGATCATACCAAAACTAATCCACAATACCGAAAAATAAATCAGAACAGTGGCTGCAAACAAAAGACTATACCATGCCTTGAAGTCATTTTTCATAGTATAAATGAAGCAAAATATAGAAAATACACTTAAAAACTGTACAGAAACCAGCGAAATAGAGCGCCAGATTTTTTTGTTTGAACCCGGGACCTCACGTATCGCCGGACGCAAAAAGACGATATATGACCATATTACCGGCAGATACAGCAGGGTTCTTATGATTGTTTTCACATATACGGCAGCGATACCGAAGCCGTCTTTAAACCAGACGCTGCTTATCATAGCTGAACTGCAGAAAAAAATGCAGAATATCGACGAATAGCTAAGAAACAAAAACACCTTTTTACAGGCAGGGTCTGCCGACGTCACCATGAAAATAATAAACGACACAAGCATTGTAGTTAAAAACGTAAGGGAAGTAGCATAAAAAGAGTGAATGTCAAACAATACCCGTGAAGCGAGCATTGCAAGACAGACAAAGACGGTTAAAAATGCGAAATAAATTGAGACTGTTTTTTTTACAGAATATTTCCGTTCGGTCATAATAGCAAAGCAAACAATATGCATCAGGACTGTAAGTGTTAACGCCACAAGCTGTCGTATCATTTTTCTGTTGCCTCCCTTGTGTAAAAATCAAAATACTGTTTTTTCAGTTCTCCCCTCAGCCGTCGGGGAACGGGTATGCGATCCCCATTTGACATTTCAAGGGTTGTTTCAAGCAGACTTTGCACACAGCGCAGATTGACTATGTACGACGCGCCGACCGCCACAAAACCGTTTGCCGTCTGAAATATATTTTTAAACTCCGTAAGAGTCGTGTGCGTTTTCAAACACTTCCCGGATTTCAAATGGATTTCCACACTGTGATTTTTTGCCTCCGCATATAAAACATTAAACAAATCTATGCGGTGAATTTCCTTTCCGCACGAAACAGGAATGTATAAACGGTTACGCCTCTTTTCAATCAGCCTGTCAAGTGCATCCGTCAGCCGCTGTTTAGTGTACGGCTTTGTAAGATAGTCGCCCGCATGAAGGGCAAACGCTTCCACCGCAAAATCGGGGCTTGTGGTTAGAAAGATAATGTCAGTATCCCCTTCGCTTTTGCTGAGAATCTCCCGTGCAACCTCAGTACCCAAAATACCGGGCATACAAATATCCAACAGTACAATGTCGGGAACGCCGCTTTTGCCCATCTCATCCAGCATATCTAATGGATTTAAGAAGCATTTCACGTTCAGCGAAAGTTCCGAATGTGTAAGCGCGTATTCGGAAACAATTTGCCCCATATTTTCAAGTTCACTTTTTTGGTCATCGCATATCATAAGGTTCATAATAACATCCTCATTTTTTGGAATGATATTGGCAGTCTGCTTTTACTTAAAACGCACTGTATTTGCACACATATTGTGTGCAAATACAAAAAAACTACTATATAATAGTATGTCATATTTTCCTACAGATTTCAACATGGTTAAATATGTAACAAAGATGTCTCTAAGATATGAAGGAGAAGTTTTCACTGTCTCACATATATGAATACACATACAGGTTTTTGATATAAAAGAAATTTTTACTCGACCAAATCATTCTTTACTCTGTTCCAAAACAATAGTCTTTCCTTCTAATCCAGTCACACTGTCTTTTTTATTTCCATAATCTTTTTTTTTACACCTTTGCTATCTGCTTCTAACTTTTCTTTTTGTTCACAACATTCAGTGTGCATAAAATAGTTGGTATATTTAGTAATATAAAATCTCCTAACAAATCTATAGCAAATAAGCTTTTGTGTGTTGATACCTTTATACTATTATTAAATTCATTTTCAGCAGTTATAAAAGACTCATCTTCAAATACACTTTCTTCTATAGCAATAGGTTGCTCTTCTGCCCCTGAATATTCATTTTCCTTTTGAATTATCTGAACAATACTAATGATAATGATAACACACGATATTATTAAAGGTATTATAGGGAAAAAATATTTATCTTTTTTCATAAACATTCTATTAATTAAAATCAGGATGATTGATGCCGTTATTATTATTAAAAGTTTAATCATTATATAGCACCCTCAAATGTCCTTTCTACGCTTGCATACACATTGCTACTGAAAACAAACGATATACTAATTGCCAATAAATAAATAAGTATTTTTTTCTTCATCTCTTATCCTCCATAATTCTTTTATATTACGATTGTACCGTTTCAATCTTCTTTGGTATTGTATCAAATAATTGGTATTTGTCGAATTGTTGACTTTTTACTTTATATGTATTATAAATGTGAGAATGGAGGTTTTATTTATGAAAAATTTATTTTATGTAATTGTCGGTTGCACTTTTTTATTATCTGGTTCAATAGGATTAGCTATCGAGAATTTATCTGAGAGTATTTTATTGATAAACGAAAGTTCATATAATAGCACTTTGTTATATTATCTATTTGCATCATTTGTCCCTATTGGAATAATTTTTATAATTGGGGGATTTTTAAAAAAATAGTTTTAGTTATATCATTTTTATTCTAAGATTACTGTTCTTGTCACTTATGTTAATCATTCGTGTTTACGAAATTTTTACCTTATGAACAGCTCTCTTTTTTCCCTATTTATTTACAAAAATTGTAAAATAAAAAACGGTACAATATAATCGCACATACAATAATATATAAACAATCTGCTATTTCTATTTGGTCTGTACTTGCCAATATTGCCACTACACTTATCAAAGTCGAATTCATCAGTTCAAAAACATTTTCTATTGATTCAATCCTAATTACAAATTTATGCACATTTTATCATGATTATTTCAAAAAAAGCATTACTATTTCATATATGAGTTACATCTGATGATTACCTGCAACTGAGTAAACATTTCTGTACTATCCAAAGATAATGAATATTTTGTCGATGGTCCATTTCCAATTTTTCGTACAAGTTTATTTTCATCCAAAACATGAATGCATTTTCTAACTTTATATTCGGTCATTTCTAACTCCGGTTTCATTTCATTCACTGAAACCGGATTATGATTTTTAACAATATATCGTAATACATTTTTGACATCCCTTATTTTTGCAATATATTAAAACAGTTCGGAACAGTTTTTCAAAATATTTATCATATGTTTTTTCATAATTCTCCTATATATTTATCATTTTCTACTCTGCTCCAAAACAATAGTCTTTCCTTCTAATCCGGTCACATCGTCTTTTTTTATTTTCATAATCTTCTTTTTTACACACATACTATCTGGTTCTTACTTTTTTGTTGTTTTTGAATTTGTTTTCTTCTAGCACTCTTAAAATTCAAAAGATATAATCACTATATTGTTCCGCTATAATAACGAAATTATTATACCATACAACCTCCTTAATTAAAATTGAGTTTATTGAACCTTATTTTGCATTATAATAATACCCGCAATACCTGTTTTTAAGGGCACCGCGGGCAATATGAAACTTTATGTAATTTTTTATAAAAATATAAAAAGTTCAAGTATATGTGGAAATGATTCTAGGTTTTTATTTATCATCTTTGATTTTATTATAATATACAATTGGCAATATAAATATTAATTCAGAAGATATTAATTGTGCCATATTGTACAATAGATATACTCCTCCATTCTCTAATCCATACAGCAAATTCCAAAGACTTCCATTGAAAATGATGCACATTATTCTGGTAATTATTATTGCAAATATCACCTCTCTTCCACAATTCTTTTTCAAACACATTAATATTAAAATAGCAACATATACTATGTTCAATATAATAGTTCCAATTTCCATTTTATTTATCTGGTGATTTTCAACAGCATAGATAACTACCGGAACACAACTAAGCAAACTTCTAATTCCCAGTGCAAATATACACATTAATGTTTTTTTCAAAAATACTGCAACTATAATAAGCAATGGAATTATAATATTAACCATGTTTTCTGAAATCCATAAGCTTTTTTGTTCAATATTTGATAATCCCAAAACATCACTACTTTTCTCAAAAAATATCTGAATTGTAATTAATATTAGTACGCTAATTATTGTTGTTATGATAACTGTTTTTTGATTATCGTATTTTATTCTTTCTTTCATTTTTACCCCCAACTTTACTTTATTAATTAATACATAAAATTACCTTGTATTATTTTCGAAAATGATTGTATCATAGAAAACTTTTTTAGAAAACTATGGTTTTTATTCTTTTGTTGTTTTTGAACTACTCTAATGAGTCACATACAGCTCTATTACGCTTCATTTCGCTGATGCGGCATTCGCCCTGAATGATTTTTTATTGCAGTGCCCAGTTCGATTACGCTTCGCTCCATCTCACTGATGCGGCATTCGCCGCATAAAATAAAAAGAAAA